>NZ_FOIN01000017.1:0-7645 GCF_900102365.1 Thomasclavelia cocleata | reverse complement strand
AGAAGTAGTAGATAAATCATTATTGGAAGCAATGGTAAATAAAGTATTAGGATTAGAAGAAGATAAATATATCGAATCTACATGGAATGCAATGTTACCAGACTTAGAAGCAGCTCAAGAAGTATTAGGAAATGAAAAAGCAACACAGGCAGAAGTAGACGAAGCATGTGATGCATTAACAAGAGCATACTTGAACTTAAGATTAAAACCAAATAAAGATTTATTAAGTGGTTTAATCAATAAAGCAAATGGATTAAACAGTGCAAGTTATACAGCAAAGACATGGGCAGTAGTAGAAAATGAAGTAATGAAAGCACAAGCAGTATTAGAAAATCCAGAAGCAAGCGAAGCAGAAGTAAATGCAGCACATGCAGCTTTAACAAAAGCCCTTGAGGGATTAGTAGCAAAACCAGGAGATACAACTGCAATAAAGACAGGTGACAATAGTTTAATTGGAACAAGTATTGCATTAATGTCATTAAGTTTAGCAAGGATACTATATTTCAAAAAGGAGAAAGTATTAAAATAAATTTACGCTTAAAAAGACTTACTAATTAAAAAATAAATTAGTAAGTTTTTTTATTAAATCATGGGGCATAGTTTACTATATTAAACATTATATTTAATTTTATAAAAATATGTTGATTTTTATAAATTAATACTATATAATCAAATTAAAGCAAAAAAGTAATATATTTTGTGAGAATTTTTTGACCACTCTATTGAGTTAAAGCCATACGGACAGCTAGGTCAAATGCCGGACTGGCAACTTTGTTGCCTTATTGATAGAACAAAAGTTCAAATTTTATAAGTTGATGTTAATGTATTAACATTGAGTTGGTGACTATACAACCGTGTGCTGAGGCACATCACACTTGTGAAACAATCAATAAGAGTAGTAAAAGTAATTCTTGCTATATAGACTCTGACGTAAATAGACTAGGATTTTTTTTGTTGTTCTAATAATATGTCATATTGATACTCAAGTGGGATTGTACCTATTTGAGTTTTTTTATGGAAAAGGGGAATCAAGTATGAACGAGAAATTAAAATTGTATGGTTTTAATAACCTAACTAAATCATTAAGTTTTAATATTTATGATGTCTGCTATGCTAAAGGTCAAAGGGAACAAAAAGATTATATTGCTTATATTGATGAACAATATAATTCAAAAAGACTAACAGATATCCTTTATGAAGTAGCAAATATGATTGGTGCACACGTATTAAATGTATCAAAGCAGGATTATGATCCTCAAGGCGCCAGTGTGACAATGTTGTTAGCTGAAGAAGATATGTTAAAAAATCGCCAAGGGGAAATGAAAGCTGTTGATGATCGAATAATTTTGGGTCATTTAGATAAAAGTCATATTAGTGTTCATACTTATCCTGAGTATCATCCAGAAACAAGTATTGCAACATTTAGAGTGGATATTGATGTAGCTACTTGTGGTGAAATATCGCCATTATCAACTCTAGATTTTTTAATTAGCAGTTTTGATTCTGATATTATTACAATGGATTATCGTGTTCGAGGTTTTACTAGGGATATAAAAGGGAAGAAACTTTTTATGGATAGGCCAATGTCATCAATTCAACAGTTTATTGATAATAAAACACTACTTAATTATGATTCTACGGATATTAATGTCTACCAAGCTAATATGTTTCATACAAAGATGTTAATTAAAGAAATTGATTTACAAAACTATTTATTTAAAACTGATATTTATGAATTGCCACCTAAAGTAAGGTTAGAAATAACTAATAATTTAAGACAAGAAATGATAGAAATTTATAGTGGAAGTAATATTTTTTAGGAGGCTATATGAAATTAGATCAAAGTAAAATGCCTATTTATGAAGCTTTACAACAAATGAAAAGAGACCGTTTAGTACCTTTTGATGTTCCAGGACATAAACATGGTAAAGGGAATCCTGAGTTGACAGAATTTTTAGGTGAAAAATGTATGAGTATTGATGTTAATTCAATGAAACCGTTAGATAATTTATGTCATCCCGTTTCAGTAATTAAAGAGGCCGAAGAGTTAGCAGCTGATGCATTTAATGCAGCACATGCCTTTTTTATGGTTGGGGGAACAACGTCAGCTGTCCAAAGTATGATTATGGCAAGTGTTAGAGCTGGTGAAAAAATTATTATGCCTCGTAATGTTCATCGTAGTGCTATTAACGCAATGATTCTGATAGGAGCTATTCCAATTTATGTAAATCCTGATGTTGATAAAAGATTGGGAATATCTTTAGGAATGTCAATTGATCAAGTAACGCAGGCAATTAAAGATAATCCAGATGCTAAAGCTATACTAGTCAATAACCCTACTTATTATGGAATTTGTTCAAATTTGAAAGCTATTGTTGAATTAGCTCATAAACATAATATGTTGGCTTTAGCTGATGAGGCACATGGAACTCATTTTTATTTCAGTGATGATTTACCAATATCGGCAATGGAAGCAGGAGCTGATATGGCTAGTGTCAGTATGCATAAATCAGGTGGAAGTTTAACACAAAGTTCTTTTTTACTGTTAGGGCAAAATGTGAATGCTGATTATGTTCGACAGGTGATTAATTTGACCCAAACAACAAGTGGTTCATATTTATTAATGGCAAGTCTGGATATGTCACGGAAAAACTTAGCTTTACATGGACAAGAGATATTTAGAAAAGTTAGACATTTAGCTAAATATGCACGTGAAGAAATTAACCGAATTGGTGACTATTATGCTTATTGTAAAGAATTGATTAATGGAAACAGTGTTTATGATTTTGATGTTACGAAACTATCAATATTTACTTTAGATATTGGTTTAGCAGGAATAGAGGTATATGACTTATTACGTGATGAATATGGGATACAGATTGAGTTTGGTGATATTGGTAATATTCTTGCCTATATTTCAGTTGGGGATAGTGAGGCTAATGTTGAGCGTTTAGTTGGAGCTCTTGGAGAGATTCGACGACGGTTTAAAAAAAATCGCACTGGAATGTTTGATCATGAATATATTAATCCTGAAGTTATTATTTCTCCACAAACAGCTTTCTATGGTGAAAAAGAGTCATTATCGCTTGAACTATGTGTTAATCGTGTGTGTAGTGAATTTGTTATGTGTTATCCACCAGGAATTCCTATTTTAGCACCTGGTGAAAAAATAACGAGAGAAATTCTTGATTATATTCAATATGCTAAAGATAAAGGGTGTTTTATGACAGGACCTGAGGATATGGAAATAAATAATCTTAATGTTTTAAAGGGAGAGGTGAAATAAATGGAATTATGGTTTACTGAACAACATACTAATGGTGTAAATTTTTCAATAAAAGTTGATCGACAATTATTTAGTGGACAAAGTGAATTTCAACGAATTGATGTTTTTGATTCTAAAGAATTTGGACGTTTTCTTACTCTTGATGGTTATATGATGTTAACAGAAAAAGATGAATTTATTTATCATGAGATGATTGTTCATGTTCCTATGGCTGTTCATCCTAAAGTAAAAAAAGTGCTGGTTATTGGTGCAGGGGATGGTGGTGTAATTAGAGAATTATGCCGTTATAAGACGATTAAAAAGATTGATATGGTTGAAATTGATAAACTGGTTGTTGAAGTAAGTAAAAAGTATTTATCAACAACAGCATGTTGTTTTGATGATTCAAGACTAAATATTTATTATCAAGATGGATTAAAGTTTGTAAGAAGTAGAGAAAATGAATATGACTTAATTATTGTTGATTCTACAGATCCATTTGGACCTGGAGAAGGATTATTTACAAAAGAGTTTTATGGAAACTGTTATAAAGCATTAAATGATAGCGGAATTATGGTAAATCAGCATGAAAGTCCATTTTATCAAGAAGATGCAATTGCAATGCAACGAGCACATAAGCGAATTGTTGAAAGTTTTCCAATTTCACGAGTTTATCAAGCACATATACCAACCTATCCATCAGGACATTGGTTATTTGGATTTGCTTCAAAGCAATATCACCCAATTAAAGATTTTCAAAAAACGAGATGGAAGGCTAATGGAATAAAAACAAAATATTATAATACAGGAATTCATATAGGGGCTTTTGCTTTACCAAATTATGTAGAGGAGTTACTTAGAGATGTGGAATAAAAATATACAAACGTTTATTGGTTTAGAAGCGTCATTTGATGAAGCAAAGTGTGTGATTTTTGGTGCTCCAATGGACAGTACAACTTCATATCGTCCAGGAACTCGTTTTGCCTCATCAGCTATGCGTCAAGAGTCATTTGGAATAGAGACATATAGTCCATATCAAGATAAGGATTTAGAAGATATCAAAGTATTTGATGGTGGTGATCTAGAGCTTCCGTTTGGGAATCCTCGCAAGTCGTTGGATATGATTCAAGAAACAATAAAAACAATTCTCGAAGCTAATAAACTGCCATGTATGATTGGTGGTGAACATTTGGTAACATTAGGAGCAATAGAGGCAGTTGTAGAAAAATATCCTGATTTACGAATTATTCATTTTGATGCCCATACTGATTTACGTGATGAATATCTTGGTGAAAAGTTATCTCATGCTTCGGTAATTAGAAGAGTACATGACATAGTAGGCAATGGAAAAATTCATCAATTTGGAATTCGTAGTGGGGAACGTGATGAATTCTATTGGGCAAAAGAACATACTAATTTAAATAAATTTAATTTTAAAGGTTTACAAGAAGCTATTGAAGAGTGTCAAAATTATCCAGTATATTTTACGATCGACTTGGATGTATTAGATCCAAGCGTATTTCCAGGAACTGGAACACCAGAAGCTGGTGGAGTAACATTTATAGAATTATTAGAAGCTATAATTGCTGTGAGTAAATTAAATGTTGTAGCTATGGATATTAATGAACTATCACCAGTTTATGATCAAAGCGGTGCTTCAACAGCATTAGCTTGCAAAGTATTAAGAGAACTATTACTAGCGATGAATAAAGGAGAAGAATAAATGAGAAAAACATTAATTATTGGATGTGGGGGAGTTGCAAGCGTAACAATTCACAAATGTTGTCAAAATAGTGAGATATTTGAAGAAATCATGATTGCATCCAGAACAAAGAGTAAGTGTGATAAATTAAAAGCAAAATTAGAAGGAACGACAAAAACAATTATACATACAGCTCAGGTAGATGCAGATAATGTCAAAGAATTAGTAGCATTAATGAAAGACTTTCAACCAGAAGTAGTTTTAAATTTAGCATTACCTTATCAAGATTTAAAAATCATGGATGCTTGTTTAGAAGTTGGCTGCCATTATATAGATACTGCTAATTATGAACCAGAAGATACTGCAAAATTTGAGTATAGTTGGCAATGGGCATATCGTGAAAAATTTGAACAAGCTGGTTTAACAGCAATTCTTGGTTGTGGTTTTGATCCTGGCGTAACAGGTGTATTTAGTGCTTATGCCTTAAAACATGAGTTTGATGAAATTAATTATATTGATATTTTAGACTGTAATGGTGGTGATCATGGTTATCCATTTGCAACTAATTTTAATCCTGAAATCAATATTCGTGAGGTATCTGCCAATGGAAGTTATTGGGAGAATGGGCATTGGGTAGAAACTAAACCAATGGAAATAAAACGTGAATATGATTTTGCTCAAGTTGGCAAAAAAGATATGTATCTATTACATCATGAAGAATTAGAATCATTAGGTTTGAATATTCCAGGAATTAAACGAATTCGTTTCTTTATGACTTTTGGTGAAAGCTATTTGACACATTTAAAATGCTTAGAAAATGTAGGAATGACATCAATTGAACCGATTGAATATGAAGGAAAGCAAATTATTCCATTACAGTTTTTAAAAGCAGTTCTTCCTGATCCAGCCAGCTTAGGACCACGTACGATTGGAAAAACAAATATTGGATGCATTTTCCAAGGAAAAAAAGATGGACAAGATAAAACGTATTATTTATACAATGTTTGTGATCATCAAGAATGTTATAAAGAAGTTGGTTCTCAAGCAGTTAGCTATACAACTGGAGTACCTGCAATGATTGGGACAATGCTATTATTACAAGGAAAATGGAAAAAACCTGGAGTATATAATGTTGAAGAATTTAATCCTGATCCATTTATGGAAGCATTAAATAAATGGGGATTACCATGGATTGAAGATCATAATCCAGTATTAGTAGACTAATGAAGACACCATATTATTTGATTGATGAACAATTATTAGAAAAAAATTTAAAAATTCTTCAAACAGTTAAAAAACAAACTGGGTGTAAAATCTTATTAGCTCAGAAATGTTTTTCAATGTTTAGTGTTTATCCACTTATAGCAAAATATTTAGATGGTACAACAGCTAGTGGTCTTTTCGAAGCTAAGTTGGGATATGAAGAGATGCATAAAGAAAATCATATTTTTAGTGGAGCCTACCGTGATGATGAAATTGAAGAAATTATGAGTATTTGTGATCATGTTGTTTTTAATTCATTTAATCAATGGCAAAAATACCAAGATTTAGCTAAACAGACAGGAACATCTTGTGGAATTAGGATCAATCCAGAATGTTCAACTCAAATTGGCCATGAAATTTATGATCCATGTGCAAAGTTTTCACGTATGGGAGTAACACTAGAAAACTTTAAAGATGAGCTGTTAGAAGGAATAGAAGGTTTACATTTCCATACCTTATGCGAACAAAATAGCGATGATTTAGTAACTACAATAAGAGCAGTTGAAACAAAATTTGGTAAATATCTTAAACAAATGAAGTGGCTAAACTTTGGCGGTGGTCATCATATTACACGTGTTGATTATGATTTAGGTACATTGATCAACGTTATCAATGAAATAAAAGCTAAATATGAAGTTGAGGTATATTTAGAGCCGGGTGAAGCAGTAGCATTAAATGCAGGATATCTAGTATCAAGTGTTTTAGATATTATTAATAATGGAATGAATATTGCAATTATGGATACATCAGCAGCTTGCCATATGCCTGATGTTTTGGAAATGCCATATCGACCAGAAATTATTAATAGTGCTCTACCTAATGAAAGAGAATATACATATCGTTTAGGCGCTCCAACTTGTTTAGCAGGTGATATTATTGGTGATTACTCATTTGATCAGCCTTTACAGATAGGACAACAATTATGGTTTAAAGATATGGCAATTTATTCAATGGTTAAAAATAATACTTTTAATGGTATGAATTTACCAAGTATTGTTTTAAAGCAAAAAGATGATATAAAGATTATTAAAGAATTTGATTATAATGATTTTAAAAATAGGTTATCTTGAGATCAATGTCATTAAGTTAAGGAAATGATATTGAGGATATCGATATAAAAATATTGGTATCCTCTTTTTTTTATAAAAAAGTGTTGACATTTAAATGAGTTTGTGAGGCTTATTATTCATATTTTTTATGAATAATAAGCCTATTGTTTATAGGTATGAACTTTTGGAGGTATGACTTATGAACAATTTTAACTCTCTTAGAAAAAATTTGAATCACTGCATTAAGATTTTGAATAATTCTCGTTCTCTTTTCGTTGAGAATCCTAATACTGATTTTATCCGTAATCGTAAACTTGATTTCTCTACTGTCATTAATAATATCATTTGTTTGGAAGCTGGTTCTTT
>NZ_FOIN01000019.1 GCF_900102365.1 Thomasclavelia cocleata | reverse complement strand
CGTTCATCCTGAGCCAGGATCAAACTCTCCATTGTTTTATCTTTCAAACAACTCTTCGTTTGTTTAGCTCTTCTTTTTCTTTTCTATCCTTCCGGATATTGACGTGTGTTTCTTAATTCTGTTTAGTTTTCAATGATCTCCTCGGCTTCTTTTGCCGACTTGTTTATCTTACACTCTTTTCCTTCTTTAGTCAATCTTTTTTTTGACTTTTTTCATGCCTTTTTCTCCGGCCTCTCTCCCTTTCCCTGAGTGCCTATTTAATTTACCATATCACTTCTCTTTTGTAAAGTCTTTTTTTTATTTATTTTGTAAAAAAATATATCTTGACTAATTTTCAAGATATATTTCACCACAAATTTTATCTAATCTATACTAAAAAATTTCTTTACTATCTAAAATGATTGTCACTGGTCCATCATTAATCAACGAAACTTCCATCATTGCTCCAAATACACCACGTTCTACCTTAACTCCTTTTTCTTCCAATTTTTTATTAAATAAATCATATAACGGTTTTGATACATCTGGTTTAGCTGCATCAACAAAACTTGGTCTTCTACCTTTTTTACAATTTGCATATAAAGTGAACTGTGATATTGATAATATACTTCCTTGAACATCTAATAAAGATAAATTTAATTTATCATTTTCATCTTCAAAAATTCGTAAATTAACTAATTTATCCACCATCTTTCCAACTAAAATTTCATCATCCCCATCAGTAATTCCGACTAAAACCATATATCCCTTATTAATTTTCCCTACCACTTCTCCATCAATCTTAACACTGCTTTTACTTACTTTTTGTACAATTAATCTCATAATAATCCACCTATCTTTCAATATTTAAAAATGTTATAATCATTATAACTAATTTCAAAAAAGAAAGGAAGATAATATGTCATCAACCCTTGCAAATAGAATGCGTCCTAAAAATTTAAATGAAATTATTGGTCAAAAACACCTTGTTGGATCAAATGCTATTCTAACTAAATTTGTAGAAAAGAAACATCCTTTTTCAATTATATTATATGGTAGCCCTGGTTGTGGCAAAACTACTATTGCAATAGCTTTAGCAAATGATTTGGATATACCCTATCGTATCTTTAATGCCTCTACTGGCAATAAAAAAGAAATGGATGCTATTATTGAAGAAGCTAAATTGAGTAATGGTTTATTTGTTATCATTGATGAAGTTCATCGCTTAAATAAAGCTCGACAAGATGATCTTCTTTCTCACATGGAAAGTGGTTTACTAATTGTCGCTGGATGTACAACTGCAAACCCATATCATTCAATCAATCCAGCAATTAGATCACGTTGTCACATTCTTGAAGTAAAACCACTAACTACTAATGAGATTATTGACGGATTATCTAAAGCATTAACTTCACCAGCTGGTCTAGATAACAAATATAAAATAGACAAAGACGCTTTACAAAGCATTGCTAAAATATGTAGTGGCGACATTCGTTATGGATATAATTGTTTAGAAATATGTACAATTGTCTGTGAAAATAATCATATTACACAAAATGATTTAAAAACTGCTGCTATTAAAACAAATGTTGTTTATGATAAAGATGAGGATAATTACTATGATACCTTAAGTGGATTACAAAAATCAATTCGTGGTAGTGATCCAAATGGAGCAATGTATTATTTCGCTAAATTAATTGAAGCAAATGATATAGAATCTTTAGAACGTCGTCTGATAACTACTGCATATGAAGATATTGGTTTAGCTAATCCTAATGCTTGTATGCGTACAGTAATAGCTTTACAAGCAGCTAAAACAATTGGTTTCCCTGAAGCTCGAATCCCAATTGCAAGTGCAATTATTGATTTATGCTTATCACCAAAATCAAAATCCAGTGAAAATGCTATCAATGCAGCAATAACTTCATTAAATGAACGTTCTTTAAAAACTCCTTCATACTTACGTTTTACCCCTATCGGTTTACAGGATGATGAAAAATATGATTATAATCGTCCTGAATTATGGGAATATATTCAATATCTCCCAAAAGAACTTGAAAATACTCAATTTTATATACCATGGATGACTAGTAATTATGAACGAGCTTTAGCAGAAAATTATCGTCGCATTTTAAAACACGGTAGAACTAGCAATATTAAAAAACTAAATCAAAAAAACAGTAGATAATATAATTTAGATAATACTAAACTAGGAATCTAACGATTATTTGCGGTTTGAACTTATTTTGATTTAAACTTTTTTCCATACATCAAAGAACAGAGACTAAAAAAATAAATACCATGTATTGATAATTGCTTAGGCTTAAATTTCTGTAAAAAAATACAGTCAACTTCTTAATTAAAATCAACTATCTTTTTCATTTCTCTATCCAGTTTTCATATGTCAAATGATCGCATTTTACTTTCCCTTGTAAAATGCGATTTTTCCTTGTAAATACAATTATTTTTCGTCTGTGTGATGTGTATGCTAGTTATCTATAAACTAAAATTTACTCTTTTAATTGACTAATAAATCATAATCATTATAAAAATAAAAGGGCTAAAATTTTATAACTTTTTAACCCTTTTATATAATTCTACTTAAATTTTGAAAAGTCATACTTAACATGCTATTGTTAGAACATTTCCATTATTATCAAAAATAGCAAATTCACTTTTATCATAAAATGTTTTATGAAGTTCTTTAGCAATTTTAACTTTATCCTTTAGTTCTTCATATAATTTTTCTACATCTTTAACAGTAATAAATAAAGTAAATGTTGGTATTATTTCATTTTTTTGTAAAGTAGGATATTCATCTAGTAAATTTTTTCTTTCTTGAAACATAATAGAAATATTATCTTTTTTTATAATAGCAAAATCTAGGATACTGCCTTCTTCTGGAACACTTAATACTTTTTGAAATCCTAATTTACTTTGATAAAATTCTATTGTTTCTTTTACATTTTCAACCATAATATTTGTTGTTATTGTTTCATACATATATTTCTACCTCCATATATAATTATAGGATTGGCACACATATATGTATTGTAAAAAAAGGACATTATTTATAATTATCTAATAATCTCAAAGGCGAAAATCCTGTGTATTTCTTTATTTCTTTTATGAAATGAGCCTGATCATAAAAACCACAGATGTTCGCAACTTCAATGAAATCAATATCATTTTCTATCATTAAAGTTAAACATAAATGTAATCTCAGTATATTTAACAATACTTTTGGAGATAATCCATAATTCATTTTAAATATTCTATATAAATGTCGTTTGTTGCAATTAAAGCTTTCTGCAATAGTTATCACTGTTTGTTCTTTAGGTGTTTGATATAATTGTTCAACAACTTCTATATATTTTGTATTTGGCTTATTTTTTATTTTATCTAATAAATAATTTTTAAAAATATTCAATCTTTCATTTACATCTGTTAAAGTAAATATTTCATACAAACTATCTGAATTATCTATTTTTGAAAACGGAAGGGGATGGTCCATTATCTGATCTGCACCTATTTTAAAAAGAAGATAAAAAGAGCCAGGTTTTAATCTTACACCCATATAATCTATTTTTTTATTTAATTCAAACGGAATTGTTTCTTTACTAAAACCAGCAAAACGAATAGTCTTATTTGAAAAATCAATTACTATATCAATACAGGCATCTGGTAATATATAATTATATATAGTTTTATTTAAAATTCTTTTTGAATGCATTTGCCAAATACACATACAATAATCGTTTAATTCTTTAAATAGATATTCTTTATACTCAATATGCTCTTGAAATTCTCTATCTAAAATATATGGTATTTGTTTTGGATAATACATATATCCCCCCAATCCATAAATAAAACTTGTCTTTTCTTTAAATCATAATCAAAAACAAAAATTTGAAAAGCGATTACATATTAACTATTTTTCTAATAGTATTAACTGTTCTTATTGTTAGCTGAGTGTTGATATTTGCACTTGCTGTCCCTAGACCACCAATTTGTTTTTTGATAATCTTTACGGCTAAAAGACCAGAATATTACTTCTTTATAATTCTCTATCTTTTCTAATTCTTTTTTTAGGTTCCCCAATTTCGTTATATACATCAGAAAATTTTGCTGATGATATAATAAAAATCAGATTATCATAGATTTCTTTGTTGTCATTGCCCCACTGGTCAGGTGCATTTTGCAAGATATCCTCAAGGGCTTTACTTGGTATGACAAAAACAGAAATGTCAAGCTCAAACTGTTCTTTAATCATTACCTCAATCTGATTTGTAAACTTCTTTGTATCATCTTCATCATTAGAGAAAATTACATTGCCACTATTCAGATATGTCTTAACTTCCTCAAATGCAAGTTTTTCAAAGCCTTTCTTTAATTCTGCCATTGGCACTTTATTTTTTTAGCTTATATTAATACCTCTTAATAAAGCAACATATCTTTTCATATTCCCAAAAATACCTCTGCAAATTCTAAATTTTTTTTATACATATTATTTCAATATAATCATTTCTTTTCTACAAACAGGTAAGTTATCCTTTAGTTCGAGAAAACTTCAGACTCCCATTTACTTACTAATTATCTTGATACCCCAAGATGATATGATAATTCCTCTTGTGATAACCTTTTTTATTTTTTCTCCTGCCAACCTTGATTATAATTTTTTCACAATAAACTATGACTAATCAATCTGTCAATTAATAGTTGCATGAGTAATAAATTGACATAATTATCTTTCTAAATCATTAATAACTGTTTTAATTGTTTGATCAAAATTCTCAAGATTAACATTAAACCATTTAACTGGAATTTGATTATTAAACCAAGTATATTGACGTTTAGCATAATTACGAGAATTCTTTTTGATTAATTCCAAAGTTTCTTCAAGGGTTTGAGTTCCATGATAATAATCAAACCATTCTTTATAACCAATAGCTTTCATACTTTGAAGATTTTTTGAATAATTTTTCTTCATTAAACCATCTATTTCTTGAAGCAAGCCTTGTTCCATCATTAAATCAACACGTTGATTAATTCGTTCATATAAAGCCTCACGTTCTAAAGTCAATCCAATAAATTTAGCATCATATACTAATTCATGATTTTGTTTTGCTAGAGTCTCACTCTTTTTAATACCTGTACTTTCATAAATAGCAATTGCTCTTAATACTCGTTGACGATTATTAGGATGAAGTTCTTTTGCACTTGTTTCATCAATTTTGTTTAAAAGATCATATAACCCCTTATTTGAATAAGCTTGATATTTATCAATATATTCTTGATGATCCATCTGACTTTCACCAAATTCATAATCATAAAGTGCTGCTTTAATATATAGACCTGTCCCACCAACAATAATCGGTAATTTACCTTGACTAGTAATTTCTTTTATTTTTAATCTTACTTCGTCTTGAAAATCTTTAACACTATAATTTTCTGTTGGATCTTTAATATCAATTAGATGATGAACAATTCCCTTCATTTCTTCACTTGTTACTTTTGCAGTACCAATATCCATAGTCTTATATATTTGCATGGAATCCCCACTAATTACTTCTCCATTAAAATATTTAGCAAGAGCTACTCCCATCTGTGTTTTACCAACTCCAGTTGGTCCTACTACCACAATAACTTTTTCCATTATACGACCCTCTTAAATAGTTTTTCAATCTCATAAACAGAATAATAGATAATTGTTGGTCGTCCATGTGGACAAACATATGGATTATCACAACGCATTAAATTATCAATAATATTTTGCATTCCTTCATTAGATAAATATGTATTTGCTTTTAACGAAGCTTTACAACTTAATGTTGCAATTGCATGATTTTGTAATCTAACTACATCTATTTTATTATCATTTAATAACTGTGTCATCATATCTTCAATAAATAATTGCTCATCAATATTTTGCATCCATAATGGTAATTGTTTAATCACATAGCCACTATCTCCAAATACTTCAAGATTTATTCCTACTTGAGTTAATAAATCCTTTCTTTCTTCAATAATTAAAAATTCACTCAAAGGATATTCTAAAGTAATTGGTATCAACAAATCTCTCATTGACAAATCAAGATTTTTATATTTTTCTAAATAATATTCATAATTTATTCTTTCCTGACCTGCATGCTGATCAACAATATACATTCCTGTTTCATCTTCACAAATAATATATGTTCCATGGACTTGTCCTTTTACAAACAGCTTTTTCTTCATTAGTTTTTCACGTAATTCAACTTTTGTTTCAATAATCTGTTTATCAGGAATGATATAATCCTTTTTTGATTCAGCAACTATTTTTTCATCATCTCTTATATCCTGATAAATTATTTCTTTAGTTGTTTCATCCACAGGTTTTTTAGTTGGATTAATTAACTCTTTTTCGTAGCTCAAATCAAGACTAGGTTGTTGTAAATCAGGTATAAACTTAGGCTTATTATTGTATGTTACTGCTTCATAAGTTAAATTAATTTTAGCTAAAGCTTCACTAATTCCTTGAGAAACTAATTCTTTTAATTTCGTTTCTTTAGAAAATCGTACTTCTAATTTAGAGGGATGAACATTAACATCTACTAAAAATGGATCTATTTCAATATTTACAATTACAATTGGAAAACGCTTATCAGCTAAATAACGACGATAAGCATTATTAATACTATCAACCGTTATTTTATTTTTAACAACTCTCGAATTCACCATTGTTACAATATGATTTTTACTAGCACGATTAACATCAATTTTTGAAATAAATCCTGATACATGGAACTCATCATCTTCAAAATCAACTGCAATCATATTTTTAGCGACATTTAAGCCATAAACATTAGAAATTACTTCTAACAAATTACCATTTCCATTAGTTTTATATATTGTCCTTTGATTATGTACCAGTGAAAATGCAATATGTGGATGAGATAACGACAAACGTTCTATATAAGTTTGAATATTTGCAAACTCTGCATTAGTTGATTTAATATACTTTAAACGTGCAGGAACATTTTGAAATAACTTTTTTACTTTAATATTAGTTCCTTTTTTACAATCACTATCTTCACACTTAATAAATTTACCATATTGATAACTTACAATCGTTCCCTTTTCACCAGTACTTGTTTTTAATTCAAAATTACTAATTGATGCAATCGAAGGAATTGCTTCACCACGAAATCCTAACGTCTGAATGCAAAATAAATCTTGATCATCTTTTATTTTACTCGTAGCATGGCGACTAAAACATAGTAAAGCATCCTCTTTTACCATCCCATCACCATTATCTATAATTTGAATTAAATCCAATCCTCCCTCTTCTACAATTACATCTATTTTACTACTATTAGCATCTATACTATTTTCAACTAATTCTTTTACAACATTAGCTGGTCGCTCAATTACTTCTCCAGCTGCAATTTTATTAGCTAAAACATCATCTAGTTGTCTTATTTTTTGCAATTTTATCACCTACTTTCATTTAATTTCTTTAATTCTATCAATGTTGATAAAGCATCAATTGGCGATAATGCCATTGGATCTATATTATCAAGATATTTTTCAACAACACTCATTGAAGTTGCAGGAGCTTGTTTTAAAGTATCATTACTTAAATGATGTTCAATATTATTTTCCTCTAATGCCTCTAATAAAACATTAGCACGATTTAAAACTGCATCAGGCAATTTTGCAAGCTTTGCAACATTAACTCCATAAGATTTATTTGAACGACCTGACTTGATTCGATATAAAAATACTAGATCATCATTTTCAATTGAAGCACTAGCATGAACATTTTTAATTCCCAAATCTTTTTCTTCTAAAAATGTTAATTCATGGTAATGAGTCGAAAATAAAGTAATACATTTAATTGAGGTTGCAATATATTCAATCATCGCCTGAGCTATTGCCATCCCATCAAATGTCGCTGTACCACGACCAATTTCATCAAAAATAATTAAAGAATTTTCTGTTGCATAACGTAAAGCATTATTTGCCTCTAACATTTCTACCATAAATGTAGATTGTCCTGAAATCAAATCATCACTAGCACCAATTCGAGTAAATATCTGATCAAAAATAGGTATATTAGCCTCACTACATGGTACAAAACATCCAATTTGGCCCATTAAAGCAATTAAAGCAATTTGGCGCATATATGTTGATTTACCACCCATATTTGGTCCTGTAATCAATAATACTGGATAATTATTATCAATCATTACATCATTAGAAACATATGATCCTTGTGCCATTACTTGTTCAATTACACCATGTCTTCCATCTACAACATTAAAAGTTTTACTCTGATTAAATACTGGTCGTACATAACTGTTCTCACTTGAAATCATTGCTAAAGATTGATAAACATCAATTCGAGCAATCACTTTAGCAACATCTTGAAGAGTATGAACATCTTTTTTTATATAATCTCTAATTTGAGTAAATAAAACATACTCCAATTTCACCATTTTATCTTGCGCACTTAATAATTTTGATTCCATTTCTTTTAATTCTGGTGTAACAAATCTCTCTGCATTTGATAAACTTTGTTTACGTGTATAATTAAATTCATCTTTAACTAAAGATAAATTTGCCTTAGTGATTTCAATATAATATCCAAAAACTCGATTATAACCAACTTTTAATCCTTTAATTCCTGTTTTATCACGTTCTTTTTGTTCAAATTTAGCTAACCACTGTTTTCCATGATTACGAATATATCTAAGTTCATCTAATTCTTCATTAAAACTATCTTTTATGATTCCACCCTCTTTTACTGTCAGTGGTGGATTATCAACGATTGCTTGATCAATGAGTTCTGTTATATGACTTAAATCAACTAATTTATTAGCTAATTCATTAATCAAAGGTTCATCTAATGATATTAACTGCGCTTTTAATTCGGGTAGCACTTTTAAAGAAGAACTTATCCACTTTAAATCCCGAGCATTAATATTTCCAAACGCAATTCGTGATGATAATCTTTCAAGATCATAAATATCTTTTAAAATCTCTTTAACACTTTCTCTTTGAATAAAATAATTAGTAAAAATCTCTACTATATCTAATCGGTCTTCGATTTGAGCCTGATTTATTAAAGGACGTTCGATCCATTGTTTTAATAATCTTGATCCCATTGCTGTTTTAGTTTGATCTAACAGCCAATATAAACTACCATATTTTTCATTGTTTTTAGTATTTGTAGTTAATTCTAATGCTTTTTTAGTATATAGATCCATTGTTAAATAATCATCATTATTTATTTCTTCAATTATTTGAAGATGTTCTAATTCTCTTTTTTGTGTATCTAATAAATAATTTAATAATAATGAAGCTGTTTTTATTTGTTTTAAATCATTAATATTACTAAAAATCTTCGCATATTTATCATTATATTTATCATTATCAAAAGGTGAAGATAAAATATCATCAAATTTAAAAATATGCTTCGATAAACAAACAACCTCCTTTACAGCCATCATTTGTAGCTGGTTTAATAAAAGCTTCTCATTTTTATCAATATTAGTAACACAAAATTCACCTGTAGAAATATCACAAAAAGCTAAAGTATAATTAAAATCAAACTCTTCTAAAGCTGCAATATAATTATTTTTATTATTTGTTAGTGATTCATCAAAAATAGTACCTGGTGTAATGATTTGAACTACTCCACGCTCAACAATTCCTTTTTTTCCTGGTTCACTCAATTGTTCAACAATTGCTACTCTATGACCATTATCAACTAACTTTTGAATATATCCACTTGCTGAATGAAAAGGAACACCACACATTGGCACCCTTTCTACTGCACCAGCATTTTTTCCAGTCAATGCAATTTCTAATTCTTTTGATACTAAAATTGCATCATCAAAAAACATTTCATAAAAATCCCCTAATCTAAACATTACAATAGAATCCTGGTTTTCTTCTTTTATTGATAAATACTGCATCATCATTGGACTATATTTAGGTTTCATATCTTAACTCCACTTCTAAAAAATTACTATCCCATTATAGCACAACTATTAACAAAAGAAAAAAGGCTTACGCCTTCATTTGATAAAATTTTCATCTACTGTGATATTATCCAATTCATCCCATGATTCTTTTTCATTTTTAGTCTCTACTCTCATCGTTGTTTTCCCAACTACACTTAAAGATATTTCCTTTTCAATTTCAATTAATACATTTTCATCACTTTTATTTACACTTATACATTTAGGTTCTCGATTACATACTACCATTAATTCATCATTTTCATCAAAGTTTCGACTTTCCTTTTTAACCAAATCTAATTCATTCATATAACTAACTGTTTGTTTCAAAATATTACTATCATCATTATAATTATACCACAGATGAACATCAAAAGTTCCTAAAACAATAGGCTGACCTTTTTTAAAAGTTGCATTATAACGATGATTAGTAATCCAACATCCTAAAATCTTATCATAGTTTTCAATAACAAAAGGATATTTATTAAGGGTTCTCTTTTTCCCTTTAGCAATAACTGCCTGAGTAATAATTTCACGAATATTGTTTGCCATGTTCTTCACCTATTTTAATATATGCAAATATTTCAAAAAATGTACAAAAAACCTAATAACATAAAAAAAGAAGATGTATTTTACTACATCTTCATCTATTTATTTAGTTTTTATGACCATTTCCTGATGTAGAATCTTTCAAAACAACATCATGAGCCCCACCTTCAACAATACTTGTTGAAGATACTAAAGTGATTTTTGCTTTCTCTTGTAGTTCAGGAATAGTTAAAGCTCCACAATTACACATTGTTGATTTAATCTTACTCAAAGTTAAACCAACATTATCTTTTAAACTTCCTGCATATGGAACATATGAATCAACACCCTCTTCAAATGAAAGTTTTGAATCACCGCCCATATCATAACGTTGCCAGTTACGAGCACGAGCTGAACCTTCACCCCAATATTCTTTCATATATTGACCATTAATACTTACTTTATTTGTAGGAGATTCATCAAAACGTGAGAAATATCTACCTAACATAATAAAATCAGAACCCATAGCTAATGCCAAAGTCATATGATAATCATGAACAATTCCACCATCTGAACAAATTGGTACATAAATACCTGTTTCTTTAAAATATTCATCACGAGCTTTCGCTACTTCAATTGTTGCTGTTGCTTGTCCACGACCAATTCCTTTTTGTTCACGAGTGATACAGATAGAACCACCACCAATACCAACTTTAACAAAATCTGCTCCAGCATCGGCTAAAAATCTAAATCCATCTGCATCAACAACATTCCCAGCACCAACTTTTACACTATCACCATAATGTTCTCTAATCCAATCAATTGTAATTTTTTGCCATTCTGTAAAACCTTCAGAAGAATCAATACATAATACATCCACACCAGCTTTTACTAATGCTGGAACACGATCTGCAAAATCACGAGTATTAATTCCCGCACCAACTACATATCGTTTTGAATCATCTAATAGTTCATTTGGATTAGATTTTCTTGTTTCATAATCTTTTCTAAAAACAAAATATGCTAACTTTTGATTATCATCAATAATAGGTAAAGCGTTAAGTTTATTATCCCAAATAAGATCATTTGCTTCTTTTAACGTAACTCCAATATGTCCACAAACCAACTTATCATATGGTGTCATAAATTCTGTTACTTTTGTATCCAAATCCATTCTAGAAACACGATAATCCCTACCAGTTACAATTCCTAACAATTTACCATTAGCACTACCATCTTCTGTTACTGCCATAGTAGAATGTCCCGTTTTTTCTTTTAAAGCAATAACATCGGCCAATGTATCATTAGCACTTAAATTTGAATCACTTGGTACAAATCCTGCTTTATAAGTTTTAGCTCGTTTAACCATAGCTGCTTGATCTTCAATTGATTGTGACCCATAAATAAATGAAACACCACCCTCTCTTGCAAGTGCAACTGCCATCTTATCATCAGATACAGCCTGCATAACTGCTGAAACTAGAGGAATATTTAACGATAACGCTGGTTCCTCACCTTTTTTAAATTTAACTAAAGGTGTCTTTAAATCAACATTTTTAGCTTGACATTCAGTCGATGAATATCCTGGTACTAAAAGATATTCATTAAATGTATGCGATGGTTCATCAAAAAAATATGCCATTCTATCTCTCCTTTTCTTCATCTCTATGTCTAATATTTCATAATATTATAATTATGTTCAATAACTAAGTCAACCCTTATTTTAATAATTGTCCATTTATGTAACTATTTATCGATTGTATAATCTCATCTACCTCTTTTTTTAGATAAAGATAGTTAACAACCAAAGGATGATTTTCAAATTCCTCTTTAATTTTTTGATATTCTTTAATCGTTTTAATAACTGTTTCATCCTGTTTAGCTTTTTGATTAACTATCTTTTTTTGATAAGCTTTTATCTTAGCTTCCATTTTTCTAATTTTAGTATTTTGATTAATTAACTGTTCATATTTTTGATACTCTTTAATTACTTCAAGATTTAATAAATAGTCATTTAACTGCTTTGCATAATCTAAACTATGATTCAATTGCTTCACCTTTTAATGCCCATGTTTTGGCTTCTGTAATTTTTACTTTAATAATCTTTCCAATATCAGATGGATTTCCTTTAAAATTAACAAGTTTTTGATGTCGTGTATATCCAGTTAACATTGTATCGTCTTTTTTTGAAGTTCCTTCTACTAATACTTCAACAACCTCATTTAAAAACCGTTGATTTTGCTTATGAGCCTTTTCATTAACAATTTCATTTAATTTATATAAACGCTGATCCTTTTCTTCTCTGGTTACGTTATCTGCCATTTTAGCTGCAGGAGTACCAGCACGAGGAGAATAAACAAACGTATATGCTAAATCATATTCACATTCCTGATACAATGATAAAGTATCTAAATATTGTTCATGACTCTCATTTGGAAATCCTACAATAATATCTGTTGTAATTGTACAATCTGGAATATATTCTTTAATTTTATGAAATAAAGCTAAATACTGTTCACGACTATAACGACGTCCCATTAACTTCAATATTTCATTATTACCTGATTGTACAGGTAAATGAATCGCTGGCATGATATTATCATACTTAGCAATAACTTTAATCATATCTTCACTAAAGTCCCAAGGATGACTCGTTGTAAAACGAATTCTAGGAATATCGGTTTTAGCAACATCTTCAAGTAAATTAGAGAAATTATAATCATCTCCAAGGTCTTTGCCATAACTATTAACATTTTGACCTAATAAAGTTATTTCCTGATAACCATCAGCTACTAATTCTTCAACTTCTTTAATAATATCTTTTGCTAAACGTGAGCGTTCTTTTCCTCTAGTATATGGAACAATACAGTATGTACAAAACTTATTGCATCCATACATAATATTTACCCAAGCTTTATACTTGTTATCACGTCTAACTGGAGCATTTTCAATTACATCTCCCTCTTTTGACCATACTTCAACAACCATTTCTTTGTTATAAAGTGCATCCTTTAATAATTCAGGTAGACGATGGATATTGTGGGTTCCAAAAATTAAATCAACATGAGGATGTTTTTCTAAAATTCGATTCACTACAACCTCTTCTTGGGCCATACAGCCACACATTGCAAATATTAAATCTGGATTAGTCTTTTTTAAATTTTTTACATACCCAACTTTTCCAAAAACTTTCTCTTCAGCATTCTCACGAATTGCACAGGTATTTAAAATAATCACATCAGCTTGTTTAATATTTTCAGCTGGCTGATATGACATACTTTCCAAAATTCCTGATAAAGTTTCACTATCACGTTCATTTGCTTGACATCCATATGTCTGTATATAATATTTCTTACCAAGACCAGCTTTGATCATTTCCTCTGGTACATAATATGCATCGTCATAGCGACCTACTTCATCACAACTTCTTCTTTTTGCCTCACTTAATGAAGGTCCTTTAAAATAATTACTATAATCTTTCATTTATTCACCACTTTTCTAACCTATTATATACATAAAATCAAAACTTTTCCACAAAAAAATAAGGACTATATGTCCTTATTACATAAAATTCATCTAACTAAATTAAAAAGTATAAATTTAAACCTGATTTTACAGCATTCTATTATCTTTTCCAAATAATAATAGACTTACTTTAAATCATTAAAATAATTAATTTTATATTTTACGATATAGCCTTTCACTAAATAATATATCTAAAAAGAAAACTTATCGTAATTCCAGTAATAATCTAAGCGCAGTTATCTCCTTATCATCAACCATTAAATCATGAAAAGAAGGAATACAAATAATTTCATTCCCAGTAGGAATTATATACCCTCTTGCAATAGCTATAGCCTTTATTGCTTGATTCAAAGCTGCCGCTCCAATAACCTGAATCTGTAGTTTAGATTCATTTCTTATCATACTTGCAATAGCCCCTGCTACATTATTGGGACTAGACGATGATGATACTTTGATTGTTTCCATATTATAGCCTCCTAATCAACTATATGAAAACATTAAAAAATTATACCTAAAAATATGGATGATCTTGATTAATTAACACTCTTTCTATTTTTATTGGTTTATCATCTTCGAATGTTAAAATCACCCCTGATAATTGACCGCTGCTTTTGGCTACACTAAAAGGCGCATTAAAACCTCTTAATCTACTTACAATCGCATCTAAATCACAACCAATCGCACTCATATATGGACCAGTCATCCCAACATCACTAATAAATGCAACTTTACCATCAATTATTTTCTCATCAGCAGTTTGAACATGAGTATGAGTACCTAAAACAGCACCACTAATTTTTTCTTTGACATAATGTGCAAACGCTATTTTCTCACTTGTTGTTTCCCCATGAAAATCAATTATGTGAATATCTTGTTTTAAATCTAGATAATCATCTATTATTTCAAATGGATTACTATTTCTACTATCCATAAATGCAGCACCTAAAACATTAGTAACTCGTACCTCTTTATTAAGTACATTAAATACTCGTGACTTAATTCCAGGTAATACTTTAGGCTGATTAATAGGAACAATTAATCTATCAGCTTCATCAATATAATCATATAATTCCTTTTTATCAAAAGTATGATTTCCCATCGTCATTGCTTGAATCCCTTGAAATGATAATTCATCATAATGTCTCTTTAATAAACCTTTTCCATGACTTGTATTTTCAACATTAGCTATTACAAAATCAATTTGATTATCCTTAACCAAACGATGTAAATAGTCTTCAATCATTTCACGACCAATTTCTCCAAAAATATCTCCAATAAACAATATTTTCATTTTATTTTCCTTTCATATAAAAGGATAGGCTAGGCCTATCCCCTTTTTATTTTGCTACTTCGCTAGCACGAATTTCACGAATTACAGTTACTTTAATGTGACCAGGATATGTAAGTTCCTCTTCAATCTTATTCTTAATATCACGAGCTATTTTATGTGACATCAAGTCATCCACTTTATCAGGTTTAACGACAATACGTACTTCACGTCCTGCTTGAATCGCAAAAACACGATCTACACCATCAAAACTTTTTGCCATTTCTTCAAGTTTTTCTAAACGCTGGATATAGTTTTCAATTGTCTCACTACGACTTCCAGGTCGTGCCGCACTTAAAGTATCAGCTGCAGCAACCAAAATTGAAATCACACTAGTTGCAGGTACATCACCATGATGAGATTCAATTGCATTTACAACAACTGGATGTTCTCCATGCTTTTTAGCATACTTAGCACCTAATTCAACGTGACTACCTTGCATTTCATGATCAATTGCTTTTCCCAAATCATGTAACAATCCAGCCCGTCTTGCTAATTGTTGATTCAAACCTAATTCAGCTGCCATGATTCCAGCTAAATGTGCAACTTCTAAAGAATGTTGTAAAGCATTTTGTCCATAACTAGTACGATATTTAAGTTTCCCTAACATCATGATAATATCTTTATCAATTCTTGAAATTCCTAATTCAAATATCGCATCTTCTCCTGTTTTTCTTATTACTTCATCTAATTCATTTTTAGTTTTTTCAACTACTTCTTCAATTCTACCTGGTTGAATCCGACCATCACGAATTAAAGTTTCTAATGATAATCTTGCAATCTCTCGGCGTACTGGATCAAAACATGAAATCGTGATTGCTTCAGGAGTATCATCAATAATTAAATCTACCCCTGTAGTTTGTTCGATTGCTTTAATATTACGTCCTTCTCGACCGATTATTCTCCCTTTCATTTCTTCACTAGGTAAAGCAACTACTGAAACAGTTCTTTCAACTGTTTCTTCTTGAGCGTAACGATTAATTGCATTAGCAATAATATCTCGAGAAATTAGACTCGCTTTAGATTTAGCTTCCTCTTCTTGATCTTTGATATATGCTGTCATTTCAGTAGCAATTTGTTGTTCAACCTGTTTAAATAATTCTTGTTTTGCTTCATTCGCTGACATTGCAGCAATTTTTTCTAATTCGCCAACTTTGGCATTAATCTTTTCTTTTAATTCAGCTTCTAGTTTCCCTAGTCCGGCTTCTCTTTCGTCTAATTGTACTACTTTTTGTGCTAAAACATCTTCTTTTCCCTGAACCGCAATATCTCTTCGATCAATTGTTTGTTCTCTTTGTAAAAGTTTATTTTCAAGTGCAGTAATTTCTTGTCTTTGTAATTTAGCTTCCTTTTCAGCTTGAAGTTTTAACTCATAAGCTTCTGTCTTTGCATCTAAAATTGCTTCTTTAATAAGATTATCTGCTTTAACAGTTGCTTCATCAATAATTTTTGCAGCACTTACGTTAGCCTTAGATATTTTTAATTTATTTATTAAATAGTTTATAAAAAATCCTAAAGCTACAGCTAGAACATAGGTTAAAATAGAAACGGCATTAATTTCTGACATTTTTTGCCCCCCATTTTCTTCTATGTGTTTTATTTATATGAATATATAAATTCATTTTATGCAAAAAACACAATAGTATTGTATAATATTTTTATCTTATTTACAATGAAAACTATTTATTGTTCGTGGTTTTTATTATTCTATTATCACTATTTTTTAATATATTATAAAATTATAATTTATTAAAACTAAAAATACTTGTGATTTTATCAGTAAAAAAAGATAGCGGTATCATTTTATAGTTTTGATATCACATTAATAGATAATGTGGTAAAATAAATTAGAAATGAGGTAATAAAATGGCAAAAACATTAATTTTAGCAGAAAAACCATCTGTAGGGCGTGACATCGCACGTGTTTTCAACTGTACTAAAAGTATAAATGGTGGTTTAGAAGGAAATAAATATATTGTAACTTGGGCTTTAGGACACTTAGTCACTTTAGCCGATCCAGAGAAATATGATAAACAATATCAAAAGTGGGATATCAATGATCTTCCAATTATCCCTGATAAAATGCAGCTTGTTGTTATTAAAAACACAACTAAACAATATAATGCAGTTAAAAATTTAATGAATCGCAATGATGTAAATAATATTGTTATTGCAACCGATGCTGGACGTGAAGGTGAACTAGTAGCTCGCTGGATCATTAATAAAGCACATATTAAAAAACCAATGCAAAGATTATGGATCTCTTCAGTAACTGATAAAGCAATAAAAGAAGGTTTCAAAAATTTAAAAAATTCCCATGATTACGATGCATTATATCATAGTGCTTATAGCAGAAGTATTGCTGATTGGCTAGTAGGTATTAATGCCACTAGAGCTTTGACATGTAAATATAATGCCCAATTAGCATGTGGTCGTGTACAAACTCCAACATTAGCAATGATTGCTAAAAGAGAAGAAGAAATTAAAAACTTCACCCCACGTACTTTTTATGGCATTAAAGTAATAACTAAAGATATTAACTGGTCATGGCAATCAAATAAAAATGAATCTCATCTTTTTGATGAAGAAAACATTGATGACATAATTACAAATATTTCAAATCATTCACTAAAAATCACTGAGATTAATAAGACAACTAAAAAGAAATATGCTCCACAGTTATATGATTTAACTGAACTTCAAAGAGACGCTAATAAACTGTATGGTTTTTCAGCAAAAGAAACATTATCAATTATGCAGGATTTATATGAATACCATAAAGTTTTAACATATCCACGTACTGATTCTCGTTATCTAACAGATGATATCGTTCCTACTTTAAAAGAACGTCTTGAAGCTAGTAAAGGAGGTTATTATGATCATATAATTAATAAAATTTTAGCTGTCCCAATTAAAAAACAAGCTCATTTTGTAAATAACAGCAAAGTAAGTGATCATCATGCGATTATCCCAACTGAACAACCAGCAATGTTAGGATCATTTAGTGATAAAGAAATGAAGATATATGAATTAGTTTTAAAACGCTTTTTAGCGGTTCTTTTACCACCATATCTATATGAACAGACAGTTATCAAAGCAGTTATTAATAAAGAAAAATTTACTGCTAAAGGTAAAATCGAAAAACAAACTGGATGGAAAGAAGTTTATGGAAAAATTGAAGATGAAGACAATGACGATCAGTCTTTACCACTATTAAAACAACATGAAACAATAACAGTTAATGAAATCATTAAAACAACTGGACAAACTACTCCACCAGCTTATTTCAACGAAGCAACATTACTATCAGCAATGGAAAATCCTATTCAATTTACAAACAGCTCATCAAAACAAATTAATACAACATTAAAAAATACTGGTGGTTTAGGAACCGTTGCTACAAGAGCAGATATTATCGAAAAACTATTTAATACTTTTTTAATTGAAAAACATGGAAATGATATCAGGGTTACTAGTAAAGGTAAACAGCTTTTACAATTAGTCCCTCAAGACTTAAAAGAACCTGAATTAACTGCCAAATGGGAAATGGAATTAGCAAAAATTGCAAAAAAACAACAAAAATCAAATAACTTTATTAATGAAATAAAAGATTATACTCAAAATATAATTACTGAAATTAGTTCTAGTCAAGCTAAATTTAAACACGAAAACCTGACTACCAAAAAATGTCCAGATTGCGGTGAACTTATGCTTGAAGTAAATGGAAAAAAGGGAAAAATGTTAGTATGCTCAAACCCAGATTGTAAACATCGTGAAACAATCTCAATTGTCACTAACGCCAGATGTCCTAATTGTCATAAAAAATTAGAACTTGTAGGAAAAGGTGATAAGCAAATGTTTGTTTGTAAAACATGTGGTTACCGCCAACACATGAATGCATTTAAAAAAGAACGTGAAAATAAAAGTTCGTTAGCTCGTAAAAGTGATGTTAAAAAATATATGAATCAACAAAAAAAACAGCAAACATCGATTGAAGATTCTCCATTTGCAGCATTATTAAAACTTAAAGATGATTTAAAATAAGTGCTAAATAAATATTTTTCTAAAAACGGTTGTAACGAGTAAAGAACTCATTTCAGTTTCAAAACAGCTTGAAAACACAATAATCCACAATAACTTATTTACCCCAGGTTATTGTGGATTACTATTTTTTTAAGCTGTTTTTTAGATTTTACTACTATTCCTCTTTACTATCAAGTTCATCAACAATTGCTTTAATATTAATTGGAGGTAATAAAATTCTTGAATTTGAACAATCATAAGATGTCATATTTTGAATCAATGTTCTTACATAAGTAAATAATATTGCAATACCATCATATTTTAATATATCATCAAAATCTCTATTCAACACTTCTTCACAATTTGAAAATTCAAAAAAAACAGATATTACAACATTAACACTTAAAATTCTATTGTTATTAGTAAGCTTTTTAACTTGCGTCTTTAAGCATAATCTACTTTTTATTGTTTCATCATCTTTTAAATGATCAAAATCATATTTAATTTAATGTGTTAATCAACATAATAAAAAGGCTTTTGCCCTATGTGAATCTCACTTTATAATAATAAATAGTTTCCTCCTGACTTTATTCCCAACAAAAAGATGTTCAAATTTGAACATCTTAAAAACAACTTGTATTCGATTTATTATATCCCTTTATAGATACAACAATATTTTTTGGCTGAAATGAGAATTTCACTTTGTATAACATTTCCTTGTTATATCATCTTTTTCTTACAATTGTACTTTATAATCTATTAAATAGATTTTCTTTTAATTTTGCAATTCTTAATTTAAGCCCCTCTATAAGCACATCAATTTTTTCATCACTAATTAATGAAACATATTGATATTTTTTCAACTCGTTTTTCCACTTGTATGGTATACTTTCTAAACTTTCAAAATTCAATTGAATTGATGGAAATAATGTCTGAGCATGTTTTAATATTTCTTCAAAATCTAAATTCTTATTATTAAAGAAACAACCTTCTGCTTTCACAAAATTCATTTCATATACTTCTTTTTGAGAAAACATAGCTTGTCCGCTATCAAAATTTGGAGCAATATCTTCCCATTTTAATGAATTAACATTTCTTATAATACCAAAGTTTCCTAAATGTCGATCTTGATTAACCATTAAATAATCTAAGATAAACATTTTAGCCAACTTTTCTTCAACCGCAAAAACACTTTTTTCTTTTAATATTCTAATATAGTGGTTCATAACATTTACACAGTTTTCTTTCATATCTATGTTCTCTTTTGCCAGAATTGCATATGCTGAAATAAGTTCTGTATCTTTACCAATGAAACATTTGCATTTTGAAAAAAGTGTTTTGTTCATCACTTCAATAGTATAAGGGATATATTCCAAATTGATTGCTTGTGCTATCATTCCTGATAGAACTTCATTAAATGGTTCTAATCCTTTTCTTTTAAACGATCCTTTCAAAAGATACCTTTGATTATCTTCTCCTACAATCCATACTTTTTTCAGCATTCCATCAGATGTGTTATTAGGTGAATAAAAATCAACTGCTCTATTGTCTACAAATTTATCTTCAAAAGAAGCATCTATGAAATCTTGACTATTAAAATCATGATCAAAAAAATTAATATCTTTCCAATCCATTAATCTCTCAACTGGATTCATCCAATATTGATCCGACAGAGATAAACCATATGCTCTATTCAATAAAAAATCCTTATTTTCTATCCCTAGATTTTCTAAGAAATCATCTAATCCGTCACGCCATGAAGGTATTCCTCTTCCTTTGAACCAAGCAGTCATTCTCTCACTATCAAGTTTATCTTTATTAAAACATTCTAGTGGTGCATACTCTGCATTATAAATTTCCAAAATACTATCAATCTTCTGTAATGAGTTATCAAAAACAATTTTTGCAATTTTAACTTCTTTATTCATTAAATAGTATTCAGATAACCCATCAATATTTGGATTTATTAAAAAGAAATTCTGATCAGGAAATCTATTATAATGTTTCCCATACTTTTGTATTTCCCATTCTAATGATGCATTTTCAATCTTAGTAAAATCCACAGTAGATTTTAGATATGATTGCTTATAATTTCTACTTTTTTGTTTAAAAAGCATTTTAGCTGATTTCATAATTCTATCATGGTTTCTTTTTATATATTCTAACTTTTTTTCCATGAGTACAAATTTCTCTTCGTCAAAATCAGTTATATCAACCACTTCTAACTCCTTATAAGGAACTGAAAACATGTTTGAAAATAGACATTTACCTAAATAAATTTTGGTTTTCAAATCGAACATTCTCATTATAGTTGGGGATGATTTCTTTAGAACGCCATCTTCATAATCAGAAACAGATGGTGAATCAATAGGTAAAAAATATATTAACTCATTTAATCTTATAGGAACCCCTATCGTATTTTCTGAATTAATTATTCTTTTATCCCTATCAAAAAGATATTGAATATAATCACTTTTAGGTCTATATAATCTCATTGTAAACAACTCCTTCCTATAAGAAAGCAAAACAGAGATAACAACTTGAGTTGTATCTCTGTTAACAAACTGTTTAATCCAACTAAGGCTTTGGTTCTCCGATTTAGTCGCTCCAACTCAGGCTTTGGTCCTCCAATTTACAAATAGAATATACCATATAATCATAAAAAAATCAACAAAAACAGTTTGCTTATATATAATATGATAGTTTAAATACTTTTTATTCTTCCAAATGGATTACATTTTCAAACTTTTACTTCTAAAATAATGTTTAATAGTTTTATGTCAAAAATACCTATTTTAATGTAAGTCTTTCTAAAATACGATATTACTCCTGAATGCTTGACAAAATCAATAACTTCTATAAAATCTCCAATCTTATATAGAACTTAGAAATAATACATTGCTCTGCCTGCTCTAATCTATATCTTGATAAATCAATTCTAGATTGCTCCATATAATATTTGCCCCTTCATAATAATTTGATATAAAGGTTAGAATAATGTGATTATACAATTATCATATTATTTCATATAAAAAGAATCAACTGATTAATCTAATTTGACTAATATACAGCTGATTCTTTTAATTTAGTAATTAATACCATGATTTTTTAGTATCTAAAACCCCAGAACCCCAAGTTATTTTAGATTACCGAAATATAATTATTCTTAAATTCATGCCATTGCACAGATGACTATGTTTTTTGAAACTGAAATGAGTTATTCACTCGTTACAGCCCCATATCGTTATATAACAAATTTTATCTAGACAATGAAATTACATCTTTTTCACTACCCCAAATACCTGTTTGAACCTGCAATTTTGTTTCATTTGCCATTGCAACTGATTCAGGTACATCAAATACTATTTTTCCTTGCAATGTAACCCCAGGATTTAATTCTTTAAAAATAATTGAATTATCATTTAAATAGATGGCACCTGTACTATCTGCTGAATACTCATTTTCACCATTTAATAATTTAAAAAAGTTATCAGCTACAGTTAAAGATTCTTTTTCATTATTAGTAATTGAAATATCAATAATTAAAAAAGTATCTTTTGCTTTTGTATTTACATATTCACTACCAATTTGTTTAGTTACCTCAACATTATTAATCAAATAATCAACTTCACCAACCTTAGCTACTTCACCTATTTTATATTCTTCCTTTTCATTTGTTACTTCATTAGTAGGCTCATCCTCTTTTTTCTTTGTTTCACCATTAGAACTGCCACCAGCAACTATTCCAATCAATCCAATAATTACTATGAAACATAGTATTTTTTTCATTAGTGATAATTCTTTAAACTTACGTAAAATTTTCATATATAATCCTCCCTTTTCACAAGAAAATTATATATTTTTTAATTAGTCAATTGGTCTGCTTTTAGCATACATTAGTTAATTTCAAAAAAAGCTATTATTAAACTTATAGCCATTAATTCAATAAATAATGCTAAAATAAGATATAAAACAATTCCAAGTAACCGAAATATAAAATATTTAGATTTTGAGAAAAAACAATAATTATGTACACCACAATAATTAGCAATAACTAAAATTATAGTCATTATCATCATATACATATATGTTCGATATAAAAAAGCAATTATTCCTGTTGCTAAAACACCATTTGATGTAACTGGTGCACTATAACAAAATAAAAATATTATCACATAACTTATAAATGATAAAATTCTTTTAATCTTATTATCACTTTTTAATCCTGGTAAACTATATGTTGACTCTTTTACAGAAGATTCTTCTTTTATGTTGAGATCATTTAATAATTCTTTAACAGATGTATATCTTTGATTCGGGTCAATGCTAGTTGCTTTTCTAATCACTTTTCCTTCTTCACCTGAATAAATTGTCTCATTTGGTAATTTATTAATCAATAATACATTTAAAAGTACCCCAAGTGCATAAATATCACTTTGCCTATTACTTTGCCCAAATCCAAATTGTTCTGGTGCTGCATATCCTACACTTCCCAAAACCTGTGTATCTTTATTTTTTTCTAATTGATAATTTCTTGAAATATCAAAATCAAATAAATAAATTTTGCCATGTACATAAAATATATTACCTGGTTTAATATCTCGATGAATTATTGAAGGATTCATTTGATGTAGTTTTAAAACAGCATAACATACTTGAGAGAAAATATTTATAACTTTTTCTTTAGACAATGACTCATTTAATAAAACATCTTCTAATGTGGGTGCATTAATATATTCTTCAATAACAATTATTTTATTATCAGATTCCTGTACCTGATATATTTTAGGCCAATACTTACTATCATTTTTAGCTAATTGATAATATATTTCTTTATTATGAGCAGCAATTTCCCTTTTTAAATATAAAAGATGATCAATTTGGTTACGTACAAGTGAAAGCTTTTTATATTTATTTTCTTTAATTACTTCTAATTCATCATAAAGTTCACAAATATCCATACATTTCTCCTTGCAACATAGATTTTTATATTATATCCTAAGTATAGGTGATAAAAATGATTTCAACAACTCAATTATTAGATATTATTAATAAAAACGAACATTTAACTCTTGAAACACTTTTAAAACAAGTTCCTGAAATTAATTTTGTTGATTATTTAGAAGCTCTTTTAGCTAAAAAGAATATGAGTAAAAGCATTCTAATCAATAAAGCTAATTTACATCGAACTTATGCATATCAAATTTTTAATGGCACAAAGATTCCTAGTCGTAATAAAGTTATCCAACTAGCTCTAGCAATGCAGTTAGATATTAGGGAAACTAATAATCTATTATCATTATCTAACAATGGTTATCTATATCCAAAAGTTAAATTTGATGCAGCGATTCTTTTAGCATTAAAAAATAAATATTCTGTTTTAAAAACCAATTTAATTCTCGAACAATACCAATTACCCTTGTTAGACTCTTGAATTTCATCATAAAATAAATTTTCGATATTTAAAAAGATTTAAAATTATAAATAATAACTTTAAATCTTTTTTATTATCCCATTTTAAACCTACTTTTCTTCTATTTCTAAAGATTTAATGATAGCTTGAGTAATTTCATCCATTATCTCAGGATGAGTATTTAAAAATGTTTTAGCATTTTCACGTCCTTGTCCAATCTTTTCACCCTTATATGCGTACCAGGCTCCACTTTTTTCTACAATATCTTTTTCTACAGCTAAATCAAGGACCTCACCATCACGAGAAATACCTTTTCCATAGATAATATCAACCTGTGTTGTTTTAAATGGTGGGGCTACTTTGTTTTTTACAACCTTAATATTTGTTTTATTTCCTACAATATCGCTACCTTGTTTAATTGCTTCACTACGACGAATCTCAATTCGTATTGAAGAATAAAATTTTAACGCTCTACCACCAGTAGTTGTTTCAGGATTACCAAACATTACACCTATCTTTTCTCTTAACTGATTAATAAAAATAATCGTACACTCAGATTTATTTAGTTCTGCAGCTATTTTCCTTAATGCTTTAGACATTAAACGAGCTTGCAGCCCCATTTGGGCATCACCCATTTCACCATCTAATTCAACTTGAGGAACTAAAGCTGCCACAGAGTCAACCACTACTAAATCAATTGCTCCAGAACGAACTAAAGTTTCTGCAATTTCCAATCCCTGTTCCCCAGAATCTGGCTGCGATAAAATTAATTCATCTATATCTACACCTAAACTTTGGGCATAGACAGGATCAATTGCATGTTCAGCATCAATAAAAGCCGCTCTACCTCCTTGTTTTTGACATTCTGCTATGGCATGAAGTGTTAACGTTGTTTTCCCACTTGATTCAGGTCCATAAATCTCAATAATTCGTCCTTTAGGATATCCGCCAATCCCAAGTGCTAAATCCAGCGTTAAAGAACCAGTTGGTATTACATCAATACTAACCGCACTACGATCTCCTAATTTCATTACTGAACCTTTTCCATATTTCTTTTCTATTTGTTTAATTGCATCATCCAATGCTTGAGCCCTTTTAGCTTCTTCTTTATTCTCTTTTGTTTTTGCTTCAGCCATAATAACTTCCTCCTATTTTTATATACTTCAAAAAAAACTAATTTACTTTAACTTTTTCAATTAATTTTTTAATTACAAAATCAATTGCCTGTTGTTGAATTTCGGTACGTGATCCCTTTAAATTTAATTCATAAATATTTACACCTTCATATAAAATACCAATATACACAAGACCTACAGGTTTTCCTTCCATTGCTTCGGGACCTGCATTACCAGTAAACGATACACATATATCACTATTTAAGATTTGTTTACCATTAATGCACATTAAAGAAGCAGTCTCTTTACTAACAACCCCATATTTTTTTATTATATCATGTGATATTCCTAGTAATCTTTCCTTTGTTTCACTCTGATAAGTTACTAAACTTCCTCTGTAAACCTTAGAAATGCCAGGAATACTTCCTAGCATTGCGGCAAAGTTACCTACTGTAAAACTTTCTACACTAGATATACTTATATTATATTGTATTAATGCTTTTGCTAATTCATCCATTACATTGTCTCCATAAGCATTTCTCTATTTTTTATAAAATAATCAATTCCACTAACTACAGATATTATCGTTGCAACCCAAGCCAAAATCGTCGCTACATCAATGCCCAAACTTGAAAAAGGAAAATTATTGACTAATAAAAATGCTAAAGCTATCATTTGACTAACTGTCTTTAATTTTCCTAAGTTGCTAGCAGCAACTACTACTTGTTTACTAGCAGCTGACATTTTAATTGCATCAACTATTGTATCACGAGATATCATAATTATTGGAATTATAATATTAATTGTTCCATCACCTGCTAACAATAAAAAAATCGTATTAATAAGTAATTTATCAGCAATTGGATCAGCAAATTTACCAAAAGTTGTAATCAGCTTTTTTCTTCTTGCTATTTGTCCATCAAAATAATCAGTAATAGAAGCAATTATAAAAATGACTAAAATAACTATATTTATTAATGATATATCAGTATTTAAGATATGATAGACAGGAATATTAATTCCTGCCATATCATAAGGAAACATATATATTAAAATCAATAAAGGTACTAATAATACTCTAGTAATTGTTAATTTATTAGGTAAATTCATTATTTCACCTGCGTTATTTCAAGGGTCTTTCTTCCCCCACTATATTCACTTGGATCTACTTCTAATAAAGTATCATTAATATAAAAACGATGTCCCATAAAATACCCAAATGTTAACTCTAGATTTTGAAAATCTCCAGCATTAAATTCTAATTCAACTGTCTCAGGTGCTGCATCTAACGAATTACTTTTATTAGCATCATTATAAATACCGCTCTTAAATCCCTCATATTCAGCTCCATTTACATTTAACCGACACCATGAACGTCCCACAAATTCAACTTTAAATTTAAAAGTTTCTTGTCCTGGTTTTAATTTAAAACTGTAATTTAAACTGCCATTTTTTGTAATTTCAACAGCTTTATTTGTTTCCCCATCATCTTTCTTATCATTATCATTGTCTTTCTTATCTTTATCATCATCTTTTTTATCATTATTGTCATCTGTATCTTGAACACCCTTATCATTATTACCCTCAACAGTAGGTGTTTTGTTGTCATTAAAATCTTTTCCATCACTAGGAGTTTTACTTGCAACAATTGAATACCAGACTACAAAAATAATTGCTACACAAACTAAAACAACTAAAGCATATTTAAAATATCTCATTAAATATCGATCTTCATATACCCTTTTATTAGAAATCGGCTTTTTGGGTTTTGTGTTTTTTAAATCTTTAAAAGTATCACTTACTTTTCCAGAAATAGTCACATTTTTTTTATTTTCCTCTACAACTCGTTTATTCTTTTTACCTCGTCCTATTTCTTCTAATTGTATCTCCTGTGTTAATGCTTCAAATTCTGCATCAAGCTCTTTTTCTTCTAATCCTAAATATTTAGCAATCTTTCTTAAATACATTTTTAAGTATAGTTCATCACCTTTATACTTATCAAATGCCCCTGATTCTATATCTCTTAAGACAGCTACAGAAATAAATGTCCCTTTGGCCAATTCCTCTAATGTAATGCCCCTAGCCTCACGTTCTCTTTTTACATGTTCACTAATATTTCCCACGAGCTATCCTCCTTTTTCTATTTAATTGAAAACCTCTTATAAACACCTAAATTATATCATAATTATTATTATTGACAATAACCTAATCACATTTATTTTATGAAAGATTCTTAAAAAATATACGTCTTCTTTTTTTAATATTTCGATTTAATATTATTATTTTTTTATTAACTATACATTAACAAATACACATAAATAAAAAAATTGAACAAATCAACATAATAAAATTGTTCAACTCTATATTATTATAACAATGATTTATATAATTCTTTAATTTTAACAACACTTATTTCTCTTGAATTACTAGGTCGACAAACATCATCAAAAGCTGACTAAGATAAGAAATCCAAATCTTCAATTTTTACAATTTCTTTTAAATCTTTTGGTATTCCAACATCTTGTGACAATTTCTTTAAACGTTCAATAAATGCAATATATTCATCTTCTACTTTTACATAAAGCATTTCATTCATTTTTTCTGCATTTTTCATATTAGATTATCATTCATAAACAATTTATAATGATTGTGAGAAATTTCTTCTATTGTATAAAATACGTCTTATTTCCATTGTATCATTAATTAAAATATAAAATACAGTGTAATTCTTAACATAAATTCGATAATATTGATGTTCTCTTTGTTTTAAACTCTGATAAGGCTCATAACCAGATGGGCTTTTAGCTCTATTTAAAATAGCCATTTCCAATTCATCTACTAAACAAATAGCAACATCTGGATTTTGAAGGATATTGCTTATATAATTTGTAATCTCCATTAAATCATGTTTAAATAATTGTAAATATTTTATATAGTACTTTTTATCCATTTAACCAATCCCTGATATTGCTGAAAACTTCATCATGTGTTAAGCGTTCTTTTGTAGACTTTGCAAATCGATCAGCCTCGTCTAATTTCATTTCTATATCTTCAGTTAACTAAGAATATTATTCAATGCTTAATACAACCATACTTCCATATCCGTTTTTAGTAAGATATACTGGTTTTCCTTCTTTAACTTTTTTCTCAATTTCAGAGAATTTATTTCTTAAATCTGATACTGGACGAATTTCCATTGTCATCCCTCCTTACACACTATATTTTATCATAATTAGAACAAAATTAATAAATATTACTTTTATTAAGGAATTATTCATTGTTTATTTATCAATATTAAACAGCAAGTATTTCTTATCATAAAAACATATCTCATCCAAAGAAACCTATCATAAAATAAACAAGTTCATAAAATTGATATACACAAAATAAAAATATAATATAAACTTTTTTGCAAATAATTTGTATTCTATAAAAGAGCCAATCTCTTGAAAAATTATACCCAATAAATAATTTACAATCAAAAATAAAAACATATTATTTATTTCAAATCTTTGTATAACTTCTTAACTGCTCCATGTGCATAGCACGTGTTTTTTTGTTTCGCCTACTTTTCGTATACTCAACTGACTAAAGTCATAAATTCATACTTCGTTTGAATTTCACAATAAAAAAACTTCCCTTTTATAATAAGAGAAGTTCAAATTCAACTTTTTTTATTACTCCAAATTTAATTAGATCAGTATTAAAGCATACTAATGCTTTTTTAATCACATGCTTTTGCTCCTATTATAATTTCATTAATCACTCCACTTCCATGATAACTAAATTCATTTAAAATAAATTTGTTTGCCATATTAAAACATCTTCTTTATTTCTTGATAAAGTATTAACATACTAATATTTAAAAATTCAAGTTACAGATATTAGCAAATATCACATTTATGATTCTTGATTTTAGATACTTAATATAAATGGTTCTAATCTTTTTGGCAATGCTTCTCTCAATAAAGCAACTACATCATCAATGTTTATTGACATATCATTTAATACCCAATCAACTGTCATATCAATTGAACCTTTACAATACATTTTCAGTAAAAAATCAAGCTCCTTGTCTATTTGATGATTCAAATTATTTTCAATAATTTCTGTATAAAATTCATAAATACAATAATAATCATTAGATTTAAAAGCTTCTTTAAAAAATGAATGTTCACTCTTAATAAATTTAAACTTTAAATATAACACTTCACATAATGAACAATCATTTCCGATTTGACGAAATGATTTCAAAACTAATTTTTCAAAATACCAATTTACTAAATCATATTTATCCATAACTGCCCCTTTTATAAATAAAATAGCAGACCCAAATAAAAAAAGCTGAGTAATATCAGCTAATAGACTCGCTTTGTAAGCCAAGTTCTGTTTTTCAAACGATTATTTATCTATGCATATGCATCCATCTTTCAGTTCAATTCCTTCAAGATGATTCCCCTACCAAATTTGGGTTTCTTCCTTGCAGAGTTTACCTCTTTTCAGCTAATCTTTCGATTAGAATAGTTTCTGTGGCACTTTATAGCTTATCAACCATACTTATGTTTAGGTCTTAGGCCTGTCGTTAGCTCACGCTACCATGACTTATTAATTCGCCATGTACAAACACTACAAGCATCGCAGCTTGTGGAAGCCTGGACTTTCCTCTACTTTTGTAGCAATCGCTTTCTACGAGTCTTCTATATTTTACTTATTTTCAAGAAGAAAACAAGTCTAAAATATAACTTGATTGAATTTTTGTAAAATAAAACACACCTTATCGGTATGTCTTACTATTTATTTTGATTAAATACTACTTTTTCTAATAAAGACAATCTCTTTAAAATATCAACATTTGTTGAAAGATTTTCTTCCATTGCATGGATATTATCATCTTGAAGTGCTTTTTCACGTTCTAGTTTAGCAATTTTAATCTTTTGTTCACTTAATCGAGCTTCTAATTGATCAATCTTATCATATGAAGCATTTAACATAGCTGCAAAAGATTCATAATCTTTAACAATAATATCTAAAAAATGATCTACTTCTTCAGCATTATAACCTTTAAAATCAACTTTAAATTCTTTAGCAACTATTTTTTTTGGACTTAACAAAATTTTTGGTTCCAAGTTAATCAACTCCTATCTATATAATATATTGAAACAAAAATCTTTATTAAATGCAAGTGATTAATATATTTGTTATTAAATTTAACTAAATTTACAATGTTTTAGGAAACTAACAAGATATTATGATATTTTATCATAGTTATGGTATAATACCTACATAAAGTAATAAAAGGAGCAATTATGGTTAATTATCCCAACATGAAAAAGACGACTATTCGTCAAACTAAACTGATTGATGGAAAATTAAATACTCGACATCGTGGAATGAATCTAGAGGAAGATTTGAATTTAACAAATAAATATTATTTAGCTAATGGTATCGCTAATATTCATAAAAAGCCAACACCTATTCAAATCGTAAAAGTCGACTATCCCAAAAGATCTGCTGCTAGAATTGTTGAAGCATATTTTAAAACACCTTCAACAACTGATTATAATGGGATATATAAAGGAAAATATTTAGATTTTGAAGCTAAAGAAACTAAAAAATTAAATTTTCCTTTTACTAATATTAGTGTTCATCAAATTGAGCATTTAAAAAGTATTATTAATCATCATGGAATTGCATTTGTTATTATTGCTTTTACCCATCTAAATGAGGTATACTTAATTGATGCTTCATATATAATTGAAGCATATAATCAAACTGGTCAAAAATCAATATCTTATCAAAGTATTAAAGAAAAAGGACATTTGATTGAACAAGGATTTAATCCACGTTTAAATTATTTAAAAATTATTGATCAGTATTATTTAGGAGGTCACGAAAATGACAAATAACCCTACTACAAGAGAAAATAAGAAAAAAAGATTGAATTGGAAAAAAGTTTTTACAAGTTTTATCATTATAATTATTGTCGTTTGCCTTTCAGGTGGATGTTTTTTTGCATGGTCTGTATACAAAGAAACTGAAGATTTTTCAACTCAGCGTCTACTTTCTGGTGAAGCAAGCAAAATCTATGATGTTAATGGTGAATTAATGTACACATATGGTAGTGATGTTAATGGTAAACGTGAAAACATTACTTATGAAGATTTACCACAAGTATTGATTGATGCTGTAATAGCAGCTGAAGATTCACGCTTCTTTGAACATGATGGTTTTGATTTACCACGTATTGCTAAAACGTTAATAACTAATTTAGCACATTTTAGTATTCGTGGAGGGGGATCAACAATTACTCAACAGGTAATTAAAAAATCATATTTCCCTAAAGAAGAACAAACTTATACTCGTAAAATCAGTGAAATCTTTTTAGCAATTCAAGCAACTAAAGAAGTAAGTAAAGAAGAAATTCTTACTTTATATTTAAATAAAATCTATTTTGGACGCAGTACTAGTTCAATTGGAATCGCTGCAGCTAGTAAATATTATTTCAATAAAGAAGTATCACAACTCACTTTACCTGAAGCAGCCCTATTAGCAGGTACTTTAAATTCACCTAGTGCATATGATCCATACTACAATCTTGACTTAGCTAATAAACGCCGTAATGTAATTTTAGATTTAATGGTTAATCATGGATATATTACTCAAGAAGAATGTGATCTAGCAAAACAAGTTAAAATTGAAAATATGCTATCTCAATCAAATATGGCTTCAGATAATGCTTTAGCATCATATGTTGATTTAGTAACTGCTGAAGTAAAAGAAAAAACTGGTCTAGATCCTGCAGAAACACAAATGAATATCTATACTTATTGTAATCAAGAAATACAAAAAAAGGCAACTGAATTTGCTAATGGTGAAACATATGACTATACTGATGAAGATATGCAAATGGCTGGAAGTATTCAATCTACTCAAGATGGACGAATTATTGCTGTAATTGGTGGTCGAAATTATAAGGCAGGAGATAAAAATAAAGCAACCTTAAAAAGACAACCTGGATCTTCAATGAAACCAATTATTGATTATGGTCTAGCATATAAATATCTAGATTGGTCAACTGTTCACACAGTTGTTGATGAACAAAAATCATTTGGAAGTTATACTCCTAAAAACTGGGATAATAGTTTCCATGGTTCTATGCCAATCAAAGAAGCACTACTTCAATCTTGGAATATTCCTGCTGTATCAACTTTTGAGGAAGTTTTAGAAGCAGCTTCTTCTAAAGAGGTAATTGCTGATATGGAATCATTAGGTATTGATATGTCAACCGAAGATGAGAATTTAACTTTGCCTTATGCAATTGGAGGATGGGCAAATGGTGTCAGTCCAATTGAACTTGCTGGTGCATATGCTACAATTGCTAACAATGGTGTCTACATTGAATCTCATACTGTCAATTATGTAGAAGTTACTGATAGTGACAAAACATATAATATTGATAAAAATATTCAAGCAAAAGCAAAACAAAGTATTGGTGATGATGTTTCATTTATGATTCGTGAAACTATGTTAAGTTATTCAAATAGTAATAGTGGAAATTATAAATATTTAAAAGGTATTGAAAATATTGGTGCTAAAACTGGTACCTCAAATACCAATAGTGGTGCTAGCAAAGATTTATGGATGACTGGATATACTCCTGACTATACATGTTCTGTCTGGATGGGATTTGAAGAAAAAGCTTTAGCTGCTGGAAAAAACACCTCAAAATATAAAGCATATCCAGCAAAAGTCGTTGGTGAATTATTAAAATATCTTGAAAAAAACACTTCAGATAAAAAATCATATCCTGATAAACCTGATACAGTAGAAGAAATTAAGATTCTTGCTGGTGTTTATCCTTACGTTAGTCCAAATTCTAGTACTCCATCTGATAAAATCTATACTGGTTGGGCTAAAAAAGGGACAGGACCAAATGAAACAGCAATAGAATACAATATTAATCATTTATCATCATTTAGTGCTTCACTTTCTAGCAATGGAAAAATTACAGTAGATTTTAGTGAATATGAACCTGCAAATGCAGCAACTGATGAAAATGCTACTGAGGCTACAAAAATGTATGGTGTAATAGAATATGTTGTTGAAATTAGTGATCCTAATAGTCACGATATCTTACATACAGCAACATTAAATCAATCTTCTGGAACTATTGATTTTACTCCTAGTGGTAAAGTTGATGTTACTGGATATTATCGCTTCCACAAAGCACCTAATAAAACTTCCAATAAAATTACTAAATCAGTTGGATCAAATAAAGCAGATAACAAAGTAAATTATACAATTACTTCTGATGGAACCACTGTTACAAATGGAAGTACTACTTCATCAAATGTAATAAATATTAAAGTAAATGCTCAAAATAGTTCAAATAAAATTATTATTCAAGTATTTACAATGGATGGTACTCCTGCTGGAGATGAAACTATTTTTACTGGTAGTGGAACAAAAGAATTTAATTTGACTCCTGGAGTCCAATATCGTATTAAAATCAGCGAATCTGATGATGTTAAAACAATTACTGATACAATAACATTTACTATTGGTAATTCAGATACCTCAACAGAGTAATAGAATAGAGAGAAATTAATTTATTTCAACCCACTGTATGTGTGAGTCTCATATAGTGCTACATTTATCAACTATCCAAGGGAATTGACCAAAACATTTAGTCTTTTCCCTTTTCTTATAGCTAGAATATCTGTAATTTACTACATTACCATTGGCTTATTTATACTAGCCAAGCCTAGGTTTACCACTACACAAATTTTTTCATCTTTAAAATAACATGATAGTTTCTTATTAAGCTCTTGTAAACTTCTATATATCTTTAATAGTTTCTTCCATTGTTTGATTATTATGACTATTATTTTATGTCTTATCCATTGCCCAAATTGATTGATAAATTTTTTTCAATAATAGTTTATCCATCCTTTTGCAATCTGGTTTATTCTTATATCTTGGCATTTGTCTATACTACACATATTTTTCAAATTAGTTCCTCTCGACATTTACCAGATAATTTCATTCTACTTTTATCCCCCTATTTCTGTAGAGAAATCCTAAGAATCATTGGTTTTATGTTTATCTTTTAGACTTCCACCTTTATTTACAGCCTTATATCAAGTTTCTGTTTGCAGACCTCAAAACTGCCCTTCTTTCGTTCTTAACTACACTTGACCTATGTGGACTTTCACCAACTAAATACATATCATACTTTATGCACATAATAAAAAAGTTAGAATATATTAAGTCCTAACTTTTTTATTATATTCTAACATTTTACTTTTTCTAAATATTTCTTTTTTATTGGATCCTTACACATATCAGATAACTTACATTCTTGACAATTAGGATTAGTTGCTTTACAAAAATATCTACCAAAAAAAATAAATTGATGATGTGATTTATTCCATCGTGAACGGTCAATAGAGCGACATAGTTTTTTTTCAACTGTTAAGACACTATCTTCTTTTTTTGCAAATCCCAATCGTTTAGAAATTCTTTCTACATGAGTATCTACAGCAAAAGCTGGAATATCAAAAGCTACCGATCGAACAACATTTGCAGTTTTACGACCAACTCCAGGTAAACTTTCTAATTCTTTTTGAACACTTGGTACTTTGCCATTAAATTCTTCAATTAACACTTTGGACATAGCTAAAAGATTTTTTGCTTTATTTCGATATAATCCAATAGTTTTTATATCTTGTTCTAATTCAGATATTGATGCCTGACTTACTGCTTCAACTGTTGGATATTTCTTAAATAACGTTTCAGTTAATTGATTAACCTTTTTATCTGTTGTTTGTGCTGATAGCATTACTGCAACCAATAATTGAAAATCTGTTTCATGATTTAATTCACAATAAGCATTTGGAAATAATTCTTCAAAATAATCTAATACTCGACTTGTTTTTTCTTTATTCATTTTCCCACCATTTATACTCACTAATCGGTACAGTTCGTTTTGGCTCTTCTTGCTCTATATAACGCTGTTTAATACCGTTTTTAGCCCAATTAGAAAGTATCCCTTCAATATATCTAAAATTAAGTACTTGGCTTTTAACAGCTTCCTTTAAAGCTTTTATAATCATTTCATCACTATATTCACAATTTTTCCAATCTTTAATAATGTTAAGTTCAATTGGTGATAAAGCTCTTGCAAACTGTTCTTCAAAAATACTAATAAGATTAACTTCTGTTTCCACTTCTTCTGTTTTATTATTTTCTTGTAATAATTTTTGTTCAAGATTATTCAAACTAATTGAACCCAAGCGATTATATATTAGATTTTTATTTAATAGTGACGCTAGTACTTTATTAAGCTCCTGATTTGATAACATTGAATAATTCTGTATCATTTGAGGGGTTACTGTTTGTATTCCAATATCCTTTAATGTATACACAAGCATTAAAATATGACACTCATTATCATTTATTTGTAACTCCTTTGCCCTTAATAATAGCAAACGACTAATATCAATACATTTATTTCTTATCAATTCTTTATACATAATTATTACCTACTATTGTCTATCCGATATGCCTTTATAAATTCTCCATTATCAATTCCATAAAAAGCATAAATCAATGAATTATTACCACGATATAATAAACTATAAACAAATATTTCATTCTCATATCCTATTTCAACCACATCGGGGTCTTTCTTATATTTTTCCTTAAAAGCATCTATACACACCTGTTGATCAACAATATCTCCACTATACGATTTAATAAACTTATGTTTATCATTAAATACAGCATATTGTTCTTTATCTTCCTTTTTAGCGTGGATAATATAATAACTTTTTTCACCATCATAACGATTAAAATAATCAGCACTATCATATTTATTTTCTGCAATAATTTTCTGTTGAACCTTAGCTAAATCATTTTTATGTTTAGAATAAGGAACATGGACCCAAAGCATATAAAAACTTACTATAATAAAAACTAACACTAAAAAAGCCATTAGAAAATCAAATCTATGTTTACGTAAAAATTTCAAAACTCCACCAACTTTCTATGCCTATTATACTATCAATTCCTTGATTATAAAAGAAAAATCGAAATAATATATGGAGTCTTTCGACTCCATATATCTTGCTTTTTAATCTTTTCTTTTTTTAATTATTATACCTAAACAACTAATAGCTAATAAAGCAAAATACTCTTTTTCTATATTACTATCCCCAGTATTTACACTATTAGGATTCTTTGAAACAATTATATCTACTTTCTTTTTTACTAATCTATTAATTGCATCCTCTAATTCAATACAGCAATTATCTATCTCTTCTTGTGAACAATCAATTTGATTAAATATAATCTTTGCCTTTTTTAAAACCTCTGATAAAAACTCCCAGCTAACATCAGTATAATCTAATCCATTTAAACCTTCTACCTCAGAAATTAATCTTCCTAAATTATCTTTTATAATTACTTTTTTTTCTAAAGAATTAATTGCTTCATTTAAAACTGCCCTAGCTTTATCTATCATTATTTGACTACTTGATTCATCATTGTAGATAATCTTTGCCTGCATCAAAGCCTCTAAAAATCTTTCTTTACTTTCAATTGTATATTGGTCTAAATCTTTTATTCTATCAGCCTTATCTAATAATTCTTTTAATTGCTCTTTATTAGTAATATTAATATGGTCATCATTTATAATGATTTTTAAACAAGCTTTAAGATTATTATAATTATTAATCAACCCCATTCCTTCAATATTTCCATCTATCAAAATAACCTTTTCACTATCACTAAACTCATCTAAACCCCATTCAACTGGCATTAAAACCATAAATAAATTATCACTTTGATATGATAAACTTCCCTTAACTGCTACTTCAACTAGAATAACTTTTGGTAGCATTGTCTTCAAATCCTCAATATTTATTCCCTTATCTACAACAATTTCAAAAACCTCAGGAATATTCCAAACAATCGCTTCTTCATTAATCTTTCTACCCATTACTTCAATTTCTTTAATACCTACACCATTACCAATAGCCACATTATTTAACTCTTTAAAATTCAGTTTTAAATATCTGCAGGCTACTAACTGATCAAATGAAATTGTATCAACAGGATAAGTTGGACCATTATGCTCTTTTTCTATTGTATTTATACAAGTCCAATTTTCTTTATCATTAGATACTAATATATCATATTTAGTTGGATAAACTAAATTATGATAAGAAATCTTTATTTGCTCAATCAAGCTGGTCCCTTGATCAAGATCAATAATAACCCAGGCATTTTCACTAGCATTTGGTCCTTTAATAAAATTACTATCCCATTTTGTCTGCATATCACCATCAACTAAATTATCAGCTTTACCATCACTAGTCCCTGAAACTGTTACATTTTTATTTAAAGCTAAATTTTCAACTTTTACTGTGACCTTTAATAATAAATTATTTATTGCAACATGTAATAATTCTATTTGTTCATCAATTTCATTTTGTTTAACTTCTTCTTTATGATAAACCTTATCAGCATTATCATATACTTGTTTTAAAATTTTTACTGAATCATTTGTATATATAGATAGGTCGATATTTTTAACATCAGCTAAAATAGTTTCTAAAACTGATTTATCTACTTCATCTTCGCCTTTTCCCACAATTATGTTTATACTTGCACCATAATTATTAGGATTATTGATATTTGAATTAATATCGAGTATTCCATTTAGATTACATATTCCATCAACATCATCTTTATAACGTGTTAGATCCCAAATAACTGGTACCTGAATAAACTGTTCATTTTGCATCGCATCAAAAACAGAAATATTTATTAATTTAGGTAAATCTAATTGATTACCAGGTGTATTTATTTCCACTTTTAAATCATCAAGTTGTTTTACAGAATGTATCTGATAATTATTATTATGTTTTCCTATTATTTCTAATTCTTTTAATCCCACACCATTTCCAGCTGCAACACTATTCAACTCTTCAAAAAGCAATCTGACATAACGAGCTGTAACTGGTGTTTGAAACTTGACATTATCAATTGGATAAGTTGGTCCATTATGTGGCTTTTCAAGACTTTCCACTGTTATCCAGTTTTCATGATCATTAGATATCTGAATATGATATTTAGTAGGATAAACCTTATTAAAGTATTTCATAGTTATTTCATTAATAATATTTACATTATCACCTAAATCTACATATACCCATGCATTTTCACTAGCATTAGGTCCTTTAATAAAATTACTATCCCATTTGGCATCACTTCCATCTGTGACATTCTCTTTTTGCCCATCACTAGTCCCTGAAACTACTACTTCTTTTAAATATGCAATATTAGTTAATTCATCAACATCTTCTAAAATAATATGTTCAACATATTCCCCTATATCATCTGTATCCTTACCATCTGTTTCCGTAAATATTTCATAAATAGCAGGTAATTGACCCGCTTGCCACTCAATTCGAATCGCTAAAATATTTTGTTTTAAATCTGATACATCAAATTTCTTAGCCGCTTTATCAAAAATTCCTACTTCTTTATAACCATCAATCGTTCTTACTTTTACTTTTGCAAGAACAATATTTTGTCCATCCTGTAGAATTGTAAAGTTTTTTAATTTAGTATTTTCAATCAATTGATATTCAACATAATCATTATTCACTGTTGGCTTATCAACAGTGAAAACTGTAGATATATCATTATCAATACAATTATTTACATTACCATCTAATGAACTGACTATATTAGTAGTATCATTATTTTGTGATACATTTTTATTAATCTCAACTTCACATAATTTTAAATAATAGCCAGAATTTCCTGTAATTAAGATTCTTATATATCTAGCATCCTCACCATTACCATTTCCTTCAACATAACGATAAGGTACCTCAAAAATAGAATTATCATTTTCTACTGTTGCAATTGTAGTCCAATTTTGCTTATCAACAGACATCTCTATTTTCGCATTATATAATCTTGGATTCCCATCTTCAGTAACTATTTTAACATCATATAAAGCAGTTGTAACACCTAGATCTATCATTATATAATCATTTTCTTTCTGTGCTTCATTTGTCCAAATATAACTACTATAATTACCATCAAAAAGATTTTCCCACTTACCTTCTTTTAAATCATTTTTTAAATTAGTATCACTTATAGTTGGATTTATCTGTAAATTAGATATTGTAGCTGCTAATTTATTGATTTGTCCACTGATATCTTTATTGGTTAAATTTATAACTCGTAAATATTTAAATACTTTTGAATCGGTAAAATCATTAACATTTTCCCACTCAATTCCATTGCGAGATACTTGCAAAGTTAGATTATCAAATCCTATATTTATAAATTCAATATCTGAACCTATTGACAATCCTATCATTTTGATTCCAACATATTCATTTGGTTTGAATATTAAATCTTGAATATTTCTGATACTAAATTCTTTTTTGGATACTGTTAAAGGAGTTTGTTTTAAAGATTCTATATTTGTATAAATACGTTCTTTAACAACTTCTTTTTGATTCACACTAAACTCACGAATATGTGTCCAATAATCTGGTTTATTAGCTGTTCCAGTTTCTACTAAACGTAATCTAATATATCTTGCTTTTATATCTAAACTGTCTTTTTCTATTTTAATGGTATCATCATATTGTTCTCCTAATTGAGTAAAATCTACTCCATTAATCGAATACTCTAAAACAGCTTTATGAAAATAATCATGATCATTATCATTTTTACCTTGAATAATAGTTATATTTTCAATTGGAATAACTTTTCCCATATCAATACCATAATAATCATTCACCTTTTGAACAATATTCCATTGACCAAAAGTACTTTGATCACCATCAAAAATCTTTTCTGATTGATCATTATCGACTTGTCTTATTCCCCCTAACACAGAATAAAACGAAGGTATAAAATCTATATTATTGCTATCAAATAATGGTGTTAAATTATTTTTAGCATAAGTAACAAGTTTATAAACAAATGGTTGAATTCGTTTACTTCCTGCTTTAGCTTTATTTACTTCGCCTTCAATAGTAGAATAACCATCCCATGTTTGAAGCTTCTTTCCAGCAACAGAAAATTGTTGCCAAGCTTCATCAATTTGATTATCTTGAATAGCTAAAATGCTATTTAAAACAGCTTTTCCACTTATAGCAATATCATTTAATGAATTAAGCCATGGATTCAGCTCTCTAATTAAATCTTGATTTTCACATTTTTCTTTAAATCCTTTAACAGCTTCAATAATCGCTTCAAATTCATTAATCAAATAATAAACTTCCTCATCATTTTTCAAAAGATTACCAGCATTTACTTTCTTTAAAATACTATCCAAAGCTGTTTTAAGATACTCTGATTCTAAAAAGCCATTTGGTACTCTTGAAGAACCAGGGCAATTAGCAATATTGCTAGCAATCAAATAATATTCATCCTGAACCTCTGGCTGTAAATATCTAAAACTATCTTGCCATATAGTCTGGACTTTATCTTGGTAATCTGTACTATTCCAAAATAATGAAGCTAATTGAAATAATCCAGCTTTATTACTTTGAGCAAAACGTGAAGGATTAGAAACTGCTCCCTTTAATCCTATCACATCACTTCTTGCATAATGACTAATATCTCCTAAGAAAATACCAGACTTAGCATGTTCATTAACTGGATAATTAAGCCAAAAACAAGCATCATGTCCTGTTTTTTCTTTTACATAATTAACTGTTTCTTGGGTAATCGGTGAATTAACATCATCACCTGTCCAATAAATAATAATTGATTGATCTAATGATTTTAATGCCTCTAACTCGTTTCCGTTTCCTGACCAGGCTTTATTATATCCTTGAGGACAATATGTCAATGGTTCACAATCTTTTGGTTTGATAAATTCTGTAGTTAAGCGGTTTAATAATGTTACTACATCTTCATTTGTACCAGCACCAAAATCATCATTTAAAATATCAAATTTTCTAACTCCTAAATCATAAAGTTGAGAAAATTTCTCTATTAATTGATTATATCTCATTTCATATGCTTGATTATTTGATGTATCCAATCCCCTAAAAAAACCTGAAATATGGACTGACCAGGCATAATAACATTTGGTCTCTTTTCCTACTTCTACTAAATGTTTTATTTTTTCAATCTCTTCAGGTGGATATTTTTCATTCCATTTATCAGTATGATATAAATCTGTTTTTGAAGCATATACATAATTATTCATTTTTATATCACGAGCAAAACGCATCAAACTTTCACGTTCTTGATAATTCCAACCACCATAAAAACCTTCAATGAATCCTCGATATTCCATCATTGCATAATCTTCAATTTGGACATTTAAAAATTTATCCCCATTAAAAGAAGAAAACATCATTTGTAATGTTGCTATACCATAAAATGTACAATCAGTATCTTTACCAACTATTGTAATGACATCATTATCTGTTACTAAAACATAAGGATCGATTCTTGAATACAATTGTTTATCTTGAATGATAATATTATTATCTAAATAATTATCTGCAATCTGATTAGAATCTTTTACTCCTAATAAAATATTTGTCATTCCTTCTTTTATTTCATTACTGACTACATAATTTCTATTATACTTACTAAGTAATTCTTCCAAAAAACTTTTTGTATATTGGTCGATTTGTGTTTCGTAAACAATGTTTACATACTCACTCATCGTAAATTCCTCTCCATCATATATAGCTGATTGTGGAATTGGATATATTTTATACTCACTTTCTGTCGATAATGAAGTCTTTGTTCTATCATGAGCAAAAACATTTAAATTTGATGTCGAAAAAAACATCAGTAACACTAAAATAACAATTAAACTTTTTTTCCATTTCTCCATAATTATACCCTTTCTTAATCTCTTTTTAATAGTTTCCCTTTTATTAATAATATCATCATTATTGTAAGATATATTTATGTTTTTTAATGGTCTATTTACAAATTGTTATTTTTATAAAGAAAAAAGATCCAAAGCTTAAGAACTTTGAATCTAAAAATAAAATTAATCACGATCATTGCCTAATACTATTAAAACTATTCTAAGTAGTGATAAAACAGTTGACAACATTGCAGCAACATATGTAAATGCAGCTGCAGATAACATTGATTTAGCACCACTATATTCATCACTTGTAAGATAATTTGTTTTTAAAATTTGTAAAGCCCTTGATGAAGCATCAAATTCTACTGGCAATGTAACAATTTGGAAAAGTAAAATTCCTGACATTAAGATAACACCAATCCAAGCTACACTAGTATTTCCCATTAACAATCCAATAAATACAGCAATCCACCCTAAATATTGCCCAACATTACATAATGGCAAAATTGCATTTCTAAACACTAAAGGTCGATAACCAACTAAATGTTGAATGGCATGTCCACATTCGTGACTTGCTACTGCTAAAGCAGCAATTGAAGTACCATCATAAATTCCATTTGATAAATTAATTGTGCGATTTCTAGGGTTATAATGATCAGATAATTTTCCTCCCACTTGATTTATTGTAACATCATGTAGACCATTTCGATCAAGAATTTCTCTAGCTACCATTGCTCCAGTCATCCCTCGACTGTTAGGTATTTTCTCAAATTTACTATAAGCACTATTCACTTTTATCTGAGCATAAATCATAATTATTGTTCCAATGGCAACCAAAAGATAACCAATCATATAAGTTGACGACATTGGATAATAAAAAAACGGCATATTCTCAACTCCTTTATATTTATTATACACTATATTATTAACTTTTTAATAATAATATTAAAAAAATAATAATTACCTTATTTATTGACGTAAAAATTTTTTAATTAAAAATATAAAAGATGCAATATTAATTCATTGCATCTTTTAAGCGATTACTTGGTTTAAAAGTAACTGTCTTACTAGCAGGAATAATCATTTCTTTTTGTGTTTTAGGTGAAATTCCTTTACGAGCTTTACGATCGTTTACTTTGAAAGTCCCAAATCCAGAGATTAATACTTTATCTCCTTCAATAACACTACGTGTAATTGTATTAAAAACTGTATCTACTAAAATTTCGGCATCTTTTTTAGTCAAGTTTCTTTCTTTAGATACTGATTCAACTAATTCTTTCTTATTCATAACTACCTCCATAATTCTAATACCACGAAAGTATAACATTAAAAATTACTGATTTCAAGCACTTTTATAGGATATTTAAAAGTCATTATTTTGATATAAAACATATACAAAATAGTTACAAAAAATAACAACTTTATTTATTTCTTAGAGTTTTTTAGGAGTAAATTATTAAAGTTTTTACAATTACAAACTCTTATCTATAAAATATATAACTGAATAAAATATCTTAAATTATTATAAAATAGGATATTGTTATGTTTACAGTTTTTAAAGATATATCATCTATATTTTTTTACTTGATGATTCTTATGAATTTAATTTATAGTGTAATATTGCATACAAAAAAGAAATATTGATCTTGAATTATAGTCTATACTTTGGTGTGAAGACGATGTGATATTTGCACATCCACTTCGTATGTGCCAATGAATTTGATTTTTGAGCTATACTTAATCACCTTTATCGCTCCACCTGCATAGTGTGTTTTTTTATTTCGCATACTTCGTATGCTCAACTGACTAAAATTTATATATTCATTGTATAAATATTAAATAAAAAGGGTTAAGACAATTAATGTCTTAGCCTTTTTTAAAGGACAATTGCAATAACATTACTTTTCCCTTTATTTACGATTTTTGATAAAATATCATGAAGTCTTAAACTAGCATTTTCTGGAATTGCATTTAACTTAATATACATTCCTTCTTCAATTAAATCACCTAATTTACGACCAAAAACATCACAATCAAAAATAGCCTGTTTATCATTACCATTAGAATTTAAATACTCAATAAATGCCTCTGCTTGTTCTTTAGAACCAATTATAGGCTCAAATGTACTTTCAATATCTACCTTGATCATATAAGTAGTTCCAGCCTTTGATACCAGTTTCATTCCATAACGAGGTCCTTGTTTAATAATCACTGGTTCACTTAACTCAATTTCATCTAGTTTTGGAATAGCATAACCATATCCTGTTTGTTTAACCATTCTAATAGCATTAGAAAAACCTTCATATTCTTTCTTTATATCAACTAACTCTTGAATAAAAGTTAAGAATGTTGCTTGATCAAATCCTTTATCTCCAATTATCTCTTCAAGTATCTCATTATACAAGCCATCTCTTTCTTCTATTTTCAAAGTAGCACTAGATGTACTTGTATCAATTCCAGTTAAATAAGCTTTATCAACAAAGTCATACTCACTAATTGCATCACCGATTCTTTCAACATCTTTAAATTTCTTTATCGACTGCAATGATTCTTTTAATGATGTATCTAAAGTTTGTTTTAACCAATGATTACTTGACATCATTGCTAACCATTTAGGCACTTCAATACGTACTTCACTAATTTTAAATTCATATAATGCATCTTTTAATAAAGAAACAATTTCTGGTTCTTCCATATTTGTAACATCCATTGATAATACTGGTACATCATATTTTTCAGTTAAACGTTCATACTCCCTTTTACATTCACTACTATTAACATCCTTTGTATTAATAATCACAATAAAAGGTTTGTCTATTTCTTGTAATTCATCAATAATACTATCTGTAGCTTCAATATAATTATCACCTGGAATATCACAGATACTACCATCACTAGTAATTACAATACCAATCGTTGAATGATCTTGAATAACTTTCTTTGTTCCTACTTTAGCTGCTTGATCAAAAGGAATAGATTCTAAATACCATGGTGTCTTAACATAACGAATTCCTTGATCATCTTTATATCCTTTTGCACCTTCAATAACATAACCAACACAATCAACCAACCGTACATTAACCTTAAAACTTTCATCCATTACCATTTCAACAGCCTGATTAGGTATAAACTTAGGTTCAACTGTCATTATCATTTTACCCTTGCCTGACTGTGGTAATTCATCAATCGCTCTTAATCGTGCATCTTTATCTTCGATATAGGGAATAACTGCCATTTCCATAAAACGTTTTATAAATGAAGACTTTCCACTTCTTACTGGGCCTACTACCCCCAAATATATGTCTCCATCACATCTTTTAGCGATATCATGTAAGATATTTTTCGTTTCCATTGTAAACTCCTCTCTTCGTCTTATTTATATGAAATCTGCCTATTTTTAGAACACATCTAAATATAATTTTGTTATAATAAGTTATAAAGAGGAGGTAATCTATGTATTCTTCATTAGAAATAGAAAATCAATCATTCGAAGATTTATATTTAAAATTCTGTGGTATGCAAGAATGTAGTCCTAATTACTCATATGGCCCTGCAATAAGACAAAATTATTTAATTCATTATTGTCTTAAAGGCAAAGGTGAGTATCACGTTAATAATAAAGTATATCCAATTAAAACTGGTGATGCTTTTTTGATTATGCCTAATGTTGTTACATATTATCAAGCTGACCATGATGATCCATGGACATATTTATGGGTTGGATTTGATGGCAATAAAAGTCGTTTATATCTAAATCGTTGTAATTTAAATGATAATAATTTAGTTATTCATTGTGAATATCTTGATGAATTAAGAGAACTAACTATTTCTATGTTAGCTCATCATAAACTCAGCTATAGTAATGAATTATTTATTCAAGGACAATTATTTACTTTCTTTTCTTATTTAGCAAAAAGTGCAAATGTAAATTATAAAGTAAATAAAATTAACTATAACCCTTATGTTGATAAAGCAATTGAGTATATTCAAAATAATTATCAATATATGGTAACAGTAAATGAAATTGCTGATTATTTATCAATTAATCGTAGTTATTTATCAACTCTCTTCAAAAAATACTTACATCTTTCACCACAAGAATTCTTATTACGTTATCGAATGATTCAGGCTGAAGAACTATTGATTAATAGTGATCTTACTATTAATCAAATTGCTTTTTCTTGTGGCTATGCTAACCAGTTATCTTTTTCTAAAGCTTTTTCAAATACTCACAGTCTTTCACCTCGCGATTTTAGAAAACAAAATAAGATGATCAACAATTCAAGAATGAATGATCCTCATGCACAAAAAAGACGCTATGCGTCTCAGGCTGTTGACAAATAAAAAATTGTCAGCAGTCTTTTTATTTTGTTGTTTATGTGATAATATATCAGTGGTCGTGGATGACTTCGTTCCAAGTGTGCAAACTTTGAGGCTCCACGACTTTTTTGTTTAAGATAAAGAAGTCATGATATGGTATAATATAAGTGCACATTTGGAGGAAATTAATATGACAATGACAGTAAATAAAACTAAACATGATCACATTATTTTATGTACTATTGATGAGCTTGTTCCAGCTGATCATATGGTTAGAAAATTAGAAGCCTCTAT
>NZ_FOIN01000020.1 GCF_900102365.1 Thomasclavelia cocleata | reverse complement strand
TGATTGATTTTTCTAAAGTATTTGCCTTTTGAATACATTCTCGAAGAACAGGCAGGGCAATATTCAGCTTTAAGAGATTTTTCCAGATGAACCTCTTTAATATTTCCATCAGTTAAAATTTTGGTAATAATTATATCTTTATCTTCAATGTTTAAAAAATTCATGATATCATTAATCATATAGTTCCTTTCATAGTATCTAGACAATATCAATGATAAAAGAACTATAAAAAGAAACAACAACTAGTTAATTCCAGCTGTTGTTTTTTTAATGTCTTTTTTGTAAGGTCATCCCCCTAAAGTTGACCCCCAAAGTTGTCCCCTAAACTTGTGCCCCCTAAATTATTTGAATAGCCCAAAAAAGGATATATAATAATGTATCCTTTTTTGTTATGTTATATTTTACTCATAGAATTACATTTATAAATATTTAGTGAAAGGAGGAAAATATAACACTTAAGTATATATAATTATTATTAAATAAACGAAAGAAAGAATATGAAAAAATTTATTTTTTATAAATAGGATAATATAGTTAGACATAAAATGTAAAATATTAGATAAAATATTGAAAAAACAAAAATAATTATTAATATTATCCAATTAGTTATATAAGTAATAGAATTATTTATAAAAAAGGAAAGGGGGATATTGGGAAAGTGATATAATTTCGTTTAAAATAATAATTATATTTTGAAGGTAGGTGGTACTATGAATAGAAGAAAGAATATATTAATTATATTTCTATTAATATTACAGGTGGTATCTGTATGCATTTTCTATAATATTGATAAAATAAAATTAATGCAGGAGGGTTTAAGATATCAATTATTTAACATGAATTATTCAATCTCATTTCAAACGATTGATAGTGATGTGAATTTTGATATTGATATCAATAAATTAGATTCAAATATTCATAAAATTATTTATGAAAATGATGGATGTACAATTATGATTGATTCAATAATAAAAGAAAATGATAAATATATCATATACTTTTCAAGTCATGGTACTTATAATCAGCAATTTGGTAAACTAATTACTGGGGTGGAACACAAAATTTTACCAAATAAAAAAATTGAAGATAAAATATACACTTCCTGCTTTATAGATGATATTGAATGTCAAAATTATTCATTTTCGGGATTGAATTTTAAAGATGGGGATGAATTTTCATTTATAATTGATGCAAAAATCTTAGAAAGTGTAAAGAAAGTAACATTAAAAAATTTATTATTGATTAAAATGAAAAAAATACAAGGTTAAGGAGAAAATGATGAAAAAAAGAATAAAATATTTTACAACTATTGTATTATGTGGTGTCTTGATGATGATTAATATAGGAATTGTTAATGCAAGTGAATTAGATAATAAAAAAATCATTGAAAAAGAAATAATTTTAAACATTGATAGTAATTCTATTGATATAACACCATTTGCATCAGTTACATATCAAAGACATAATGTGGATACATTTGTTGACACAGTTAAAGGAAAGAAACTACAAGCAAATGTCACATTAAAGGTAATAATAAGAGTAAATGAGAGTACAGGTGTAATCAGTTCATATAGTGGACCATATTTGAATTCAAATTGGATTGATGCAGGAGCCTATGAAGGTTATTTGATAGATGTTTCAACAAATGCAACTTATTCTGCATCAAGAAGAACTCTACATTGTACTGGAAAATTTAAAATATATGCTCGTACAGCAACAGGATTTGATGAACATATTAGCAAAGAATTTACAATTAATCTAGATGCTGGTTAAAAGATAATATAAAGTGCTCCCTAGTTGTTAAAACGTGGATTTAAATTCATAATTAGGATGTAAAAACAAATTATAGAATCATTTCCATAATGACAATTGGAGGTCACTATAAAAAGCATAATCTATATTAAAACGGATACCCATAAAAAAACATATACTTTATGCGCAAGTTATAGAAAAATGGTTTAATTTTAGGAGAAACTAAAATTGAACCAGATACAAAGCTTATCAAAAAATTCATCAAAAATATAAAGAAAAAATTTGAAGATGAAGAAGTAGAAATTTTAACCGACTATGAAGCTGGGTCTCTTGGATATTCACTCTATTGACAGTTAAAAGAAAAATTATATCTTAGCACCATAAACTATACAACGCTCAGTTAAAACAAGGTTGTCAAAAACTATAGAAAAATGTTCAAATGATTGTAACTATTCTTAGAAACAATTCCTATAAATCAGCCTATGTTCCTACTGATCATGACGTTCAAATCAAAGAACACATCAGAATGACAAATCATTTTAAAGAAAAAGCAATAGGAGTGTCGCTATTACTAAAATAGCAAGAGCTTGTCATGTTTTGTATGGGGAATAGAAATAAGTCATATATAAAATAAAAAAGAAAGGAGAAGTTATGAAGTAGATAAAAAAACAGGCATTACATTAACATCAAAGGCATAGATTGACCTCAAAATAAGAAAACAGATTCAACTATCAAATATATACTTCTTATGACAATGAATGTAAATATAATTAATCACAAGTTTATATATACGCAATACCATTCACACATGAAGATTATAGAGTCTGACGACGAATCATTAACCTATTGGTAATCCCCAAATAACAGAGTGGTTAACTGTCGCAAAATCTTGATTAAGGAGTCTTTGTATGCCCATGATGGCACAAATTAATAAAAAATTATGAATTGTGAATTTATGTCTTGACAAAGATTACTTCATAACCGTGATTAATTATGAAAAAAATTATAATGGTAGTCATGTTTTCATTATAATTATTAGTTAGTACAATTGGTAGTTGTTATGCGTTTAGTGAACAAGTACCAGATTTTGTGACTAAACAAATTGATTGTATCTATAGTAGTGATTTTAATTACGATATTATTAATAACAATGGTGTTAGTATTAAAGATAATTTTATAGCTGAAAATCAAGTGAATTATGAATTAGGCAATTACGAAAATATTTATAATTATATTATTGATAATGAATTAGTTTTGGTTATGTCAAAAGTGACAGCTAGCAGAAGTAGTAATACAAAGAATCTTACCAAAATATTTACCCACTAGTATCGTTTTAGTTCTGAAAAAGCAATAACGTTTGGAGTAGAATGCTATGCTGTTATTCGAGTAAATGAGAGTACTGGTGTAATAACATCATTTAGTGGTCCTAGTGTAAGCATGTATTCACCAGCAGGTGGTGGAGCAATATCAGAAAAACTATATGATATCAATACATCTTATAAGTGGGGATCTGCAGCACATCGTAGTATTGATTTTACTTATAGATATGGTTATGAAAGAGTTGAAGCTGGTAGTTATGGTATGGCTACTACTTATAGAACTCCATATTATACAAGCACAATTCATGGTGAATAAGATTTAATTTAGAGAGGGGAATAGTTATGTTGAAGTATCAAAATATATTTAATATAGTTATGAGATATATTATTTTAGGTCTTTGGTGTTTTTTTGAGTTTGTGATTACTAATAATTATTTAGTAGCAGTAGTTTATGAAGAAGTTTTTCCAAACGGCTTTAGTGAAAGTGAAAAGCTAAGTATTGACTTTATTCCTAATGTAGTTACGGCTTTATCTTCTGTAATATATTTTTTAGTTATATTATATGCTATTGTCTTAATATATATTTATATTAAGGAAAATAATGTCTGGAATTATATAAAGAATGTCTTGTTATTAACGCTTGGATTTGTCGTTATTTTTCAAGCCAGATTCATGACTGTTAATATTTACGATATAAATGATTTAGCCCATTTTAAACGATGTATGAACAGTTTGGGGCTTGGTTGTATAATTGTTTTATTAATTTATTTATATCGAAAATGGAAAAAGGATAAACTAAATCCAAATAGTAATTAAAGGTTCAAAGACTAGGTGGAAATTATTTCCACCTTTTAAGATATTAAAAAAGATAGGAATATTCCCATACAAGACTTATCCTATCTATTTTACTTAACACACTAATATGAATCTTTTATTTTAACTTTTTCTTTTACACAGATTATTCCCATCCAGATAAAACTAAATAAAATTAATCCTATTAACCAAAGCGGAATTCCCTGGATGACACAATCTCCAATTAAAACTTCTACAATTACAAATAAGCTTACCGCAACTAAAGCTAATTTGTTCATTAAAACCGCCTCCTCATTAAATATATGATTATGTATACCCTTATAATACCAATTTTATAGTTAAATAGTATCACTATTTTGTTAACAAAATGTTAAATTTTAAAACCAGAATTAACCTAAAACCACATCTAAAATCATCATTACTACAAAACCAATTGCAAAGCCAATTGTAGCAATATTACTATGATGTCCTTGTGAAGATTCAGGAATTAATTCCTCTATTACAACATAAACCATTGCTCCAGCTGCAAAGGACAAAAGATATGGTAAAATTGGTACAACAAATGAAGACATTAAAATAGTAATTGCTGCTCCAATTGGTTCTACTATACCTGATAACATACCATAAATAAATGATTTATTCTTAGATAGTCCTGAACTTTTTAATGGCATTGATATTATCGCTCCTTCAGGAAAATTTTGAATTGCAATTCCAATAGCCAACGCTAGTGCACCTGCATAAGTAATTCCCTGACTTCCTGATGCTAATCCTGCAAATATAACCCCTACTGCCATACCTTCAGGAATATTATGTAAAGTTACTGCTAATACTAACATTGTTGACTTTTTTAATTGACTCTTTGGACCTTCTTCTTCATTATCTAAATGTATATGTGGAATATTACGATCTAATAGAAGCAGGAAAGCTATTCCTAACAAAAAACCAACTGCAGCTGGAACAAAAGCTAAATCCCCCATATTTTCAGACATATTCATTGCTGGAATTAATAGTGACCAAATTGAAGCTGCAATCATTACTCCAGAAGCAAAACCTAATAATAATTTTTGTACCAACAGATTCAATTTATTTTTCATAAAATAGACACAAGCTGAACCTGCAACTGTTCCAATAAATGGAATCAAAATCCCTATTAACATTTCCATTTTTATTTTTCCTTTCTTTTAAAAATTTATTTTATCTAATTTTAATAATATTTATATAAACAACTAATAAAACATTCAATTGTACATTATAAATAATTTATAATATAGTAAAAAAACTACATTCTTTACTTCAAAAATATAACTATGTTATATTTCGTCGCTATTTTACAATATAATTTAATATTAAACAAATAATATGCAAAAAAAGAACCATCATTAAATATGGTTCTAATAAAATCCCCTATCTTAATTATTATCATCAGTTTCTTTTATAATTGATGTACAGTGAGGACATCTAGATGCCTCCTTTGCAATCTTTTCCATACAATATGGACATACTTTAGTATCATCAACTAATATTTCCTCTTCATCATCTATTTTCGCTTTAATGCCCTCATTTATTTTATTCATTATTTTAATAATCAAAAAAATAATCATGGCGATAATCAAAAAATTAATTACCGCTGTAATAAAACTCCCATATTTTAACACTGGTGCATTCTTACTTGTACCTAACGTAATCTGTAAATCTGAAAAATCAACCCCTCCAAATATTCCTAAAACTGGTGAAATAATATCTGTATTTAAAGATGTCACAACCGCAGTAAATGCACTATCAACAATTACCCCAACCACATATCCATAACATTACCATGAGTAATAAATTTTTTAAATTCTTCAATAATTCCTAGTTTCTTTTTCATATTCTATATCCTCTACCTTTTTAACAAAATTCATACTACCTGTATATAATTATATCATTATTTGAACATAAAATAAAACTAGTCTCCATTCAATACCTTTCTTTTAAACATTAAAACTGAAATTTTATAAATAATATAAAACATTACTAAAATTACAATTGTACTAACTACATTAATTATATATAACTCTGTTTTCATCACATTAGCAAGTGCATGAACTGAAAAATACGAAGATATCAACATTAAAATAAATGGACAACAATACGCAAAACGAATTTCATTTTTAATTGATTTAACCAGCGTATTATTACTAATTCCCATTTTTTTCAAAATAACATAACGTTCTTTATCCTCAAACGCTTCATTATTTAACTTCATAAAAATAATACTACCACTAGCTAAAATAAATACTAAAAATAAAAAAATACAAATAGAATACATTACCCTTACCCAAGCAATATCACCACCATTAGGATCATTTACTAAATAACTAATTGAATTCTCTTCAACCAAATTATCTAAATAACTTATTGATGCTTGATAATTATCAGGATTATTTATTTTATAATTATACATATAATACTCTTGACCAATATTTTTTAATTTTTCATAGACACTATCACTTACTATATAAGTATTAATATTTTCCTGAATTAAACCTAAATAAGATTCTGATGTTTCATCTATTATTTGATACATTTCTTTATTAATTTCTATAGTAGGATTACTTACTGGATTAGATATATCCATTAAATATAATCTAGTTAAATTAACTACTTCATTATCCTTTAATTCAGGAATATCAAAATTCATTTTAGCATCTTTAGCTGCCTTTTCTAATTGACTATATGAAATAACACCATATTGACTATAAATATACTTAGTTTTAACTATATCTTTATTTAAAATAAGATAATTAAAACTATTATGATAATCTACTGCATTAGTTTTACTAATACCATGATTTATTTCATCTTCATTTAATTGTTTAGTTGCCATAATAACATAAGAATAAGTATTTCTAAAATGAGTAATGCTATCATATCGTTGCTTCATTGCAAAAGATGTTGCCAGTACAGTTACCGAACAGATCATTAAAATTGTAACAATTGCATAAGTTCGATAATTCTTTTTTAAACGAAAAGCAAGATTGTTAATCCATAATAAACGTTCTTTTTGATAAAGATATTGTTTATTCTTTGATAACTTATTAATTACAAAAGGAATCAATCCATCATAAAGAAAATAAATTCCAGCAATCACTAAAACTACTGCATAGAAAATATAAATAAATGACGACATATCTCCAACAAGTAAAGCACAATAATATCCCCCACTTATTAATCCAATTCCAATAATTACTTTTATTAAAGTAATTATTCCCTTTTCTTCTTTTAATTCATTTTGCTTACTAGCTGATATCATCTCTAAAACACTACTTCTTAAAATACTAAGATAACCTTTAATAATCATTATAATAAAAATTCCCATAAATAAAACTATCGTTATTATTACTGGAAAAATACTAAACGAAAAAGAAACATCAACACTAATATCTGATAACTTTAATAAAATCATTGTAAATAGCTTTGAAAATATTATTCCACTACAAAGTCCAATAACTAATGATAATACTGTTATTATTCCTACTTCAATTACATACATCTTACCTATCTTGGCATTATCTAACCCCATAAAAGTAAAAATTCCAATATCTTTCTTTCGTTGTGCTAAAAAAACATTTGTTGCATACCAAATAAAGAAAAAAACAAAAATCACAAGAACAACTGAAATAACTTCAATAATGATCGTAATATAATCACTATTACGTTCTTTTAATACATCCATAGCATTAGAAAAAACAAGATTTTGAAAATTAAAAAATATAAAAATCGAAAATGACAACGAAGCAATCAATGATACATAATTTCTAACGCTCCGTTTAAAATTTGAATAAGCTAATTTTAATAAACTCATTCTTGATCACTTCCCATCGAAGATAACAAGCTTAAAATCTCATCATAAAACTTTTGACGATTACCACTATGATTTAAACGACATTTAATCTCTCCATCACTAAGCATATATACTTGTTTAGCATAACTTGCACTATAAGCATCATGAGTTACCATCAAGATTGTTGCCTTACCGTGTTCATTAGCATATTTTAATGACTCTAATAAATCTTTACTTGATTTTGAATCTAATGCTCCAGTTGGTTCATCAGCAAAAATAATTTGTGGATTTGTAATTAAGGCTCGAGCACTAGCACCACGCTGCTTTTGACCTCCTGATAACTGATAAGGATATTTATTTAAATGCTCATTTAAGCCAAACAAACTTGCTATTTGCTTAGTTCTTTCAATAATTTTACTACTTTTTTTACCATTTAAACTTAACGGCAAAGCAATATTATCTTGTAATGTCATATTGTCTAATAAGTTATAATCTTGAAAAATAAATCCTATCTTTTCTTGACGAATTTTTGATAAACGTTTGTTATTAACTTTAGTAATATCTTCACCATCAATCATAATTTGTCCATAAGTTGGTTTATCTAATGTTGATAACATATTCAATAAAGTTGACTTTCCAGCCCCTGAAGATCCCATAATTGCTATAAAATCATTTTCATAAATATCAAGATTAATATTTTTTAAAACTTTAGTTTGATAATCTTTACGTCCATAACTTTTAACAAGATTTTTAATCTCTAATACTTTTTTCATCTAAAATCCTCCTTGATTACAACTAAAGTTTAACAATTTATTCAATAAAAATCCTAACATCTAGCTAACAATTATTTTATTAATCTAACATTTTAGTAATCTAGTAAGAAATACTTTGCATTATCTACAAATTCCAAAATAAAACGACTACCTGAATTAAAATTTTCATCAATTAAAACTCTAATCTCTAATTTCTTAGCTATTTCTTTAACAAAATATAAACCCATTCCTGTAGAACGATAATCTCCATCACGAAGATTATGTCCAATAAATCCACAATCAAAAATATATGGAACATCTTCTTTAGAAATTCCAATTCCATTATCTTCAATAATTAAAGTTAATTTTTTTTCATTTTGCTTAACTACAAATGTTAACTTAGGATTGTTTGATTTATACTTTATCGAGTTCGTAATAAATTGATCTAACATATATGTTAACCAACGTCGATCACTATAAACATACTCATTTTCTACTTTTAAATTGATTGTAAAGTGATCATTAATTAAAAAATAAGAATGATGTTTTATTGCTTCTTTAATAACTTGAGATATTAATATTTTTTCAATTTTAATATCATTTTCAGGATTTCTTAACTTGCTTGATATTAACATTATATTTACTAATAGCTGAATTTGTTCTATTACTAAACGCATTTCTTTTTTTAATATTAGATCATTATTTCTTTCATTCATTAAACGTAATGAAGCTATTGGTAACTTTGTTTCATGTGACCATTTTGTAATATAATCGGATAATTCTTGTATTTGTCCTCTTAAATAATTATTTTCATTACTATAATAAAAATTATTTTTTTCAATAATTTTTATTGTTTGTTTTGGTAAATACTCTTTAAGTTTATTACTTGTTAAAAAGCTGTTTCTTTGATATATCCTTTCAACTTGTTGATACCTTAAATAACTAATCACTAATAAAACAAATCCTAAAAAAACTAAAATAATATCTAAATATAACAAATCATCCATGTATAAGTTTCTACCACATAAATAAATAAAATAAACATTTATAAATACTATTATTAGAATATAAATAATATTTTGTAACATATGCTCTTTTAAATAATTAATCAATATAATAACCAACTCCTTTTTTCGTTTTAATAATATCTTTTCCATTAGTAAAATCTTTTAACTTGTAACGTAAACGTGAAATATGTACTGATAAAGTAGCATCAGTAATAAACTCATTAGTATTCCATAATACCATCATCAATTGTTCTCTTGTAACTGGACTAGCACGATGTTGAATTAATGTTGTCATTATTTTAGCTTCTGACTTAGTTAATTCTAAAACTTGATTTTTATAAGTAAGACTACCATTAGCAATATCATAACTAATATCTTCATCAAGATATTCTTTATCTAAATGTTTATACTCATATGTTCTACGCAACATTGCTTTAATTTTCATCAATAATAGTTCTAAATCAAAGGGTTTTTCAATATAATCATCACCACCTGATGCTAAAGCCATAATTTTATCAGAATTTTGTTCACGACTAGAAATAAAAAGAATTGGTACTGTTGAATTACTACGAATCTTTTGACACCAATAAAAACCATCATAAAATGGTAAATTTATATCTAATAAAATTAAATCTGGCTGATAATCATAACATTCTTGATCAACATGTTTAAAATTCTTAATATATTTAGCTATAAAATTCCATTTATTACATAATAGCTTTAATTCACGTGCTAAAATCAAATCATCTTCAATAATCATAATTTTCATTTTTTCACCCCTTTTAATAATTATACTATTATCATTTAAAATCACATAATAATTTAAACAATCTTACAACATTGTTAGAATTAAAATAAAAGTGATAGTCTAACTATCACCTTATTCTATCGGCTGCCGCCTCCTCCTCCACCAGAGAAGCCTCCACCGCCTCCTCCAAAGGAGCTAGAACCGCCACCACCACTATATGATGAACTATGAGCTGCACTATAAGCTGCACTGGCACTTCGGATTCCACCATACATAAAAGTTCGGGTTGCATACATTGTATATGTGTAATCAATATTTGAATATTGATTAAATTCTGGACAAAGGGTTCCAATTTGTTTTTCTACTTTATCAGCAATTCCTAAAATTGAAGCAAACATTAAATATTCTTCCCACAATTTTACTTCAATTACTTCTTTTTCTTCAATACTACTAAAATCAAGTAAAAAACGTTTTAATCCCATTGTATATAAAATATCATCTCTAAACGAAGGTTCATAAACAACGTTAACTTGCTTAACATCAATTCCTAAAACCTTTTTATATGTTATTTCTTTATGTTTAATTCCTTGTTCTTGAAGTTTTTTATCAAAATATTTATTTAAATCCTTAAACCAATCTTCAATTTCCTCATAATTTTTTCGACACCAACGTTCAAATTCTTTATTTTCAAGTATTTGATTAGAACCACTAGCTTCTCTAAAATAACCTAACATTTTCTCTTCAAAAGGCATACTAGTTGGAATCTCATTACTAAAATCAATTTCATACTTATCCTTTTTAAACCATCCAGTGCCAGGTTCTCTAGAAAAATCAACATATCCATCACGAATCCACTTTAATAACATGGCACATAAAATACCTGAACGATCATCTTGTCCAATTAAACCTATTTTATTAGCAACATAATAAAAATAATAAATGTCTTTATTACAAGGAATATCTCTAAATGGATTGACTTCTTTTATTGTTGGTAATTCATCTTTACCATCACTAAAATATAATTTTTTACTTTTATTAGAATTATTAGCTACTATTACAATAACAACAACAAAAACTATCATCCCAATAACAATCATTGCAACTGCAATTATTCCTGTCATATCTTCTTCATAACTAGATTCATCACGAGCATCATCAAGTACTGCAGCAAATGATTCATCCACTGTAATTCCCTCACTATATGTTCCATCAGGTATCCTAACCAAAAGATTAACATAATCAATATCACCTAACTGATTTGTATCTAAATCACGATTAGATAAAACAATTGCACCATTATCATCAAAAACTACTCGTCCTTCATAACCAAATCCCCAAATATCACAATCTTGATCATAAAATTTATAATCTGATTCAATTGTTGCTTTAAATTCAGTTGGTTTAGGATCCATATTTTCATTAACTAAACGCCAATTAATTCCCTGAGCATCATCATATTGTGTTACATATGGCTTAATTGTATATGTCATTGTATAAGTATGTTTACCATAATCACCAATTCCATAACACAACTCATAACTTGTATCTGTTTCTACAATTCCACATTTATTCTTCTTTTCTTGACGACTAGCATCAATATCCCAATGATCAACAAAGTCATATTTAATTCCTTTTTCATCAATAACTGAAAAATCAGTAATTGTAAAACCATGAAGATTATTAAAGGCTTTATAATTCTCTGTTCCTTCAACTGTTTCCATTTGCCACGTTTCTTTTATTGTGGCAGTTCCATTTTGATTGATATATATGTGCATATCTATTACTTCTAAATCATTACTAGCAGCAAATACTGCTTGAGGAATTAAATTTATTAGACAAATAAAAGCTATTAAAATTATTTTCTTTAGTTTCATTTTAAAATTTCACCTTTGGTACTTCTTTATCAACTTCTTGAATCTCAAAATAAGCAAAAGGTTTAAATCCAAAAAGCTTTGCAATAATTACTGAAGGAAAAACTTCAGTCTTATTTATATACTTATTAACTGAATCATTATAAAACTGTCTAGCATAAGTAATCTTATCTTCTGTTACGGTTAATTCCTTTTGTAATTCAATAAAATTAACATTTGCTTTCAAATCAGGATATGCCTCACTTAACATCATTAAACGACTTAATGCTTGATTTAACTCATTAGAAGCAACTAATTGATCCTGCAATGTTCCAGCATTTACATACGTATTTCTAGCTTTAATAGCATTTTCTAACGTTTCTTTTTCATGACTTGCATACCCTTTTACTGTTTCTACTAAATTTGGTATCAAGTCGGCTCTTCTTTTTAAAACCACATCAATCTGTGCCCAATTAGTTTTAACTCTGTTTTTTAGCTTTACTAAAGTATTATAAGCCATAATACAATAAATCACGATTATTACTACTATTATAATAATAATTAAAAATTCCTTACTCATATATTTCCTCCTTTATTTAATTTATCTATATTATACTTCTTAAATCATTTAAATACTATTTTTCTATTCACTTTTTATCATCAAATATTCTTCTTACATATTTAAAATCAATATCATCACATAACCATACCCCATTATTTGAATAATAAAACTTATGACCATCATTTAACATCTTTTTAGTATCTATTTCTAATATAATTGCTTTACCATGACGCTTTCCAACATTTATAGCTGTTTCTTTATCTTTTGATAAATGAACATATAAACGATTCATTTTCTTTATTCCAAATAATTTTATTTCATCTAAATATCTTAATGCTGTACCATGATATAGAGTATTTGGAGGTACTTTTTCTTGTAAGTTAACATCCACATTAATTGAATGTCCTTGATTAGCTCTTATTTTAGTTAAATCATCATTATACTGATAACGTTTTTTATTGTTTGTTTTTACAATTTCATCAAGCAACTCACGATTAATAAACCTCCCCTGTCTATTCATCCCAACAAGCAATTCATCAATATCAGCCCATCCATGCTCATCAAGTTTTATCCCAATTACTTCAGGTTTATGTCTTAAAATAAGACTTAAATATTTACCAAGTTTAACTAAATCACTCATCTTTAAACTCCAAGATCATATCATACCAAACTGCTCCACCATGAACAGATTTTGAAATTCCCTTATTTTTATAGCCAAACTTTTCATAATAATGTACCAATTTATCCTTGCAAGTAAGTATACATCCCTTACATCCTTGTTTTTTTGTTTCTAAAATTACTGTTTCCATTAATTTACCAGCTAATCCTCTATTACGATATTCTGGTAAAGTATTTACTCCAAAAATAGCTAACCATTTACCTTTAGGATTATGAAGTTTTGCATTTGCAAACATTTCATCATCAATCGTTATTTTATCTGTTTTCATTCCATTAATAAAGGAAACTATTTCTCCATCTTCTTCTAATAACCAAAAACAATCAGAATAAACTTCTAATCTCTCCTTAAAACTTTCTTTTGAAGCAGCTTCACTTTTAGGAAAACATATTGCTTCTATCTCTGTTATTTTGTCTAAATCTTTTAATGTTGCTTTACGTATATTCATATTAATCACAGTCCTTTCAATTTAAAAAATCATTATTTTTCTAATATTTTATTTAAATCATCTACTTAAAAGTATATCATAAAAATACGCTAGACATCATATAAAAAAAATGCCATAATACATTAGGTTAGAAGGAGGAGAAAATGTCAAAAAAACATATTATTCAAGTAGAAGAAAAAGTTCCTGGAAAACTACTACTGCCTTTATCATTACAACATATGTTTGCAATGTTTGGTGCTAGTGTTTTAGTTCCATTTTTATTTGGAATAAATCCAGCTATCGTTCTTTTTATGAACGGTATAGGAACATTATTATTTATCTTAATTACTAAAGGTAAAGCACCAGCTTATCTAGGATCTAGTTTTGCTTTTATAGCACCTGCAAATATTGTAATTTCTAAATTTGGCTATCCATATGCCTTAGGAGGATTCGTTGCTGTAGGTTTTTGTGGCTGTCTATTAGCTTTTATAATTAAAAAATGTGGTACCAAATGGATTGATATAGTATTGCCACCTGCAGCTATGGGTCCTGTAGTAGCCTTAATTGGTTTAGAACTTAGTGCTACTGCTGCTAATAATGCTGGTCTATTAGGAGACAATATTCAAATATCTAATGTTTGTGTATTTTTAATCACATTAGGTGTAGCTGTTTTAGGAAATATTTGTTTTAGAAAATTTTTAAGTGTTATTCCAATTTTAATTGCTATTATTTGTGGTTATATCGCTGCAATATGTTTTGGATTAGTTGATTTTTCTGCAGTTATTGATGCTCCATTATTTGCTTTACCTAATTTTACGACACCAAAATTTGATATTAATGCAATTTTAATGATACTTCCTGTAATTTTAGTAATAACTTCAGAACATATTGGTCATCAAGTTGTAACTGGTAAAATAATTAATCGTGATTTAATTAAAGAGCCTGGTTTACATCGTTCATTATTTGGAGATAATTTTTCAACTATGATTTCAGGTTTAATTGGTTCTGTACCAACTACTACATATGGAGAAAATATTGGTGTAATGGCAATTACTGGTGTATATAGTGTTCAAGTTATAGCTGGTGCTGCTATTATTTCTATTATTTGTTCTTTTGTAGGACCATTATCTGCTTTAATTCAAACAATACCTGGACCAGTTATTGGTGGAATTAGCTTTTTACTTTATGGTATGATTGGTACTAGTGGTCTTAGAATTTTAGTTGATCAACATGTTGATTATTCTATAAATAAAAATCTTATTTTAACTTCTATAGTTTTTGTAACTGGTTTAAGCAGCATTACTTTGGACTTTGGAGGTATTCAATTAACTGGAATGGTATTAGCTTGCATTATAGCAATGATTTTATCACTACTTTTCTATACTCTAGAAAAGTTCAATTTAACAAATGATAATTAAAAAAGATAGTATTACTTTAAGATTCATACTTAATAATTAGTAAATAAAACATATAAGAGAATAAATTATTGTGAATATTTCATAATAATCTATTCTCTTTTTATTGTTTAAATATCTAATTACAAATAGCTTTCTTAAAAACTATCTTTTTAATTCTCTTTTTTTCTTAATAAACTTAATCCTGCCACACTTAATACTGATAAGCTTGCAAAGATTCCAATTAAACTATTATCCCCTGTTTTTACACCTACTGTAGTATCACCTGGTTTTATTTCAGGTACACTTGTATCTACAGGTGGATTAATTGGATTAGCTACTAATCCTTCAAGGGCTTTTGTTAAAGCATTGATTGCAGTTTCTACTTCTTCTTTTGTTGCTTCTGGATTATTTAATACCACATTTGCTTTTTCTACTTCAGCATCTACCACCTTTAATGATGCTGCTGTGTAATTAGCTCTATTTAGTCCATTTGCCTGATTGATTAAACCACTTAATAAATCTTTATTTGGTTTTAATCTTAAATTGACAAATGCTCTTACTAATTCACTATATACTTCATCTACTTCTTCCTGCATTGCATTTTCGTTACCTAATACTTCATTTGCTTTTTCTAATACTGGTAACATTGCATTCCACGACGATTCAATATATTTATCTGATTCTAATCCATTGATTTGATCTACTTGTTTTTGTAATAATTCCTTATTTCCTTTGAAGAATTCCAACATATGCATTGCATTTGCTAATCTAGTAAATGCATTATCTACTTCAGCTTGTGTAGCACTAGCATTAGCATAAACTGTTTGAGCGTTTTCTAATGCTGCATTGAATTCTTCTACTACTGCTGGTACTACATTTTCTAAGCTTGCATTTTCTGCCATTTCAATTGCGATTTGTAATGCCAACTTATTTGCTTCCTCTTCTACTGAAACAACTTTTAAATTAGTATAAGCAGTTTGTAAATCTTGATATGCACTGTCAACTTCTTCTTGGGTTGCAGTATCATTATTTAACATATTAACAGCATTATCATATGCGTTTTTGAAAGCTTGATATGAAGAAACTGTATATTTATCTTCTGAATTAATTGCAGTAGTAATTTCTTGACTAGCCACATAATTTGCTAATTCTTCTTTATCAACTACTGGTGAAGTATCCTTAATAAATTTAACTTTGTAAATTTCTGTAGTATTACCATCTTCAGATCTAACAATAATTTTAACTTCATTTTCATAAACTGGTAGAATTGTAATTGCTTCATTATTGTTAGCTAAAGCTTCAACACTTGGATAATCATTATTCCCTAAATTAACAGTATAAGTTTTTGTTTGTTCATCATATCCTTCAAAACCTTCAAACTCTTCAATTGCTGTACCATTTAATTTCAACTCATCAATGTTAGCAGTTGTATTAACTGGTGTTTTTTCTACATAATTATAAACTTCAACTTCTGTTAAACCTATACACTTACCTACTTGTGGAGCTTTCATCCAGATTCTTAATTTGCTTGTTGTAACAGGATTAATAAATCCATAAGGAGTATCCCCAGCTAAGTATGAAACTTGTGTAATATGAGAAGACTCAATTTCTATCCATTGATTAGTTGCACTATCATAATATTCAAAACGAACATTATCATCACCTGGTAAAACACTATAAGCACTATCTGTAAAATGCCATAACTTTACATTTTGCATTTTATATTCTTTTTGCCATTCTAACTGAACATATGTATCAGTAGCTGGACTTTCATTTCTAATTGCCCAATTTGTCCATCTAGCATTTGTATCATTACTATCATTAGTAATTCCATCATTTAACTTAAGCAATGAATCACTAATTGCAGATGTAGAAGGATCTGTAGGTACACCATTTTGCATTTTACCATTAGTAAATGTTGGAGCATCAGCATAATTTTTAGATGCAATATTAGTAGATTCATCAGCCCTTGGTTCTACTCGTACAGTTGCTTTTACATCCTTACTATCTTCTAAAACACTAGCTGTTCCAGTAATTGTTACAATTCCCTCATTATCAAATGCATTTTCAGGAATATCCCAAGTTACTGGGAATGCTTCACTATATTCACCATTTCCATAGATACCTCGCAATGTTTGAGGTAATTTTGGTGTTACTCCAACATTAGTTACTGTTGAATAACCTTCCATCACAACAATATCACCAATTACATGAACTGTTACAGATACAATTGCATCACTATCTTGTAATTTTCCAGTAACTGTAAATTCACCAGCTTCATTTAATAATGATTTATCATAACTATCCCACACAATTGCAAGATCTTTTGTTTCACCATTATTATAAGTTCCTTCTACTGTTTGTGGTAATTGAGGTTCTTGTCCCACTGGTACATACATATTTTTAGAAATCTTATAACTTTGTAAATAAGCTGTTCCTTCAACAGTTGCTCTTTTTGTATTTACAGTAACACTTGATGAAGTTAAACCACTAGAACTTGCTGTTAGTGTAAATGCTCCTTCATTCTTTGTAGATTGAACAATTACTAAAGCTTTTCCACTAAAAGCTTTTCTTGAACTTCCTTTATAACTATCAGTATCTGAGGCATTTCCATTATCAACTCCAACGATTTTTCCATCACCCTCAATACTAAAATCAATTCTATTATTAGCACCTGCAACAATATTACTATTTGCATCTTTTACATCTACAGTAATATAAGATAAACTACTTCCATCAGCTGCAATTTCTGTTTTATCAGCATAAGCATCTAATTTAGCAGCAGCTTCATTAGTTGATACACTATCTCTTCCTTCAGTATCACTGATTAAGTTTCCAGCTTCATCATATGCTTTTGCACTTAATGTACCAGATGCCCAACTAATATTAAAGCTTGGGTAAAATTCACCATTAGAGAAAGTTTGATATGTATACCCTAAATCTGTAGTATGTTTAGTTGCTGTATCTTCACCAACTTTTTCACCATTTAAATATAACTCTACTTTAGCAGCATTAGTGAATACATCAACTTTTACTGTACCATTATAATTTTTAACAATTTCATTATTATTCCATGTAGACATTAAATGTAATGTTGTACTGTTTTCATCCCAAAGACTCTTATACAAATAATATGTATCTTTAGGGAATCCTGCAGTATCAACAATACCAAAGAAAGATGATTTAGGTTTAGCGCCTTGACCACTTACGCTACCAGTTCCTACACCATTCCAAGGTGTTGGTTCTCCAATATAATCAAATCCTGTCCAAACAAATTCACCTGCATTAAAGTCATTTTGAATAACAAAACTCCATGCATCACTAGCTGAATGTCCCCATCCTACTTTCGCAGAATCATTATCATATTCTGACATCTGTAAAATAGAATTATCTCTTCCACTTGTACTGTATACACCTCTACTATGTACAGCACTAGCTGTTTCAGAACCATATAACGGCCAATTACCATATGTATTATGCATTGAAACTGTTTGGCTATTATTTGCGTAGTTCATTCCAACTACACCACCAGATTCATATATCTTTTGATTAATTTGACTAATCAATGCACTAGAATCAGTATTTTTACGGTTATCTCCATTAGTTATTGGGCGAGTTATATCAACTTCTTGAATCCAATCAATAATACTTTCTGCCACTTGTAAATAATGTGAAGTACTTGTTGAAACACCCTCATCAATTTCATTTCCAATTGACCACATAATTACACTAGGATCATTTTTAGCACCATCAACCATTGCTTTTACATCAAATTCTCCCCATTGCATACCTGGTTCACCATTGATAATTTGATTATCAGCAGAAATTGTTTCTTCAAAATGAGCTGTATAATCATTAATATTACCATTTTTATATTCTGTCCAACCATCAAAAGCTTCATTAATTACTAATATACCATACTCATTACAAATATCTAATAATGCTGAAGCAGCTGGATTATGAGTAACACGAATCGCATTACATCCCATCTCTTTTAAAATTTTTACTTGGCGTTCAATAGCGTCACGATTTGCAACTGCTCCTAATGCTCCTTGATCATGGTGCATACAAACACCTTTTAACTTCATGTTTTCGCCATTTAATGAAAAACCAGTATTGTTATTAAAATTATAATAACGGAATCCATAATCAGTTTCATATGTATCTAAGACTTTATTTCCTTCTACTATTTCTGTTTTCATCTTATACATATTAGCATCATCTACTGACCATAATTCTGGTGATTCAACAGACACGCTTTGTTTTACATCCTGACTTCCATCAGCAGCAATTTGAACTTCGCTAGCAGTTGTATCACTTGCCACATTACCGTTTTCATCAAGTAATGTATTCTTTACAGTTACTGTTTTATTAGTATCACTATCATTTTCAACTGTAGTTGTTACATCAACTTCAACAGTTCCATTCCTATTTGCTTCTAAATCTTTGGCAATTATTTGAGTACCGTTATATCCAACATGTACTTTATCTGTAACAGTTAATGTTACATCACGATAAATACCACTACCTGAATACCATCTACTACTTGGAATCTTATTATTAGTTTTTACAACTAAAACATTTTCAGTCTTTCCATCAAAAACTAACTCATCAGTTAGATCAAAAGCAAACGCTGTATATCCATATGGATGTTCACCTAATTTTTTACCATTAAGATATACTTCAGCATTCATATAAGCACCATCAAATTCAATCATTAATTGTTTACCTTGATATTTTTCAGGCACTACAAATGTCTTACGATACCATCCTACACCACCTGGTAAAAATCCACTTTCAGCTTCTCCACTTGTTGTAAATTCCTGATCGATACTATAATCATGTGGTAAGTTAACATTATCCCATGAATTATCATTAAAATCTACATTTTGAGCATTTTCAACATCTCCACGATGAAATTTCCAATTTTCATTAAATAATGTTGAGCGTTCACCTTCTCCAATGATATCAACATAAACATCTTCTAGATTTGACTGAGTAATTCTAGCATTTGGTTGTGCCAGAGTACTGACTGGCGCTACTGTTAAAATTAACGTAGCAGTTAATACAGCTGAAATCTTCTTATCCCAACTCTTCTTCATAATTTTCCTCCTTTTCAAAATTTCCCGTAAATAACTTTCATTATCTTACATATAAATCCTACCACGTAAGCGCTTTTTTAACAATAATTTTAGTAATTTTTTACCAAAAAAAGGATAAATTTTAGTGATAAAGAAATAGCTTTTTGTATTATTACAACTGTTTTTTAAAAATTATGTTATATAACTAAATTATTTTATAGTTAAAATACATTGATTAAGTATACCATTTATATTACAATACGTTATACAAACAGCAGAAAGGTAACTTATATGTGGTATTTAGCTTTAATACTTATGTTTATTAATATTGTATTTTACTACTCATCAAAAAGAGATTCCAAATATAAAGAGGGTAATTTATTTTTAGTAACTATCCCTGAATATACAATTGAATCGATTGATGTTCAAAAAATAATTATATCTTATAATAGACAACTAAATATATTATTAAATATCTCTTTTATTATATCTATAATCTCAATTTTATTATTTAATTTATTTTCACCATTAATAACTGTATTTATATTTTTTGTGTTAATTTTTATAAATACAGTTATCATGCAAATTCCTTTTAAAAAAGCTAGAGAAAAATTACTTAAAATTAAAAAGCAAAATAGTTGGTTAATTTTAAATGACATAAAATATAAAATTGATTTAAAAGCTTCTTCTCCTTATATAGAACAATCTACTTTTAAATTAAAGCATTTCTATTGTGTTATTATAATTGATATTTATATTTTTTTTTAATGATAAAATATAAAGCTGATGTTATAATATATCCCTTTATAATTTTACAAATGATTATATTATTAACTGGTCTAATTTTTATTAAAAAACTGAGAATTCAGACATTTTGTGAAAATAATGAAGCAAATATCATGATTAATTTAAATCGCAAACAAGTTTTCTATGACTGTCTTTTTTGTTTAACTTTAAGTGATGCTTTATTTAATTTAGTAATACAATTATATCTATTAGAAATGTTTAAGTTTATATATATAATATTTGTAACTATCTTGTCCTTTATCACTACTATTCTTATGTTATATAAAATAAAAGACTATCATAATAAAAAAACCGAACTACTTTCACACTATAATGAATGTAGCTATAGCTTATCTAGTGATGATTGTTGGAAAATCGGTTTAATGGGACCTGCTTATTACAACCCTTATGATCCTCGGACACTAGTTTCAATGCCTGGTGGTATGCAATTAACTTTTAACACTGCAAAAAAGGGTTATCGGTATTTTATTATTGGATTTATTTCTGTTATCCTTTGTTTTTTAATCTGGATATTTGGATATCCATACTATTTAGATGTAACAAATAATATAGTTGATTTGTCACTTCAAAATAATAAAATTATCGTTACTAGTGAATTTTATAACTTTGATATTGATATAGCTAAAATAGAAAGACTTGAAATTACAAATAATTTAGGTGATGGAAAACGTATAAATGGCACTGATACAGGAATTTATGCTAAAGGAGAGTATAGATTTGAAAAATATGGTGATTGTAAGGTTTATCTTGCCAGCTTACATAAATGTTATATTATCATTTACACTAAAGATGATATCTATATAATAAATGATGATGATATTGAAGATACTAAATCCTTCTATCAACAATTAAAAACGAAACAATAAGCTCATAACTTATTAGTATTTTTGTATTAATCATTAAGTAATTGTTAAAGTGATAAATAAACATACATTTTCAACTTATGATACAATAAAGACGAAATTAAATAAGTAGACATTTTCTATAAAATATATTTGGAGGCAATTATGAATAAAGAACAGATTTTAACTTTTTTAAATAATGATTTTGTAACAAATGGTGTAATATATTTTAATGACAATATCCCTAGTCAAATTGGTAATGCAATATATCTGTATGGAGATAGTGATATTTTAGAACTTGTTGCGTTTATTGATAACAGTAAAGAGTTAGACGGTAGTAAAGGAATGATTATTACTACTAATAAAGTTTACTTCCAATTTGATATTAAAGGCTGTTTTAAGTACGATAATATTACTAAATTAGAGTTAGAAAACTCTAAATCACTAGCTTATATTACCACTGATATTTGTAAATATTGTTTTGATAATTCTTTTATCAACAAAAATAAATTTATTGAACTATTAGCAGCTATAACAGATTTAGATGTCAAAATGATATTAACTAGTCATGAGAAAGTTGCTTATTATATACCAATTATTTTAGAAGATATTATAAATGATGAATATGAAGATATTATTCTTACAAACCAGGATCAGCAAAAAATTAAAGATTTTTATCATGATCTTGAATTAATAAAAAAACTTGATCCTGAAAATCAACTGTTAGAATTAGAACTTTTATGTAATCAAGCTTTAGATTTTTTTAATGCCCTTGATCTAGATAGTGAAGAAATTGATGTACTTTTAGAGCTTCAAAAGGAATTTAATGATAAAAATAAGCAAGATGAACAAATGTTTGAGGGAGCCGAAAAATATTATGATGATATGATACATAGATATCAAGAAGGTAATCCAGACACGTTAAATTTAATTAAAGGAATGATGAAAGCTTTGGGTATTAATGAAGAAGAGTTAAAAGGAAAATCACCTGCAGAATTAAATCAGTATATAGAAGATTTATGTACTAAATTTGGGGTTTCTAAATCACAAATAGAGAAACTATCTAAAAAATTTAATTTATAAAAATAAAAAGTCTAAACTATTGTGTTAATTATAGTTTAGCTTTTTATATACTAATTACATCATTTCTAGATAGGTCATTGCATAAATCTATCAATTATTTAGTTATAAAATTCTTCAAAAAATTAAGTTACTTTACAAACAGACTTTATCTATTTAATAATATTTTAGTACTAAATTACACTTTAAATTCATTTATATATTTAATTCAAAAAAATAACAGATCAAAAAGACCTATTATTTGTAATTTAAATTTATAACATGATTTTCAATTTCTTTAATTATATTTTTAAAAAATTCATCATCACGACCAGTAGGATCAGCCAAATCCCAACTTTCATCAAAATTTCTACCAATATATGGACATTTTACATCACATCCCATTGATATAGCAACATCAACTTCTGGAATATCAGTAATTAATTTACTGTATTGTGTTTTTTCCATATCGATTTGATAAAGTTCTTTCATAATTCTCACTGCATCTTGATTTATTTGATCTTTTAATACTGTACCACATGAATAAAAATCATACTTATTACTCATTAATTTTTTACCTAATGCTTCAGCAATTTGACTGCGACATGAATTATGAACACATATAAATGCAACCTTTAATTTCTTTTCCATATTCTTTTATAATTTCACTTCCAATATGTGCTTAACTTCAGCTACAGATAATACCTTACCAAAAGATACAACTTCTCCATTTAAGACCAATGCTGGTGTTGACATTATACCATAAGATGCAATTTGGGCAAAATCTGTTATATGGTCTATTGGTAATTCTATATTCATTTCTAATATAGCTTGTCTTACAGACTCCTCTAGTTTATTACATTTTGCACATTCTGATCCTAAAATCTTAATCCCTAGTTCATTTTTTATTTCTTCTGCTTGTTTTATTTCATCCACTGAACATTGACAACAACTCTTCTTTTTAAATAATTTCATAACGCTTTCTCCTTTACTTTTCAAAATCAAATTTTGATTCAACATTTAATATATATGAATCTTTTTCATCTTGTTTGACCCTCATCCATTTTTGATCAAGATAATCATTAATGATTTCAATAATTTTTTTAATTTGATACTCTTCCCCATCTCTCCTTAATCTTAAACCTGTACAAGTACATCCACCTAAAGCATGAAGTGAATATTCTATTGCCTGTTCCTTTAAAAGTTGATTTATTTCAACAACCATATTAAAGTTCACAACATTAACCATTATTTTATCTCCAATCTAAATTAATAAAAATGAAAAGATATTAAATAAATATCCAACTAAAATTATACCTACAGTACAAATTCCTATAAACAAGCCCAATAACTGTGGTTTTATTGCTTTTTTCAACATAATCATTGATGGTAAACTTAATGTTGTAACTCCCATCATAAATGATAAAACTGTTCCTAGTAAAGCTCCTTTTGCAAGTAAAGCTTCTGCAACAGGAATTGTACCAAATATATCAGCATACATTGGTATACCAACAATCGTTGCTAATATAACTCCTAATGGATTATTTCCTCCCAAAACACTCTCTATCCAAATTTCAGGTATCCAATTATGAATGACTGCACCTATACCAACACCTATTAATATATACAGAAAAACTTTTTTAAGTGTTTCAACAACCTGATCTTTTGCATAAATCATACGTTCTTTATAAGTAAGTGCAGGAGAATTTATATCTACAGCACTAGCATTCATAATAAAACTTTCTACATGTTTTTCCATATGCAATTTTTCAATAATTGTTCCTCCAACAACCGCTATCACTAAACCAATAATAACATAAGCAATAGCAACCCTAACTCCAAAAACACTCATTAATAATACAAGACTTCCTAAATCAACCATAGGTGATGAAATTAAAAATGAAAAAGTAACTCCTAATGGTAACCCTGCACTTGTAAATCCAATAAATAACGGAATTGATGAACATGAGCAAAATGGAGTAACTGTCCCCAACAAAGCCGAAACAATATTTGCAGTTATTCCATGAAATTTTCCTAATATTTTCTTGCTTCTTTCTGGTGGAAAATAACTTTGAATATATGAAATAATAAAAATTAATAAACATAATAAATAAGTTATTTTTAATACATCATAAATAAAAAACTGAATACTTCCGCCTATATGACTTGTTATATCAAATCCTAAAGACATAAGAACTGTTCCTATTAAATCATTCAGCCATTTCATTCCTAGAACTTGATTTTGAATAAATAACCATAATTGTTCCATACCGCTCTCCTTATATCGATAATTTTCGATTTATATTTTTTTATTTTAGCCACCGTTTTGGTGGCTTTCTTTCTATTTATTTCATTTGACTAAGATAATCAATAGCTATTTGGATCCCATCTTCTGACAAAGAATAGTGTGACCATTTTCCTTCTTTTCTAACATTAACAATTCCTGAGTCTGTTAATATTTTCATATGATGTGACAATGTTGATTGACTAACATCTAATATATCTAAAAGTTTACATGCACAATATTCTCCTACCTTTAATATGTCTAAAATTTTTAGTCTATTTGGATCACAAAATGCTTTAAAAATTCTAGCATCTTTCTCATAATCTTTTTCCACGAATCCACCTCACATTCATATTCTTCGATATAATCTTATCAAACATATCGATAAATGTCAATGTTTATATATTTAATATCTCATACTTTCTAACATAAAAAAACAGCTGGATATGAGTCTTCTTCTCCTATCCAACATCTAGTTATATTATAAAATAAAAAATCAAATTTATTTTATGATTCTATTTTCCAAATAAACACCACTGAACCGCTTGCACTAATATCTTCCGGTTCTATATCAATAGCTTCGTCATTCTAGCACCAACTTTTTTGGTATCTGTTAATTTCTTCAAAATCAAGTTTTCCATTTATTCCATTAATTTCTCTGATACATTTTACTCTTAATTTTTTAAGTGTATCATTATCTATATCTACTGTTGCTGATAAGACATTCATGATCATAGATAATTCAACAGTATTCTTAAATAAACGTTTTGAAATCCTATCTTCACTTACTTTAATCATTCCATTCATTGCCGATGAAATAGACAAGGGAAGATACTGTCCTTTATTCATGGAATCATTATATTCACTATAAAATTTTATTGCCTGTTCAATAAATTCACTTCTGCTTTTACAGTTTGCTTTTGATTTCATATCGTCAAGACTGTTCATAATATTTGGTGATAACCATATTGTACTTCTCTGTATCTTTTCCATAACACTCTCCATTCTTTATAAAACAAAAAACCACTTATTAAATTAAGTAGTTATTTCATCTTAATATATTTTAAATTATAAAATCAAATGTATGTTGACATAGTTTTTGACATAAACTATAATGTAATTGAAAAGGAACAACCGATAAGCGGTTATGCCTTGGGTTTTTATGAAGTAATAACTACCTCACAGTTTTCCAGGCAAGAGGTAGTTATTTTTTGTTTCCTTTTATAATTTCAAGGAGTAGTGTTACAACAATCGATATAATTATCAATACTAATGATAATATTTCAAAATCGCTCATGTGCACCACCTCCATTTAAACAAATTTCTCTTAAAGAGATATCTATATAAACAGAGTTTTCGATCTCTGGTCTATCGACCAAAGCATAACCACCTACCGTTATGGCTGTTCCGTATTTGATTATAGCATTACAGTCTACATTATTCTACATATTTTTATTCATTTTTTGAATGAGTCACATATAACAACCCTCATTAAGGCTTAAACACTCATAGTTCTAATTCTTTTGAATATTTATTTTTTCTTTCCATTATAAAAGCCTCCTGTATCAGTGTTTAATTATTTACGCTGTCTACTGGGAGGTCATCATAGATAATTCAACAGTATTCTTAAATAAACGTTTTGAAATCCTATCTTCACTTACTTTAATCATTCCATTCATTGCAGATGATATCGATAATGGAAGATACTGTTCTTTATTCATGGAATCATTATATTCACTATAAAATTTTATTGTCTGTTCAATAAATTCACTTCTGCTTTTACAGTTTGCTTTTGATTTCATATCATCAAGACTGTTCATAATATTTGGTGATAACCATATTGTAGTTCTCTGTATCTTTTCCATAACACTCTCCATTCTTTATAAAACAAAAAACTACTTATTAAATTAAGTAGTCATTTCATCTTAATATATTTTAAATTATAAAATCAAATGTATGTTGACATAGTTTTTGACATAAACTATAATATAAATGTAAAAGGAACAACCGATAAGCGGTTATGCCCTGGATTTATGAAGCAGAAATAACTACCTCACTCGTCAAAGTTAAAGGTAGTTATTTTTTGTTTCCTTTGATTATCTCAAGGAGTAGTGTTACAACAATTGATAGGATTATCAATACTAATGAAAGTATTTCAAAATCGCTCATGTACACCACCTCCGTCTAAACAAATTTCTCTTAAAGAGATATCTATATAAACAGAGTTTCCGACCTCTGGTCTATCGACCAAGGTATAACCACCTACCGTTATGGCTGTTCCGTCTTTGATTATAGCATTACAATCTACATTATTCTACATATTTTTGCTCAATTTTTTTGAATGAGTCACATATAACAACCTTTGTTAAGGCTTAAACACTCATATTTTTTAAAGTATAACGCCAGTTATAACCATCTAGGTTACAACATGACGTCTTTTTTTGTTGGAAAAAGCCTTGAAACAACGGGCATTGCCCGTTGATGTGCTGTGAAGCGACCTCGCTTCTTTAACCTGCATACGCAATTTTGTTGTTGAAACAACCTTATTCATATAACAAAATGATGTGGATATTGTTCTATTTTTCAATTTCTTTTACATTTTGCCACATGTCTTTCAAATATAAGAAAAGGTTGGTCCTATGTCAAGAATTAGGACTAACTAAATGTAAGAAATTTAGTTAGTTTACTCTAACACATATCTCATCTCATACTCATTTGGTGATAAATAATCACAATGCGAATGGATTCTTACTGTATTATAGAATCCCTCCAAATATTCAAACACCAGCTGGTATGCATGTTTATAGTTCATTATCTTAAATCTGTTTAGCCACTCTCTTTTTATTACTGCATGATATGATTCTATACATGCATTATCCCATGGATTCCCTTTTCCTGAATAGCTTCGTATCATCCCCTTTGTCAATTCTTTATATTTTTGTGATGTATAGTGTACTCCACGATCAGAATTATACTGAATTCGGTATAACAGTGATCGAGGCTATCAATACACGAGTCCTGTATTTCAGAACCAACTAAAAGAACAGGAATGATACAGTCAATGTCAAGAGTAGCATGTTGTTTGGATAATGGACCAACAGAAGGACTTTGGGGGATAATCAAGACAGAGATGTATAAGATGTATGAGATATATGACAAAGAAAGTTTAATAGAGGCAATTGGTAATTATATAAATTTTTATAATTACCAGCGTTATCAGGAACGTTATAATTCAAAAGCACCAATGGAAATAAGAATGGAAGCTATGAATACAGTAAAGCCTAAACAATATCCGATTGCATTTAATCCAAGAATAGCAAAGTATCATGAATTACTAAACAACTTAAAAACCCAATCAGAGTAATACCAATTGGGTCATCAACTTTATTTATTTTGTGTGTCCACTTGACTGGGACCAGATCACTGTAACTGTTTTTGTTTTTATATTAGTACTTTTATCCATATACTAGACTCCTTAATATTTTCAGCAACATTATCTTTTAAAAATAATAAAATATCTAGTCTTGTATAATTAATCAGTTAGAGTTAACATAGTAGTTTCTTAAATTTAGATAAACTAGAATTCTGCTATTTCATTTTTTCTTGGCACTCACTACATTCTCTATCGTGAATAGATATAATTCCACCACATTTAGAACAAGTATATTTTATTTTCTGCTGTTCCATGAAATGATCCAAATCTTGTTCTTGAATAAAATGACTATTTTCTATGAGGCTTACTTGATATCGTTTGTTATAGCTTTTTTCAAGATTTTTAATCAATTTACATGGATATTCAGTACATTCAAAACAATAGGATAATGCTTTTGCTTTGATACAGTCCTTTATTTTACATTTACGACAATGTTCAGGTTTCCCTTTGTCACTGTTTAAGCACCCAGCACAAGTTTTTTTATTGTAACAATGCTTATAACAAACCTCACAATTCATTCCACATGGAGCAAACATGCTTATATCAATTTTTTCTGGCATTTTCATGGTTGTTTACTCCTTTCAGTAAAATTCCAATTTATTAACTTCCTTCTTCTATATTACTATATCTCTAAATCTTTAACAATTAAATTCATCTTACTGACATCCATCAAAATAGAACTTTTTGCCAATTTTCAATTTATGAAATTCTTTTTTTATTATTGTAACACAGAAAATTTATACCAACAATTACATCCATTCTTCAAATTATTTTTCAAAATAAAAAGCAGATATCATCTATGAAATCTGCTTACTTTTCACGGAAAATTTACGGAAATTTATGGAAAAAATCCATTTTTACGGAAAAATCAATGATTTTTATCTACTATGTGTATGATACTTATACAATGTAAAAAGCATTGATTATATCGCATAAATTCCAATTATATATATGCTGTACAGCACTTATATAAGGATATGATTATTTATTTCTTTGTTTCATCTGAGGAAAAAGAATGACCTCTTGGATACTTTCTTGTCCAGTTAATAGCATTACTAATCTGTCAATTCCCATACCCATTCCACCTGTTGGTGGCAATCCATATTCCAATGCTTCTACATAATCTAAATCCATTTCATTGGCTTCATCATTTCCCAACTCTTTTTCTTTTAATTGATTAGCAAATCTTTCATATTGATCAATTGGATCATTTAATTCAGTAAATGCATTAGCATACTCATTACCACAAATAAATAATTCAAAACGTTGTGTAAAACGTGGATCTTCTAGATTCTTTTTAGCTAGTGGTGAAATTTCAATTGGATGCCCATATACAAATGTAGGTTCAATAATTGTTTCTTCAACATACTTTTCAAAAAATTCATTAATAATATGACCATATCCAAAATGTGGTTCTACATCAATATTATGTTCTTCAGCTAACTTTTTAGCATCCTCAAAAGATAATCGATCAGCAAAATCTATTCCTGTTTTTTCTTTGATTGCATCAGTCATAGAAATACGTTTAAAACCTGGTGCTAAAGAAATCTTATTTCCTTTATATTCAATATCATATGTTCCACACACAACATTTGCAGCATTAGAAATAATACCTTCTGTTAAATCCATCATCCCCTCAAGATCACTAAATGCCTTATATACTTCAATAGTAGTAAACTCAGGATTATGTGTACGATCCATTCCTTCATTTCTAAATAAACGTCCAATTTCATATACTGCATCCATACCACCAACAATTAACCTTTTTAATCCTAATTCAGTTGCAATACGTAAATAGAAATCCATATCTAATGTATTATGATGAGTAACAAAAGGTCTAGCACTTGCCCCACCTAAAATTGGATTTAAAACTGGTGTTTCAACCTCAACATAACCTTTATCATCTAAATAATTTTGAATTGAACGAATGATTTTTGGTCTTGCAAAAGCAATTTTACGAGCTTCCTCATTCATGATCAAATCAACATATCTCCTACGATAACGTTCTTCAACATTACTCAAACCATGATATTTTTCTGGCAATGGGCGTAATGCTTTAGTTAAGTGGGTATATTCTTCAACTTTGATTGAACATTCACCTGTATTAGTCATAAATACAGTTCCCTTAACCCCAATGATATCTCCGATATCACCTTTTTTGATTATTTCATAAACATCTTCACCAACAGCATCTTTACGTACATATAATTGGATTTGACCATCACGATCCTGGATATGCATAAAACATACTTTTCCTTTACGACGCTTTGTCATGATTCTTCCAGCCACTTTTACTTCTACTGCCATTTCTTCTAATTCTTCATGTGTTTTACTACCATAAGTTTCCTTTATTTCTTTTGAATATGCAGTAACATCAAATCTTTGACCAAAAGGATCTATCCCTTTATCAATTAATTCTTGTAATTTCTCACGACGAACTAATTCTTGTTCGCTAAACTTTCTTTCTTCCATTTTATCCTCCTAATATATAAAAAACTCTCATCCCAAAGGGACGAAAGTCATCGTGGTACCACCCTATTTCATTAATAAGTCACCTTATTAACCTCATCAACTATCAAATAATAGTTTTGCCTATAACGTGGCCTACGTTATCTAATCAATGTTAATATCCTAGATACAGCTCCTAGTCTTTTTTCATTATACCCTACATTATCTCTTTTCACCAACCGAGACTCTCTAAAATGTACTAATATAATTACTCCTCTATTCATCGCCTTTATTTATCGTTGTAATCTTAACTTATCTAGCCATTCTTGTCAATATCAATCTTTCCAATACCACCATTTTAATTTACTAGAATCAGGATTAGAGGTATTTGCATAGTAAACTATCATACGATACATATATAATTGACAACGATCAATCTTTTGTTTTCTTATTTCACATTCTTTTTCATACATCAATTCTGGATCTGCATCTTGTAATGACTCTAATGTATCATAACCAATCAACTTTAACGATGCTTCCGTTGCTTTACCAACATATGGTATTTTTAAAAGATCACTCATTATATATCACCCCACTATAGTATACTTTAGAATTGCCCTTTAAAGCTAGTTCAACCTCTTAATAATTATATAATTTATAAATATGTTCTAATTTTTCCATATCCATTACTTTTATTCTTTAATAATAAAACAATTAAAAAAAATTGATCCTTGTCTAATTAAAGAATCAATTCTTATTACAAAAACAATATAAAACATATAAATATTTAAGTTACTATTCTCTATCTCTAATAAAACCTTGAAATTAGCAAAAAAACATGAAAATGTATACTACATAAAATAAATTTCATAATATATAATATCTTTTTATCAGCAAATTAAATATAAATAGTAACATATTTAATTATTTAATGTTTTCAATTATATGACGAGCCACAATAATACCATTTGCACCTGCCTGGGCTAATCCTCTAGTTAAACCCGCACCATCACCCGCTACATATAAATCATCAATTTCACATTCAAAACCTTCTCTTACTTTAGGACGAGCTGAGTAAAATTTAGCTTCAACCCCATATAATAATGTGTGTTCATTAGCAATACCTGGAGTTACATTATCCAATGCCTCAATCATTTCAATAATTGATTTCATAGTATTATAAGGTAATACTAGCCCTAAGTCACCTGGAACTGCTTCAGGTAATGTAGGAACAGTATACCCTTCTTTTAAACGTTTATATGTAGTTCTCCGTCCCCTTTTAATATCACCATATCGCTGAACAATAACACTTCCATTAGACAATTTATTAGCTAAACGACTTACCTCATGAGCAAATTCATTAGGCTGATTAAATGGTTCACTAAAAGTATGTGATACCAGTAATGCAAAATTAGTATTTTTACTACCTAATTTTGGATCATGAAAAGCATGCCCATTTGCCAACATAGTCCCACTATGATTTTCAATAACCACATGTCCTGAGGGATTTGAACAGAATGTTCTAACTTTTGTTCCAACACTAGTATTATAAATAAACTTTCCTTCATATAAATTATTATTTATCTCTTCCATTACGATATTACTTGTTTCAACACGTACCCCAATATCAACTTGATTATTATATAATTCTAAACCATGTTGTTTCAATACCTTTGTCAACCAAGCAGAACCATCACGTCCTGGTGCTAAGACAATTTTTTTAGCATTTATAATTTTTCCATTTTCTAAAACTATTCCTGTAGCATGTCCATCTTCTACTACCACTTCTTTAACAGATGTTCTAAATGCCACATCTACATGTTGTTTTAATTCATTAGACATTTCTGTCATAATACGTAAATTTTCTTCGGTTCCTAAATGCCTTACTTTAGCTCTTAGCATTTTCAAACCAACTGCATAGCCTCTATGTTCAATATCTTTAACTTTATCTGTAGTAGGATCTGTAATATCTTTAGTTGCTCCATGTTTTAAATATAAATTATCAACATAATTAATAATATCCTCAACTTCATCATTTGATAAATAATCAGTTAGCCAACCACCAAACTCACTTGTGATATTGAATTTACCATCTGAATAAGCCCCTGCCCCACCAAATCCAGATGTAATTGAACAAGCTGGTAAACATCCTGGTTCATCATTTTTTATAATCGGACATGATTTAATTTTCTTTTCTTTAATCGGACAATGACGATTCATAACATCTTGCCCCTTATCTATAAGCAATACTTTCAATTCTGGTTGTTTTAAATACAATTCATAACATGCCATAATCCCTGCTGGACCAGCACCGACAACCACAACATCATAATTTTCTTTCATTCTATCGCTCCGTTCTGGGTTTTATCGCAAACCCTATTAATTATACTCTATAACATTTACAAATTCAATTCTTTCTATTATTATCAACAAATTTCACAAAATTATTACTTATATTACTCTAATTATTGCTCTAATGTTTTAATAATGTTATGATATAAAAGAAATCACGGGAGCTTGTAAACAGGCTGAGAGGAAGTTGTGAACTTCGACCGATTACCTGATTTGGATAATGCCAACGTAGGGAACATAGTTACTTATATAAGTATAGGGAATATGTTTTATTGGCATATTCTCTTTTTATTTAAAGGAAAGTGAGGAAGAAAATGTTTGAGAATATTTTAAATGAAATCAAGTTAAGAAATAATGAAATCAAGTTAAGAAATCCATTAGTTCATTGTATTACAAATTATGTTACTGTTAATGACTGTGCAAATGCAATTTTAGCAGTTAATGGAAGTCCTATTATGGCAGATGATATTAACGAAGTTGAAGATATTACAACAATTTGTAATTCATTGGTAATAAACATCGGTACTCTTAATGAACGTACAATTACATCAATGATAGCAGCAGGTAAAATGGCTAATAATTTAAATCACCCTATTATTTTTGATCCAGTTGGTGCTGGTGCTAGTAAATTCCGTACAGAAAGTGCTAAAAAATTATTAAAAAATATTAGTTTTAGTGTAATTAGAGGAAATATTTCTGAAATAAAAGCATTAGCCATAAATACATCTACAACCCAAGGCGTTGATGCCAGTATAAACGATATAGTTACAAAAGATAACCTTGATGAAGTAGTTAAGTTTGCAAAAAAATTTAGTCAAGAAACAAATGCTATTATTGCAATTACTGGCGCTATTGATATCATTGCATCAAAAGATAAAGCATATGCAATTTATAATGGATGTTCAACAATGTCTAAAATCACTGGAACAGGATGTATGCTTTCAGCAATTCTTGGAGCGTTTATTGCAGTTGGTCAAAGTTCATTATTGGAAACTACTGCTTATACAGTTGCATTAATGGGATATTGCGGTGAGCTTGCTAGTCAAAAAATCAGAAATCGTGATGAAGGAACTAGTAGTTTTAGAACTTATTTAATTGATGCTTTAAGCACTATTAAATATAAAGATTTAAAAGCAGGTGTTAAAATTGATGTTTTATAAAGAAATGTTGAAATTGTATCTTGTTACTGATCGTAAATGGCTTAATGGACGTAAACTTACTGATGATTTAGAAAAAGCTATTTTAGGTGGTGTAACAACAATTCAATTACGAGAGAAAAATTTAAGTAACGAAGAATTTATAAGTATTGCCAAAGATGTAAAAAAAGTTTGTCAAAAGTATCATATCCCTTTAATTATTAATGATAACCTTGAAGTTGCTTTAGCCACAAATAGTGATGGTATTCACATTGGTCAAAATGATATTCCTGCTTCAATTGTACGTAAACAAATTGGACCAGATAAAATATTAGGAGTTTCAGTTCACAACTTAAAAGAAGCATTTCAAGCTAAAATTGATGGAGCTGATTATGTAGGAGTTGGTGCTATATTTTCTACAGAAACTAAGAATGACGCTACTAATGTAACATTAGATAGTTTAAAAAAAATATGTGACAATATTGATCTTCCTGTTGTTGCAATTGGTGGAATCAACTTAGATAATATTTCTAAACTAAAAGATATTAATATTGCTGGTATAGCAGTAGTTTCTGCAATTATGAAAGCTAATGATATCACTGCTGCTAGTGGTCAATTAGTTAGGGAGTTAAATCATGATTAAAGGATATATCATTGATATGGATGGAACTCTTATTGATTCTATGAATATTTGGGAAAATGTAGCTATAACATTATTAAAGAATAGAGGTATTATTGTTAGCGATGATTTAAAAAGAATTTTAGCTCCTTTATCAATTAAAGATGCCATTAATTATCTAAAAAACAAATACTGTTTCAATGAAACTGTGTCAGAAATTCAAAAGCAGCTTTTTGATTTAATTGAGTATCAATATTTAAATGAAGTTAGTTTAAAAACAGGAGTTAGGGAATTTATTAATAAATGCACAATTTTAAACAAAAAAATGTGTTTATTAACTGCTAATAAACGTGATTTAACTATCAAAACTTTAACCAGACACAAATTAATAAGTTATTTTGATCAAATTATTACATGTGATGATACCAATCTAACAAAACAGGATAGTGATATTTACATTTACGCTATGAAAAAACTTAATTTAAATATTAATGAATGTATTGTAATTGAAGATGCTTTACATGCTATAAACACTGCAAAAAAAGCTGGATTCATTGTTTGGGGAGTTGCTGATCGTAGTAATTTAAATGATTGGATAAAAATTAAATCTATATGTGACTTAGCATTTAAAAATATGAAATTTATGGAGGTGCTATAATGAAAAAAGTATTAACAATAGCTGGAACTGATCCTACTGGTGGAGCAGGTGTACAAGCAGATTTAAAGACTATGACTGCTCATAAAGTATATGGAATGAGCATCATTACAGCTCTAGTTGCTCAAAATACAACTGGTGTACGTGATATTATGGAGGTTACACCTCAATTTTTAAATGAACAGTTTGATTGTGTTTTTGAAGATATTTATCCTGACGCTATTAAAATAGGTATGGTTTCAAGCCCTGTTTTAATTAAAACCATTGTTACTAAACTAAAACAGTATCCAGTAAAAAATATTGTTATTGATCCAGTTATGGTTTCAACTAGTGGATCACAACTCTTGGCAGATAGTGCTGTAAAGCTTTTGAAAGAATCACTTATTCCTCTTGCTAGTATTATCACGCCTAATATTCCCGAGGCTCAAGTACTAACTGATATAATAATAGATAGCAAAAATAAAATGATTAAAGCTGCCCAAAAGATAAGCACCTTTTATAATGGCTATATTTTAATAAAAGGCGGACATTTTGAAGATAGAGCAGATGACTTATTATATTACCAGGGAAATATTACCTGGTTGGAAAGTAAAAAAATTAATAATCCTAATACACATGGCACTGGTTGTACTCTTTCCTCAGCTATTGCATCAAATTTAGCAATCGGGTATCCAATGAACGAAAGTGTTGTTAGAGCCAAGAAATATATTTCCGGTGCATTAAATACAAATTTAGATTTAGGAAAAGGTAGCGGCCCACTAAATCATTGTTGGAATATGAATTTTTCAAACTCACATAAACGTTGATTTTTAACACACTTTTAATGAAGTGATTTGTCAAAATATAAAGGAATATGCAAAAAACTATACTAACAATCGACTATTAATTAGTATAGTTTTTTATATTAATCTCTTTTAACTTTTTTTAAATCATCTTCTAATTTATCTATCCTGCTTTTAATACTATCTATCTCTTGAACAATTTTTGCTGTATCTTCATCAAATACATTATCTTTGCAAATCATTTCATAATAAACTTTCCCTAATTTAATAAATTGTTCATCTAAATCTGATTGTGCACTTTTAATGCTAATCTTCAATTTAGCAGTATCTGCTAATTCAGAAGATTTTTCAATTGTTTTTTCTGTAAACTTAGCTGCTTTTTTACTTAAATCATCAAACAAAGCCATAAACATACCTCCATTTAAATACATATCACATGTTTTAATATACCTACTTATTTAACAATAATTATCATAACATTTCCTCTCCTATATATTATAAAAAAATAAAAGAATAATACTTTTAACATATAAATGATAACTTGAATCCTCTTTGCGGTCCATTTGCGGTCCATTTGCGGTCCATTTGCGGTCCATTTGCGGTCCATTATAATTCTAAAAAATTTAATCTATTTTTTTATATCTTGTAGCAGTACTTTTACCTATCATTTCAATAATTCCCTCATCTCTCATTTTTCTTGAAAAAGTTGTTGCTTGTTTTTTTGTACATCTACATAACTCTCTAATCGTTTCATTATTGATACTATCATGTGTTGATAAATAATCCAAAATGAGTGATTTTGATTTTAAATAAGTCACAGTTTTGTCTTGTGTATATTGAACATCTGATTTTACTTTATGATAAGAACTTGGTGTCATCATATATACTCGCCCAGACAATTCAATTAATCCATACTTTTCTAAACTTATAAGTGCATGTTTAACTTCATTTAATGATTGTTGAGTAAGTACTTTTGCTGTTGATAAATTAATAGTTTTATTTTCAAATAAATACCTTAATATCATCAATTCAGGTAATGAAAATGTGAACATATTCTTATCTTGTGTTTCAGTTATGAACCTTACAAATCCTTCATCTTCTAATACACTATATAAAGTTAAACGAATAGCATCATTGAAAACTGTATATTCAGGATATGGTTTTCCCATAGAAACCATCTCTCTATACATAATATCAATACCCTGTCCTGATCTTTGAACATAACGTAACCTTTGCAATGTTTCTGCAATTAATTTATTTCTAGGTAATGATGGATGAGTAATAATATTATCAGCAGTAATATCTGCCATAAAGCCACCTGGACTCTCAATTACCAATTTATCTGAATAATGCTTTACATAAATTGATCCAGGACTATCATATCGACGATGTGTATATCCATTCAACAGTGCTTCTTGAAATACTCTTTCTGAGAAATCATATATTTCTAATCTAAACAATCCTACCTGAACATTAGTCAAATGGTTATAGTCCTGAATTTTTTCAGTTAATCTATCTAAAACAGAAATAATTGGTATTTTTAAATCTAATCTATTATCGTACTCATCACGATTACTATCACTATAATGTAAATATATACATTCTGCTTGTGGCAAATATCTTTTTATAGATTCCTCTTTTCCTACAAACAGCATACCTGCAACATTTAATTTAAGTCCATCTTCAGTATCTATTAACAATGATAAGTCCTTTAAAAAAGACAAATCATCTAATTCAACTAATGTCGATTGTTTATCCCTCATTTTTAATTTTTCTTTTAACTTATAAACTTCCAACATATTAATATCATCTATAGTTGATTGACCTATGATTTGAGCTGAATAGTCTTTATCTACAATAAAATCTTCTTTAATACTAATTGGATTATAAGGTTTTGAATTTTTACCTAGTCGTTTAAAATACTCACCCGAAGTTGTACCATACAACTGATTTCCTTTTTCAACTGTAATAACAATTACATCTTTATTATCTATATTTACAACTTCAACTTTAGTAAATATATTAGGCATTGTTCTATCATAAATACTTTCTATAATATTTTGCAAATCATAACCCATACAACCAGTTATACTTTGATCATCTTCAACTCCAACTAATAAATATCCTCCACTAGAATTTGATAAAGCAACTATTTCTTTTACACATAATTTTATAAATTTCTTAAAATCTGGCGTCTTAACCCACGATTTAAATTCAGTAGTTTCAGTTTCACCCTGCTCTATTAATTCTAATAATTCACAACTATTCATTATCATCACTCCTCTAGTTCATATATTATACTATACTTAACTATGAAAATAGCAAAATTAATTAAAGAAATAAATTTAAAATCTTATTTTTCCAAAATACATTAGAACTGTATCCTCTAAGCTTAACTTTATTGATTTTAAAAAACATATGTCTTTAAATTTGGACAACCTTAAGAACTTTTTAGTACCTAAATAGTGTTACTTAGTTGATATTGAATTTAATAATTTTGTCATCAATAAACATGAATATATTTATAATGTTTATACTTCTTCTACCACATTTTATTATTCTTAATTCCTATTTAATTATATAAATGGTAATAAATATATAGGCACTATATATTTTTTCTTGCTGATAATCTTTTTGTGAAAAAACATAGCAATTATTTATATGCTTTGAATATTTTTTTACAAATTCCTGAATTGATTTATATTTTCCTAAAGCTGATGATTTGACTTTTATAGCCGAAATCTTAGTTTCTTCTGAAATTAAAAAATCCACCTCATAATAATGGGTGCTCCCCTCTTTTTCTTATGTATGATAATATAGTCCTCTATTCATTGAAACTAACAATTGTGCTATTAAATTTTCATATAAATATCCCAAATTCGCTGGCAATTTATCAGATAGCAATTTAGTTTTCTATAATAGGTCTATTTTGTTACAAATAACCATATATCAGATAAATAAAGTTTATAACTATCTAAATCTTTGGTTAATAACAAATTCACTCTAGGATCTGTAGAATTATAGCTTGGTACTACAGTTTTAGAATCACTTAAATCAAATAATAATTCTTTTCTAACTGTAACTATTTTTCCTAATGTAGATGAAATACGATATTTTTTGACCCTTAGCTAACTGTCTATGTATTGAATGATATTTTTCCAGAAGTACCTATTTTTATTAATCTTCCTCATATAGATTAATAATCTGACGTTTTATATTATCTATAGTAGAAAAATTATTTCCTTTCATATTTGCTTTAACTGCTTGTGGCATGCCTCCATCTGCTATACGTCTTGCTCCTTCTATTAATAATGCTTTTTCTCCATTACATTCATTTTCCATTCTAATAATTTTTTATAGATTTTTCTTTTAAATATCATTGTAGAATTTCTCCTTATTTATTATACGTAATTTTTATTATATTCACAATATATAAAAGTATTCATGTTTTTAAAAATTCCCATGTTTCATAAATCGTTTCATAACAAAATATACATTTATTTTATAATAGTACCAGAACCATCTACAAAAAAGAAAAACCCCTGAATTTATCAAGGGTTTTTAGTATCAATTAATCACCAACGTATGATAACCTTTATTTTATAAGTATTATTTTCGTCAATTTTTAGTCGATTTATTATACTTTTTTCGTGAATTTACAGTTATTATTTTAATTTCAAACATTTTTTGATGTCAAATTGATGTCACTAAACCTTTCCATACTCGTTTAATATACATAATCAACAATAAAACTAAATCCATCATATATTGGTACAATATTATACTTTACACTTCTAAAATACCCACTTTTAATTTTAAACTCTGATTTTATTACTTAGTAGCCACGTTATACTTAAATTCAATTTTATAATTATGATCATTATAAACATTTTCAAACCGCATAATTAAATCATCATTTCTAATCATAGATTTATCTTCTCTTATATATCCAACATTTTGCATAGCATATACAAATCCTTCATCAATACTACTTACATCTACTTTTCCTTTCACAAGTTTTTTATGCTTCTTATCAGGACGTAAAAAGAGATGTTTTGGTGTTGTGGCTATAAAAAAATAACTTGTTTTCTCTTGAAAGACGAGTATATTGTTATCATTTTTAACCACTTGATTATCAATAGAATATGTTATATTAATACAACCATCTTCAATCGCATTTTCAATTATAAATTTATATGTTTCAACATTTTTATTTTCATATAATTGATCAATTATAATTTCTGATTCAGTTTCAACGGTATAAATACTAATATTATCAGAAGTAGCAAAAATAAATGTTTGACTTATGCAAAATACCATTATAAACATCATTATCTTTTTCATCTACTGTTCCTCCAAAGTAACTGTTAATCTTATCCGCTCCTCATTATCCTCATTCCATTTTTCATCACCATGCACCATCAATAAAGTTGTATCAAAAATAGAAAGATCATTATTTAATTTTTTACTAAGTCCAGTAACAAGTGTCTTGTTATTAGTGCTTCCTTTACATACAAAATTTTCACTTTCTTGATTGTACTTACTGATATCTAATGTTTGTTTTGAAATCAATTCAGTTCCATTAAATAAAGCAACTATAAAAGTATAATTATCCATTGTAATATACAGATTAGTTATATTCAATGAAGAAGGGATATCCATTTCTAAATGTTCAACTATCTCTTGATATTTAGATTTAATTATTATTTTATATGAATTTGAATGAACTCCAATATCATATTTGCACACAAACGTAGAAGAAAATTCATTTTCTTCACTCATTAAATAAGCACTAGATATTGAAGCTTCATCATCATTAAGAGAAACAGGCAAGATATGATTATCTGCTACAGGTGTTTTTTCATTTTCTGAAGTTTCTACTGATGGAATTTCTATTGTTTTTGATTTACACCCTACAATTATCATCAATAAAGAAATAACCAATAATACTTTTTTTAAAGATAAATTATATATTTTTTTATTCATATAAGACACTTCCTTATATTTTATATATTTTTAAACAATCCTCTAGTAAACAACTTTTTTAAAATAATTCTTTTACAAATTTAATTCCTCATCTTCAAAACAACATTCCCCAATATATTGAATATAACATTTATTTTCCCTTTACCAATTTTATATTCATATGCTTTATTATTTCATATATTTTTTCTTTTTCATCGCTTTTTAAATTATCTTTTTGACAAATAATAAAAGAGTTATGTTTACTGATAAACACAAAATCTTTTGGGGTATCAATTATCTTGTTAATATCTTCATACTTTATTTGACTTTTTTTATCACTGGATAAAATTGTATTGACACTATTATTTTCAAAGATTAACGAATAAAAAAATTCTTCTTTTCCTGACACCTCAATTTGTTTAGATAAAATTAAATTGATGTTTCTTTTAGTAACGTAAATATAAACGAAGAAAAACACTACTGCAACTGTAAAAGCTGCAAATGCATATATTCTCATTTTAAAAGTTCCTTGTATTAAACAGATTATAGATAATACAAGAAAAAATGTAATAGATATTCTTGCCAAATAATTCTTCCAATTAGGTATTAAATAATTTTTATTCCTTTCAAGAACTTCTTTGTTAATTACATTATTTTTAACTTCAATCCTCATTCGATATTCCCCCTTTAATAAGAGAATATTATCATATCATCATTATCTGTCAACTATTTTTATATACTAAATTTAGGCAATATAAAAAGAATTGTATTTATCTTTTAAAGATAGATACAATTCTTAAGTAATTTTATGCAAAAACACCTAAAGCTATTAAATATTCTGGAGCTAATGATGCAGTTCCTGGATTAGATAGCAATGCTATTAATCCAATAACAGCTGCAACAGATAGTGCACTAATAGCTAGAGTTTCTAAAACCAATTCATAATCCACATCAGGTGTTGGGGTTGGAATAATTTCAAAACTTATTTCAACTGTGATTTCTTGATCTACAGAAACAGAATCTGGAAAAATATCATCTGAAGTGATAACAAATGTTAATTTTGGATAAGTTCCATTCAAATTCACTTTCACACCTATTTGTCCTGATGTCACTGATACAGCAACATCTTTTAAATCATTGATAGTAGAATTAATAATATCAATATTTTCAAAATCACCAATTTCTATACCTGCAATCATACCTTCTATTTCTGCTTCACAAGATGTCGATAATTCTCCTTCATTGTTTAAATCGATTGTAATCGGAGTACTATCAAAATCAGTAGTTAATGTATCAGATACTTCTGCTGTTATTTTAATTGTCAAACCATTTAATAAAATAGTATTCAACAAAAATTCTTCGTTATAAGTAAGACTACCATTATTAACTACATCTAAATAACCTAAAGGTTCAAATACATTATAAACATATTGATCTCTTTGAGCATCTAACATAATATTGGAATTCTTTTCTGCTAATTGATCTGGTGTTAAATATGGAACATCATCAAAAGTAGAAATACCAGTATCTCTTCCTGAGTATCCATCTTTATCTAAATCAAAAGAAGGACTAGATTGGAATTTACCACCATTATTATCATTTAATTCAAAAAACTGATCAAAAGCCCAATTTTTCGGAATAGGATAGCCTAAATTACAACTAAAACCACTAGACATATCTGCTACAAATGAATATTTTGCAAGTCCTAAATCGCTAATATACGAACACACATATCTTGGACCATAAATTCCTACTTTATATTTCTTTGAGTTTGTAGAACTATTAAATACTAAGTTCAATTTTCTAAAATAAGGTACAATAAATGACGACATTTGATAACTATAACAATCAAAATCAACCGCAAAATAAATAGTAGTTCCACTTGGGATACCAATACGCTTTGCTGATGCAATTGCAGTATGAGCATCCACTGTTCCTTGTCTTAAATCTTGAAAATACTCTAATCTGTATCCTCCATCTTGATAAATAGGGAATACTCTTAATCCTGCATTTTTAATATTTTCAATTTCTTCAAAAGTAATAAACTTTCTTGTACTTGAACCAACAGTTCCAGTTAAATATCTACCTACAACTTGATATCCTGCTGCTTTTAAGTCTAAAGCTTGCTGTTTATTTAAAACTGTTGAACAATCGCATGCTTTTGCCTTTCTGCTTGTATCACCTTTACTAGTAAGCAATGATTTCATAGTTGCACAGTTTACTTCACCTTGTGTTACAAGCCCTATTCCGGTAAGTGCATAAAACTCTTGAAATTCTGATACTCTTTCTTTAGTTGTTGAATCAAAAATCCCATCAAATCTTCTAGGATTATAACCATTTGTATATAGACCATATTGTACTAATTTGTTAAATTTTATAAAATCACCATTCTGGTTTTCTTTTAATACATCTGGAAATTTATCTGTTGTCTGATTACCAAAATTAGTCCCATCAAGGCTTCCTATAAAATCTGTGTAAATACCTTCTGCAGCTTGTAATGCTGCAATTAATGCGTAAGCAGTAAATCTTGACACAACACCATCACAAGGACCTACACCAATAATATCAGACCAGTCAGCATTTAATTGTCTTTGAATAGTCCTAATATTAGTATCTCCTCCACTAGACATAGTAAACCAGTTAAGTGAAACTAATCCCATCCATACTTTCCAATCAATAATTCCTGTTTGTTCTAGATTAGCATATGCTTGAAATTGAGTAACTGCATTAACACCTGTAGTATAATAAATTCCAGTAATACCACCTGCATTAAATCCCTTTGCAAATAATGCACATTGTAAAATACAAACATTTGCATTACTTTTATCATTAGCATTCATCTTTGAAATTTTTGGTAATGATCTCATTTTATCTAATGTAACATCACCAACATTACCTGTAACTGGTGTAACTCCATTTTCAATTTGAAACGCTCTAATAATTCCTTGACATGTACCTGTTCCTGTAATACCATCTTCTTCCAATTTTACCCATTCCGAACGATGACCATACATACTGTTTAAATATCTTTGCGCTTTTTTTACATTTTCATCTGCCATTGTATTTTCCTCCTAATTCATTTTGTAGATTAATACCGGTATTTTCTCTACATTTTTATCATATACTCTTTTTTAAGCACAATTGTGCCTTTTTATTTAAATAAATTTTTCTTTGAAATTGCTCCTGTTACTTTACCATTAATTCCTATTACTACCCTATCATCATTTATTTGAATAATTTCATATTCATTCTCATAAACGAAACTAGCTATACTTTCACCATCATACCATTTAGATCCTTTTTTTACTCTTACTATATCTCCGACTTTATACTCAACTTTATCTTCACTTTTTTTCACAAATATATCTAACACTCCATAATCCAAGCTACAGTCTAATCCACTTGAACTAATTCCTTTTATTTCTTTTAGAACACCATGTTTTGCTCTTGAAGTAAATTGATGAAGATGGACATGATTGAACGGATTATATTGCAAATTCCCATTCCAATTATCATATCCATCATTTTTTCCATAATTAGCTAACCACAGTGTCCATGCAGAAAAACCATTATGAGTTAATCTGTTTTTAAACCAATCTTGATTAGCATAAATTCCTACTGAATAACCTGCTTTTTCAATCTCATCACAAAAAGATTTGGCTATAACATAATATAATTCATTACTAAGGTCTCCTTGTGTTTTGCTATACTCCATATCATAATAAATAACTTTGACATCATAACCAGAGCACGCTTTCAATGCTAATTTTGCTTCTTGTTTAGCTTGACTTGCATTTTTTGCATAACAGAAATGATATGCAAATAACGGTATATTCAACGTGTTTGCCTGTGTTGCATTGTCATTCCATTGTTTATCTATATTACTCTTGCTCCAGCCATAAGAACATCTAGCAACAATTCCCGCTATCATATTTTTTGCTTCATTTAAATCTATTTTTCCGTTATGATATGATACATCTATAATATATTTACTCATTTTCTTTTTCCTCTATTTCTTCTAATTTTTTTGCCGTTACTTCTAATCCTTTAATAAGGAAATTAGGCACTTGACATCCAGCTTCAACTAAATTTTCTAATATACTGCGACATTCATTAATAATAAGACTAGCTACTACAAACCACCCTAGAATAATAGTTACTGAAAAATCAATGCCTATAACACTTCCAATTTCTTGGAAAATGATTGGTATAAGAAAAGCTACTAGAATTAAAACCCAATAACACATTTTCCTAATTATACCTATCATTGCAACTTTAGAGCTTTCTTTATTTAATATTCTTGCTTTTGCCCAACCTGTAAAAGTATCAATAATATTTAAAGTAAGATAGAGTATAAACAAAATCCAATGTTCCCCTAAGAAACACGATAACATCGCAATAATTAATGAATATACATATTTCAAATATTCAAATATATTATCCATCATTTCCTCCTAAATCTCTTATTTTATTAATGATTTTCTTATATTTCCTATCAACAGAACTATGATTAGCATAACCTAATTGTATAGATATATAGTCAAATGTTTGTTTTAAGAAGATACGCCTCATTATTACTTCTTTTTCATCTGGCAAAAGATTATCAATCCATAAATTAACTTTATCGACAATATAGGAATAGTAATAATAGTTCCTTGAAAAATCTGTTTGAAAATTACTTAAATTAAAACTTTGTTCTAATTCTAACAAATGATTTTTAGCAATAGGATACATTTTCAAAGTAAGTTCAATCTCATCAAATGAATAAATCATTTTCAATCACTTACCTTTCCTACACCTTGTAAAACGTTTTACAAAATTATTTTATAAAACTTTTTAAGCACGATTGTGCTTTTCTTCACAAAGTTAAAGTTATTTTAATTTTTGCATCTACTGTCATCAATTATAGAATTCCATTTTCTGTTTTTTTACATTTTTTCTCTATTAAATTCACATATTTATCCAAGCAAACTGTATATCTTATAAAAAAAGAAGATCAAGATAAACTGATCTTCTGTATTTTTATTCATAAATATATTCTTTCAAAATAACTTCCTCAACACAATTTTGAATGTTATTCATTTCTCGTACCCACTTCATTTGATCTGGTCCTATGTCAAGAATTCGGACTAACTAAATGTAAGAAATTTAGTTAGTTTACTCTAACATGTATCTCATCTCATACTCATTTGGTGATAAAT
>NZ_FOIN01000042.1 GCF_900102365.1 Thomasclavelia cocleata | reverse complement strand
TATCATATGATGGCATTAGGAATGTGTGCATGGCTATGTCATGATTATAAGATTATAAGTAATCGAGAAGCAGGAAAAGGAAGATGTGATATAGTTTTAAAAGCCAGGAAAGAAAATCAAATTTCTTATATTCTGGAATTTAAGTATGCAAAAGACAGTAATACCGATTTAAATGAACTGGCAAAAAGAGCAGTAGAACAAATCAAAGACAGAAAGTATGATATTGAATTAAGGGGAAATGTAATCTATATTGGATTAGCACATTATCAAAAAGAAGTAGAAATTGAATGGCAAGAAAAGTAGAAAAGAATAGGAAACAATTTTCAATATCATTAAATTAAGATGGAAATTACCATTATTTGTAAAAAATGGTGCTATTGTTCCAATGTATGATGAAAACAATAATGTTGCACCAATTACAGAAAGTAATCCAAAAGGGTTAGATAAAACAAAACGTATTATAGAATTCTGGCCTGAAGGAAAAACATCATATGAATTATTTGAAGATGATGGTATAACAATAGACTATTCTAATAAAGAAGAAGTTAATTATGGAAGTAGTGTTTCTACTAAGTTTACTTCTGAAGTAAAAGGTGATGAAGCTATTTTACGTGCAGAAGCATCAAAAGGAACTTATCAAGGTTATGATTCAGATAGAGATACTACATTTGTTGTAAATGTTTCAAAAGCACCAGAAGCAGTAACTGGAAAAGTTGGTTCTGCAAATGCTGAATTTCATGCAGTTGATAGTAAAGAAGCATTTGATAATGCAACTGGTAATGTATATTATTATGATGAAACACCTAATTTAAATAAATATGCTACAGAGGGAAGCGAATTTGCTAATGTTGAAATTACAACAACTCCAAAATTATATGTAAAAATTGAAAATACAGATGTAAATAAAAATGCTATCGAAGTAACGGTCAAAGGATTTGAAAATAAGCAAGATTTAGCTGGTAACCAAGAAACTGATACTTTAACAGCTCCAACAGGTTTGGCAACATTAGAAGACCAAATTACTCCAACTGAAATTCCATTAGTATGGGATGCAGTAGAAAATGCTACTGAATATCAATTGGAAATTGATGGTAAAATTAATTCAGGTATTACAACAAATGAATTTTTAGTAGGAAATCTTGAATACAATTCTACTCATACATTTAGGGTTCGTGCAGTAAATAGTGATGGATATTCACCATGGAGTGAAGCTTTGACTGCTAAGACAATTGAAGATCCATATCGTAATATTCCAGCAGGAATGGAAGTTACTACTAATGATAGTGCCACAGGATATTCAGCTAAAAATTTAGTTGATCGTGATACTAATGCATACTGGTTCACTAATTGGACAGATGATAGTGTTAATAATCGTGATAAAGTTATTGATTTTGATTATAAAGAAATAACTTCTATGGATCATGTTGATATTTATCCTCATAGTAGTTATTTAAATCAACAGCCTCGAGAAGTAACTATTTTAGGTAGTCTTGATGGTACTAATTATACAACTGTGGTAGATAAGATACAGTTATCTAATGATTCATCAGTTAAGTCGATTGCTTTAAATGGCGCTAAGATGCGTTATATGAAAATGGTTATTTCAAAACCAGCAGGAACTTATGTATGTATGACAGAAATTATGCCATATAAAGTAGATGGTTCAAAAACTTATCCAGTAGGTGATGTTACTCTAGATGGAAAAGTTGATAGTAATGATTTAACATGGATTGAAAACTATACTGGATTAACTAATAAAGATTCAGACTTTAGTTATGTATCACAAACTAATAATGCAGATATTAATGGTGATAATGTAATAGATGCTTATGATATTTCTTATATTACAACTAAATTAGATGGTGGTACTAATAAAACTGGTAACCCTGATGGAAAGATCATGTTGATCGCAGATAAGAATGAAGTAAAAGCAGGAGAAACAGTTAATATTACTTTACTTGGTATAGGTTTAAAAAATATTAATGCTTTCAGTGAAGTTCTTCCAATTGATACTGAAAATTTCTCTTATGAAGGATATCGTCAATCATATGATGTAATTGATATGATGACTATAGCTAAAATGAGAGCTAGAGCTAATGGAAGTGAATTGACAATTGTTAGTACTAATGTTGGAGATCAGGATTTAGTAAATGGTACAATGAAACTTGGTACTGTTACATTAAAAGCAAAAACTGATACAACTTTTGTATTGACTAATGGTATTGCAAAATTAGTAGGACCAAAATTATCATATGTTGATGCTAATATTGATGGTGATACAACAATTCCAGAAACTCCAAGTCAAATTGAAAAAGCAGTTGAAGTAAAAGGAACAACAATTACAAATAATGCATATCCAACTGATGATGGTACAAATGTTGAAAAATTAATTCAACAAAATTCATTTGATGCATTATATAATGGAATGGCAGATGATGAATTTGAATTAAAATGGGATACTGCAGATAATCAAGTAGATGGAGTATTAAAACCAGAAATTTCATTACCTGTTAATCTACATTTAGATATAGATGGACAATTAATGAATATTGTACGTGTTTATGGGCGTCCAACTGGTAATGGGGCACCACGTGTTGTAAGTGCTAATGTAGTTACTACAGATGGTACAACTATTGATTTAGGAACAATTGGTAATCATTCATTAGAAAGTAATGGAAATCCAATATATAGTAATTATCCAAGTGATGGAATATTCACATTTGAATTAGATGAAGCAGTAGAGGTTAAAACAGTAAATATTACTTTTGAACATGCAACAGGTACAGCTGGTGATTCAAATAATCCATATGATCGTATGTTAACATTAAGAGAGATCGAATGTTTATATGCTCAAGATATTCCAGTTACAAGTATTGAATTAGATAAAGATAATCGTGATACTTTATATGTAGGAAATTTAACTAACTTCAACGCTAAGGTTAGTCCAGAAGATGCTTTAAATCCTTATTATACTGTGACAAGTGATAATGAAGATGTAGTAAAAGTATTAACTATTAAAACAGCAAGTGGATTTGCATTCATGTTACAACCACTAAAAGAAGGAACAGCAAATATTACAGCAACATCAGTAGATAATAATACTATTTCAGTTACTCAAACTGTAACAGTAAAAGTAGGAACTGATACAAATGCATTGATAGATGTATTAAATGGTGCAGAAGCTTTAAATAAAGATTTCTATACTATTGACAGTTATACTATATTATTAAATGCAGTTAATGAAGCAAAAGAATTATTATCTAATGATCCAACTCAAGATCAAGTAGATCAACTAGTAAGTAAAATTAAGCGTGCTATTAATGGATTAGAGTTAAGACCTGTAAATTCAAATAATCGTATAGAAGGTATTACTATAGCAGATTCAAGTGGACAAGCTAGTTGGAGTGAAAATGCATCTAATATTTTAGATGATGATATAGGAACATATTGGTTAACTCCTCAAACAGGAATGCCACAATGGGTAGTTGTAGATTTAGGAAGTGTTTATAATTTAACTGATGTTACATTCCTTCCTCGTCAGGGTGGAAATAATGGTGATATTATTAAAGCTGCTATTTCTGTAAGTACAGATGGACAAAATTATACTGATCTTGGACAGTTTGAATTTGATAATGATGGTACTAAGTTACTTGATAAAACTGTATTTAAACAAATGAAATTTATTCCTACTGATGCAAGATATGTTAAAGTAACAATTTTGGAAACATTAGGAAATCCAGTAAATAGTTGTGTAAGTGCAGCAGAAATGCGTTTCTATGGCAATGTAGATGTTGATAAGAGTGAATTACAAGAATTATATAACGAATATTTAACATTGAATGAAGCAAATTATACAACTGAATCTTGGGTAACATTCGCAAATGCAATGGCTGATACTAAAGTTGTATTAGATAGAGCAGATGCAACACAAGAAGAAGTAAATAATATTAAAACTATATTACAAAATGCTAAAAATTCATTAGTTGAAGTTGTTATTAAAACAAATAAAACAGCATTAGCAATTGCAATAGAAATGGCAGAAAATGCAAGTTTAGAAAATGTAGTACCAGCAGTAGTAGAAGAATTCAATGCAGCATTAGAAAATGCTCAAACTATTTATGTAAATGATAATGCAACACAAGAAGAAGTGGATAATGCATTTACTAGATTAGCAAATGCAATGCATATGTTAGAATTCTACAAAGGAAATAAAGAATTATTACAAAAACAAGTAGATTTAATAAATGATTTAGAATCAAATAAATATATAGAATCAACATGGAATGCGATGTTACCAGTATTAGAAAAAGCAAATGAAGTATTAGGTAACGAAAATGCAATGCAGGAAGAAGTAGATGAAGTATATAGTGAATTAGTAAGAGCATTTATTAATTTAAGATTAAAACCAAATAAAGATTTATTAAGTGGTTTAATCAATCAGGCAAATGGACTAAATAGAGCTAATTACACATCAGCATCATTAAAAGCAGTAGATGATGTAATGGAAAAAGCAAAAGCGGTATTAGAAGATTCAGAAGCAACACAAGAAGAAGTAGAAGTTGCAGTGTCAGCTCTAACAAAAGCCCTAGCAAGCTTAGAAGCAAAACCAGTAGAAACAGTAAAACCTGGAGATACAACAGTAAGTGTAAAAACTGGAGATGATAATGTAATTGGAGCAACAGTTGCATTAATGACATTGAGTTTAGCTGGATACTATATTTCAAAAAAAAGAAAATCTTAGATTAATTTTTATAAAACTTTATAGTTATAAAAACTTACCGATATAAAAAGTCGGTAAGTTTTCATTAAATTTGAGGAGACAATGATTATTTCTATGATGACATTTAATATTAAGAATATTTTCAATAAAGAGCTTTAACATAAAGATACAGTCAGGATCTAAGTCATCATGAAGTAAGTACTTGAATAAAACATCATTTTTTAAATCATTACAAAATTGTTTTGACATAGAAAATACCTCCTAATAATATATACAAAAGAATTATTCATATTACTTTATAGAAAACAAAAAAGAAGCAAGAAATGTTATCCTACTTCTAGCATTTAATAATATTCATTTATTTTAATAAAAGTAATGGTCTTTATATAAATCTTTAGCTAATTTATTAAAAACATAATAAAATTATTTTATAATTTTATGTAAAGTCCTATACTTATCCTTGAAACTTTTTTAATAGTTGTATGGGAAAGCTATTTTTTGATTTAAAAACTAATTAATTGAGAAAGTTTTTTAGCATTCAATTATAAAATAATTAAATAACTTAGGAATTCAGGTATTATTAAATTATTTTATTCAAGAATATTTTATGCATAGATGTAAAGATATGATGATTTATAGTTATTTATCATAATGAGTTAAATCAAATCATATATTAATGAGAGAAAGCAAAAAATCTTCTTATATAGTTATAAACATTATAATGCTATTGTAATATATGCTCTATTGTGATATATTGTAAGAAAGTTATGAGATAGAGGCGCGAATAGTTATGAAATTTTTATTAGAAGATGCAAACTAGATAAAAATGGGGGAGCTTTCGCCGAAGGGGTAAATGATTGCATGCGTTTATACTCTGGGCTTATAGAGAATATCTATAAGACTGTCATTATCATTAATATTGATAATGGTGAGCTATCATTGTTCATATGTTAACTATGTTGCAATGATTACTCATTGCAACTTTTTTTACGAAGGAGAATAGCGATGGAAAGACTTATTGAAGCAGTGAGCTATGAAGAAGATATTATTCAATTAAGGTTAACTAATGTACCAAAACATCCAATAGTAATTGCTAAGATTTTTACTATTTTAAGTGAATGTGATGTTAACATTGATATGATTTCTCAAGTAATGATTGAAGATGCTATGCAGATAGAGATTACACTAGATGAAAGTTATCAAAAAAATTTAAACAATGCAATAATACGCTTAAAGGAAGAAGTTAAACAATTAGAAATTGCTACTAATCGAAAGTATTTTAAAATAGCAGTTGGTGGAAAGATGGTTGAGTTTACACCTGGAGCTGCTGCAAAAGTATTTACAATTTTAGGTAAAAATAACATTCATTTTTATCAAGTTACAACATCAAAAAGAACGATTTCTTTTATCGTTGATAAAAAGGATAAAAATTTAGCAATAGATAAATTAAATGAATCTTTTGATTTAAAATTATAGGAGGAGAATTATATGGCTATTTTTGAAGGAAGTGCAGTAGCACTTGTATTACCAATGAATGAAGATGGAAGTATTGATTATGATGGTTTTAGACGACAAGTAAAAAGAATGATCGATGGTGGAGTTAAAGCTTTGTTAGTTAATGGTACTACAGGAGAAACAGCAACTATCCATATTGATGATGAATTTGAATTATTAGACATTACACTTGAAATGTCAAGAGGAAGTGATGTTAAGGTTATTGCAGGTGCTGGATCAAACGATACAGCTACTGCTTTAAAGAAAGCTAAATATGCTAAAGAAAAAGGTGCTGATGCTATTTTAGTAGTTACACCATATTATAATAAAACTAGTCAGCGAGGGTTAATTACTCATTATACAACAATAGCTGATACAGTAGATATTCCAATGATTCTTTATAATGTACCAGGCAGAACAGGAGTAAAAATTGATGTTAATACAGTAGCAACATTAGCAAAACATAAAAATATTGTTGCAATGAAAGATGCTACTGATAATATTGCTTATGCAATGGAAGTATTGGCAAAAACACAAGGCATGGATTTTGATTTATATTCAGGATGTGATGATAACATCTTACCATTTATTTGTGCAGGAGGAAAAGGAGTAATCTCTGTACTATCAAATATATATCCTCGTCAAACTGAATTATTAGTACAATTAGCTTTAAAAGGTGATTTACCAAGAGCTCAAGAACTAGCCTACGCATTAGAACCAGTAAGTCGTTATTTATTTGCAGATATAAATCCTATTATGCCTAAAGCAGCCTTAGCTAGAATGGGAATTTGCAAACCAACCCTAAGATTACCATTGATTGAAACTACTGAAGAAAATAAAAAATTACTATTTGATGCTATGGATGCATTTGAAAAGTTGGGGTTATAAAATGAAGGTAATTGTATATGGATATGGATTGATGGGTAAAAAGGTTGCTAATAAGGTAAGAAGTCAAAGCGGTATGGATTTAACAGCTGTTATAAGTTATGAGTTTGATGAAAAAATACCTGAAAAAAGCTTTAATTCTCTAAAAGAGTGTGTGGAAAAAGCCGATGTTATCATCGACTTTTCTCACCCTAATAATTTAGATGATATTTTATCTTATGCTTTAGAAAATAAAACAAAATTAGTTATTGCTACAACAGGATATAGTACAGAACAATTGGCTAAAATCAATGATGCCTCAAAACAAATTCCAATCTTTCAATCTTACAATACATCTTATGGTGTACAAATGGTAACTAAGATATTACGTCAAGTAGCCAAAGAATTTTATGAAGCAGACTATGATATTGAAATACTTGAAAAACATCATAATCAAAAAATAGATGCACCATCTGGAACTGCTAAATTATTATATGAAGTAATTGAAGAAGAAATTGGTGAAACAACACCAATATATGATCGTAGTGCTTTACATGAAAAGAGAACACACGATCAGGTTGGAATTCAAGCAATGCGTGGTGGAACAATCTTTGGAGAACATACAGTAATGTTTGCTGGAATAGATGAAATTATTGAAATAAAACATACAGCATTGTCAAAAGAAGTTTTCGTACAAGGGGCTATTAGTGCAGCTTATGCATTAAAAGATAAAGAAAAAGGTCTCTATACATTAAAGACATTATACTAATCAGGGGGATTATATGGTATTACAAACAGAATTTGCACAAATTAAAAATAATAATTTATACATAGATGATGTTAAAGCTACTGATTTAGCTGAAAAATATGGAACACCACTTTATGTTATGAGTGAAGGGCATATTAGACATCAATTCAATAAACTTAAAACAAAAATGATTGACAAGTATGAAAATACTTTACCACTATTTGCTTCTAAATCATTTTCATGTTTGGCTATTTATAAAGTAGCTAAAGAATATGGAGTAGGAATTGACTGTGTTTCAGCAGGTGAGATTTCTGTAGCATTAAAAGCTGGATTTGATCCTAAGAAGATTTATTTTCATGGGAATAATAAACTTCCCTCTGAAATAGAATATGCTTTAAGTAATGGGGTTGAAAATTTAATTATTGATAATTTTCATGAAATTGAATTAGTTCAAGAAATAGCTCAAAAATTAAATGTTGTAGTAAATGGCGTAGTAAGAATTACACCAGGTGTATATGCAGGTGGACATGACTATATTAGAGTTGGTGCTAAAGATACAAAATTTGGATTTAGTAGTCATGATAATACATATTTAAAAGCAATAAAGAAAGTAATAGATGCACCAAATATAAATTTCGATGGAATACATTGTCATGTTGGAAGTCAAATCGAAGATGTTCAGGCCTATGTTTTAGCAATGAATAAATTTGTTGATATTTCATATGAAATTTATGATATATTTGGAATCGTTATTAATAAATTAAATGCTGGAGGGGGCTTTGGAATAGCATATACAGAAGCTGACAAACCTTTAGAATTTGAAACTGTTGTTGATACAATAATGGAAATTATAACAAAAGGATTTGAAGCACGAGGATTAAAAAGGCCGATGGTTTTAGTTGAACCAGGACGCTATTGTGTTGGAAATGCAGGAATAACTTTATATACTGTAGGGTCTTCTAAATATATAAAGGATATTCGTGATTATATTAGTGTTGATGGGGGAATGACTGATAATATTCGTTCAAGTTTATATGCAGCAAAATATGATGCAATTATAGCAAATAAAGCAGAAATGCCCACAAGTCATTTGGTAACTGTAGCTGGTAAAAACTGTGAATCAGGAGATATTTTAATAAAAGATATTATGTTGCAAGATTCACAGCCTGGTGACATATTAGCTGTTTTCTCTACAGGTGCATATCACTATTCAATGTCTTCAAATTATAATCAATTGCCTAAACCAGCGGTGGTATTTACATATGAAGGAAAATCACGAGAAGTAATTAGAAGACAAACATTTGACGATTTAGTATACTATGATATTGATTCAACATATTAAGAAGCGGCATATGCCGCTTTTAATATTTAAAATTATACCAATTTTATAAAAAAATCTATAAAATCTAACATATTTCTATGGTATGATTATTTGGAAAAGGGTGATGATATGAAGATACTAATTGTAGATGATGATCTTATTTTTGGCGAAATGTTAGAAAATATTATTAATAAAAAGTTTAGTGATAAGAAAAATGAGATTGTGGTAGTAAAAAGTATAACTGATATAGATATGAAACAAAAGTATGATTATTATTTTATTGATATTCTATTAGAAGGTGAAAATGGAATAAATTTAGGTGAAACAATAATTAATAAAAATTATTTTGCGAAGATAATCTATATGTCATCTGAAAATAGTCTAGTTTTTGATACTTTTACAAGTAAAGTTTATTTCTTTTTAAGAAAGAGTAATTTAAAAGAAGATTTAGAAAGATTATGTCTTAAAATAGAACAGGATAGCATAAAAAATACAGATTATATTGAAGTAGTTTTTGAACGACAAAGACAAATGATTTTAAAGAAGGATATTATTTATATTGAATCAAATAGAAATAAGTGTACAATTTATATGTATGATAAAAAAATATATGAAGTATACAGAACATTAAAATCATTCTTAGGAGAATTAGATGTTAATAAATATTTTCGTTTAAATAATTATACAATTATAAATCTTGAATATGTTAAAAATGTTAATAGTAAAAACGTTACATTGATAAATGGCACAACATTTGTTTTAAAAAGAAACTATGATGACTTTATTGATGCTTATCACAATAATTTTATGAAGAGGTTTAAACAATGATAATAAATTTTGTAGAATCGCTAATAGCTTCATTTTTCTTTACAAATTATTTTGATTTAAAAATAAATAAGTATATATATTTTATAATAAATTTTATTTTAATTTCTGCAGAAATAAATATTTTTAATTGTTTTGGGGATTTTAGTATTATTTTGCCATTAGTGGTTGTATTTACAGCAACTATAATAGCATTTTATGCATCAAAAAATAATTTATGGGAAATTTTATTCATTTCATTTTTTGATGAATTGATTGTTGGGTGGGCAATAATTGTTTCATTATTCATAGATGGTTATGTTGTTCAAGAGGTAAGAACAGTTATTGCAAAAATCTTATATTTTTTAATCGTATGTTTAGTTATACATTTTTGCAAGAGAAAAGAAATTAGAGTTAATATACTTTATTGGAGATTATTAACTATAGTTGTAGTAATATTTTATTTTGCATATATAATTTTGTTACAATTTTATTTGGGAATGACTTTGGATAAGGGTTTAGTATTTTTGACATTATTATCACTTGGTTTATCAGTTATTGGTATAGCAGTATTGGTTTACTATATATCTGAATTAGAGCATAAACAACAAGAAACACAATTTTCATTACAAAAGTTAGAGATGGAACAAAGTAATTATCAACAATTGAACAATGTATCAAAAGAAATTAAGATAATGAAGCATGATTTAAAACATGATTATGTGCTAATAGAAAATTATTTAAAAGAGAAAGAATATTTAAAGATAATGAAAATAGTTGAATCAAGAATGCAGGAGGTACAAGAAGTAACAACCACTATTAATAGTAATAATAATATAATAAATGCAATTATTAATTATAAAATGATGATTGCAAATAGTAAGAATATAAAAGTTAATTATGAAATAAATGTAAGTGGTAAAGAATATATGAAAGATTATCATTTGAATGAGTTACTTTCAAATTTATTAGATAATGCAATTGATAATTGTTCCAAGAATGATCCTAAAATAGAGGTATTTATTGAAGAAGATGTATTTTTATATTTAGAAGTAATTAATAAAATAAATGATTCAGTTTTAAATAAAAATCCTGATCTTCGTACAAGTAAATTAGGAGGTAATCATGGACATGGAATAAAAAGTGTAAAAAGGATTGTAAATGAGTATCGTGGCAGTGTAAAATTCTTTGAAAAAGATAATAAATTTCATGCATCAATAATAATTCCATTAAATCATCCTCATTAAAAGTCCATTTGTCCCAAGTTTGTTTATTTATGTCATAAAATAATTTATTATGTATACGAGGAGGTGAAATGATTGATACAAGGTATATCTAATTGGTTTTTAAAAATATATAAAAGTAGAAGTAATTTGGACTATGATGATGAAATATTCATTTATGGTATTGAAGTAATGATTACATCCTTACTTAATATATTTTTGTTATTATTTATTGGGATAATAAGTGGTACAGTCAACCAAGCGATAGTTTACTTCGGGAGTTATGCGTTTTTACGCAAATTTATCGGTGGATATCACTGCAATACCAATTTTAAATGTATTGCATTTAACGTTTCTAAGTATATAATCTTTGTATGTATTTACCCACATATAATGATTAATGAGATAATAATGATGTTAATAATTACGATTACATTAGTGCTGATAATATTTAAGGCTCCCTTCGAGCATAAGAATAGATTAATTAATGATAACGAAAAATCTGTCTATAAAAAATACTCATTTATAATTACTTCATTTTATGCAGTGATTATATTATTGTCTAGTACATACAGTCACATTTTGTCCTATGTTTTAGTTGTCATTGATTTATCGTCGATACCTTGTATTATAGAAAGTTATGGAAAAAGTTCTAAAAATGTTTAGTAAGTTAGTTCTTGCTGCTTCTAGTGGAGCTGTTAGTGGCGCTTCTAGAATTGGTGATTATCAACCAAAAGAATCAGAAACTCTAAAAAAATTAAAGAAATTTTAATAATTAATATTGCTTTCTTATAATCATTTGTCTTCTCTTATTATATGGCCATATTATTATATAAAAATCAAACACTAAGATTATCTTGCGTTTGCTTTAATTGTGGGGAGAAATAATATCAATTAAGTTGTAAGAATAATTTTAGTAGCAAAAAAGCTAGATACATTATGTATTTAGCTTTTTTACTCTATATAATCAAATAGTTTTGTTGTTTGTAACATTTTAAATAAAACAATAAAAATAAGAAAACCAATAATTGTTTGCATTGTTAATCCAGGCAATGCTCCCCATGCAGCAGGCCAGGTAAATAAAAATGCTTCAACAATTGTATAAGCAAATATTTGGAAGAATCCCCCTAATATAGCTCCAATAATAGAACTAAAATTTTTATCAATTATGCTAGCCATAATCCATGCCATAATAAACTTGATAAATAAAGTTGGTATAATCCAAATTGTTGCACCACAAAGAAGGTCAGCTAATGCTCCTCCTAATGCACCAGCAATACTCCCATTTCGTTTACCTAATATAATTACACTAGTAAATATCATACTATCACCTATATGGAAATACCCACCTGTTGCTGGATTTGGAAATCTAATTGAAAAAGTACCTATAAAAATTAAAGTAATCATTAAAGCGGTAAGTGTTATTTTTTTTGTTTTCTTATTTACCATATTTAACCTCCCTTTTAGAATTAACAATATTTTATCAAACTATTGTATATACTAAAATGGTCAAAAATATAATATTTTATATGTACAGTTTTAAACTATGGTACTAGATTTTTCTTTTTTGACTTACTTAATTCTTCATAAATTCCTTGCATCTTATAATCTAAATTAGAAATAGTTTTAGCACACTCAATTAATTCATCACGAACTCCATCAGGAACCTCATTATCAGCTTTATAACGTAAATGATGTTCAAGACTAGCCCAAAAGTCCATAGCTATAGTCCTGATTTGAATTTCCACAGGAATAGGCTGTACTTTCTCAGCTAAGAAAATAGGAACTTCAACTACTAAATGTAAGCTGCGATAACCATTGTTTTTAGGATGTTTAATATAGTCTTTTTTCTTTATTAATTTGATATCACTTTGTTTAATAAGCATATCAGCTATTTTATAGACATCACTAACATAGTTACAGATTACTCTTACACCAGCAATATCTGTTAAATTTATAACAATTGATTCTAATGAAACCTCTAAACCTCTTTTTTCTAATTTACCTAGAATACTTCTTACAGATTTTAAACGATATTCCATATGATGAATGGGATTATGATCATGTTTAATTTTAAATTCATCATCAAGAATTTCTAACTTAGTTTTTACTTCTTTAATTCCAGCTTCATATATTTGTTGTAAAGCTAAAAATTCTTGAAGTGTATCAGTTATTTCATAATTAGCAAACACTGGTGAAAAAGGATCGCTAATAATTTCTTTTTGCATTATTCTATCAGCCATAAAAATACCTCTTTTTAATTATTTTTGTATAATTTAATCATAGTTGGTAATAATGAACTTGAGGTGAACAGATATGAAAAAAACAATTGTTATTTTATTAATTTTAATGAATGTAGTAAGTGTTGATGCTTCTAGTAATAATCCTAAATATAAAATAATTGCAAATAGCAATAATGAAAAAGATATTAAAAAAATGTATGAAATAAAAGATGATTTAATTAATGATTATCGTAATTGGATTAAAGGTGTTGATGATATTGATCAAGTACTAGCAGATCATCAAAAAGATTATCAAGCTAAATATTACAATGGTGAATATAAAATAATATTAGGAAAAGGAAAAGGAAAAACACTTACAGGAACACTAAAAGCTAGTTATTGTACAAGTAGTAAGGAAATTAAAAAGAAATCATTTCTTGCAGAACTATTCTCTTAAATTATTGAGAATGGTTTTTTTATTTTTATAATTAAAAGATTTTAGTATCTAATTATGAGGGAATTTAATGAGGATAAAGAGTTATATTTGAGTAAAAATAATTGATGTAATAGAATCTCTACATATAAATGTTAAACAGTTCTCTAAAGGTAACTGTTTTATGTTTAAAATAAACTGATTCGTTAATAATTTAATGTGTTAAACATATAATAAAATTAGAGGTGAAACATGTTAACAAAATTTGATGAACAAGCCCAAAAAGCAATTGTTGTAGGTGAAAGTATTGCTTTTGATTTAGGACATAATAATGTTGGTAGTGAACATCTGTTATTATCATTATTAAAAATAAGTGATTCAAAATTAAAAGAATTAGTAAAAAAATATAATGTTAATGATAAGTGTATATATGAGGATATAAAAAGGTTGTTTGGTGCAAATGATGATCAACCTTTTTATATGGAGTATAGTGAAGCTGTAAAAAATATTTTAGAAACAGCAGTTGAAATTACTAATGAGCAAAATAAAAGTAAAGTTACTTTAAATATTTTGACAATTGCATTATTAAAAAGCGAAGAAAGTGTAGCATATGAGTTATTAAAAAAATATCAGGTGGATTTTGAAGACATTATATATCAGTTAAATGAAAGTAGTGAATTAGAGACTAAATTAGATCAAATTCAATCATTGGTAAACCTCAACAAAAAGGTAAAAAAGGGCGAAAAATTAATTGTTGGAAGACAAAATGAATTAGAAAAACTATGTATGATTTTAAGTAAAAAAGAAAAAAACAATGCATTAATTATTGGTGATGCTGGGGTAGGAAAATCAGCATTAGTAGAAAAATTAGCTTATTTAATTAATGAAAAGCAAGTAAATGATGGCTTAAAGAAAAAAATTATATATGAATTAAGTTTATCTAGTATTGTTGCAGGAACCAAATATCGTGGTGAATTTGAAGAAAAATTAAGAAAAATAATTGATAAAGTAAAAGAAATGGATAATGTAATTATTTTTATTGATGAAATTCATAACATAATTGGAGCTGGAGGCGCAGAAGGAGCGATAGATGCTGCAAATATCTTAAAACCTTATTTAGCTAGAAAAGATTTAACAATTATTGGTGCAACTACTACTGAAGAATATTATCAACATTTTGAAAAAGACCAAGCAATGAATCGTCGCTTTAGTGTAATAACACTTAAAGAAAATACAAAAGATGAAACATTTGATATTTTAAGAGAAACTAAATTATTTTATGAACAATTCCATAAAATTGAAATTGATGATGAAGTATTAAGATATCTAGTAGATAATGTTGACCATTATATCAAAAATAGAACTTTTCCTGATAAGGCAATTGATATCTTTGATCTTGCATGTGTAAAAACAAGGTTCAAACAACAACATATTATTACTAAGCAAATAGTAAAAGATGTAATCGAAGAATATACTTCTATTAAAATTAATGATAACTATGATTTTGATGAAATTAAAGTAAAATTAAACAATCAAGTAATTGGACAAAGTGAAGCAGTTGAACAAATAATTGGACAATTAAAAATTAATAAATCTTTAAGTCAGCCAGCTGCAATAATGCTTTTTACAGGTAGTAGTGGAGTAGGTAAAAGTGAAATGGCTAAACAGTTAGCAAAACATTTATCACGAAAATTAATTCGTTTAGATATGAGCGAATATAAAGATAACAGTAGTATACAAAAGATTATTGGAGCAGCACCAGGGTATATTGGTTATGACAAGCCTAGTTTATTGTTAGCACAGTTACAAACATATCCTAAAAGTATAATTTTGTTAGATGAGATTGATAAAGCTAGTCAGGATGTTATGAATCTATTTTTACAAGTATTTGATGAAGGATATTTAGAGGATAATCATAAAAGAAAAGTGTATTTTAATAATACAATTATCATTATGACTACTAATCGAGGAAGTGCTAGAAGTAATCTTGGTTTTAAAAAGAATACTGTATCTAAAAAAGTTAATTATGGTTTTAGTGAAGAATTGTTAGGTCGTGTAGATGAAGTAATTAATTTTAAAAATCTTACTAAAACAGATTTGAAAAAAATTATTCGTAAAAATATACATCATGAAGTTAAAGAAGAAGATATTAATAATATTTTAAAAGACTATGATACAAAACAACAAGGGCGAGGTATTATTAAGAAGGCAAATAAATATTTTCAAAGTAAAGCTAAAGCATGATATTAAAACATAGACTTATTATTAGGTCTATGTTTCTTTTATTTAAAAGAAACGAGAGCTTATAAACGCTTTCGTTTCTTTATCATTATGATTATTAAAAAAATTATTCCAGTAATTAAAGCATATTGTTTAAGATATTTGCTAATCAAGATCCAATTATTACCTAATAAAATTCCTAAAAATACCAATATTGTATTCCAAATAATGGATCCAAATAAAGTATAAATAGAAAAATTAAAGAAATTCATTTTAGTTATCCCTGCAGGAATTGAAATAATAGAACGTATAATAGGAACTAAACGACCTAATAAGACAGCTAAACTGCTATATTTATCAAACCATTTAACTGAACGATCAAAATCATTTTCCTTAAAATGACAATACACTAAAATTTCTTTTAGACGATCAGTTTTAATTAAATATCCCATAAAATAGAGGATAACAGCGCCTAAATATGAACCTAAAGTTGCAACTATGATTACAGCATGTGGTTGTAATGTACTTATGGTTGTTAAAAAGCCACCAAAAGTTAGAATTACTTCACAAGGAATAGGAGGAAAGATATTTTCAATTGTAATTAAAATAAAAATTGCTTTATAACCATATAAATTAATTAGAGCAAGAATACTTGTTAGCACTATATCCCTCTTTTCTAGAGATTGGAATTATTTTATACGCAAGATATATCAAAGTATTGTCAAATGGTAGTAATATTATTGTTGATATTATATTGAAAAAAGTGTGCATATAGGCTATTTGCATCATATAGTTAGGTGTTAATGAGCCAATAAATTCAACAAATGGTATAAAGTAAGATGCTCCTACAAAAGCTATTGTACCAATTACGTTTATTAAAATATGAATAACTGTAAGACGTTTAGAATTTCGATCACCATTTATAGATGCTAATAAAGCGGTGATACAAGTACCGATATTTTGACCATAGATAACATTAGTAGCCATAGCAAAGCTAATTAAACCTTTTTGATAAATTGTTTGTAAAACTCCTACAGAAGCAGTTGAGCTTTGAATCATAGCAGTAAATATAGTTCCAGTGATTATAGCAGTAAGAGGATTGTTCAATTTTGAAAATAATTCAATAAAGTATGGTGAGCTTTGAAGTGGAATAAGAGCAACTGACATAGAATCCATTGCTAAAAAGATTAATCCTAGTGCTACAATGACTCTCCCAAAATACATTAATTTATTTTTTGATAACATTAAAATTAAACCTATTCCACAAAAATAAATAGCAGACTGTCCCAAGTCTAAAGCTATCATTAAACCTGTGACAGTAGTTCCAATATTAGCCCCAAGAATAATCCAAGTAGCTTGATTTAAAGTGATAAGATGACTGTTTAATAGGCCAATAAGAATAACTGTAGTAGCAGAAGAACTATGAATAACTGCAGTTATTGCAGTTCCTATTAATACACCAAGATATTTGTTTGATGTTAGCTTGTGAAGAATATCTTTTAATTTATTTGTTGCTAGAGTATCAAGACTTGAGGACATAAGGTGCATACCATATAAAAAAACGCCTAAACTTAAGATAAAACCAATTATATTTTTTATAATAAAATCACATCCTTATTATAAGTATATTAGCTAATTAATTAATAATGTTTATTTTCAAGATAATCATAAGGTGATACAATAAATGAAAGGGGTGAGATGATGGATTATAGTGTAATTGTATTATGTGCTGGAAAAGGAACTAGGAGTGGATTAAATTACAATAAAATGTTATATAGTTTTAAAGATAAAACTGTATATGAGATGACTATGGAGTTGTTTTTAAATGATAATCGTTGTAAACAAATTATTGTGGTTACAAAAAAAGATGAGCTTAATGATTTAAAAAAGTTAATTGTATCAGATAAAATAGAATATATCTTTGGTGGCAAAGAACGCCAGGATAGTGTTTATAATGGTTTACAGGCAGTAAATCAAAGTCATGTTTTAATTCATGATGGAGCTAGACCATATTTGAAAATTGATAATGTAAATGATTTGCTATTGTGTTTAGAAAGTAATGATGCTTGTTTATTAGCAGTACCTGTTAAAGATACAATAAAGATATGTAAAGATGGAAATATAATAGAAACATTACCTAGATCAATGTTAATGCAGGCTCAAACTCCACAGGCTTTTAAAACAAGTTTAATTAAAGAATGCTATCAGTTAGGTAAGGATAGTGATTTTTTAGCAACTGATGATACATCATTAGTAGAAAAATTTAAAAATATTGAGATAAAAACTGTTATGGGAAGCTATGATAATATTAAGATAACTACTCCTGATGACTTATAAAAAGACATTTCATTTATTGAAGTGCCTTTTTTAATGCTATCCAACTAGTACTAAAAAAAAGATGAAGCTAATTTTTATAGATGTTAAAATGATTACATGATTTAGAAAGAGGTATCTAATGGAATGGAATGAAAAATTACAACAAATTATTGATTATATAGAAAATCATTTACAAAGAAAAGAAGAACCAATAAATATTGATGAAATAGCTAAAATAGCTGGATGTTCTTTTGGATTTTTTCAAAAAGTATTTTCTTATATGAATGGGATAAGTTTTTCTGAATATATTCGCTATAGGAAGCTAACATTAGCAGGATATGATTTAAAAAGTACAAACATTAAAATAATTGATTTAAGTTATAAATATGGTTATGATTCACCAACATCTTTTATAAAAGCGTTTCAACAGTTTCATGGAGTTTCACCTAAGCAAGCTCGTGATAATGATGCTAAATTACAAGTCTATCCTAAAATGAATCTTCTTGAAAAACAGAAATATACATGGAAACTTGAAAGTAGAAGGTCATTTCGTTTAGTGGGAAAAAGTATTAAAGTTTCATATGCAAATGATGCACATTATAGTCAAATATTAAAGTTTTGGAGCGATATCCAAAGGGATGGAACTTTTTTGCAATTAATTTCAATGGATGAGGGAAATCCGATGGGAATGTTTGGGATGTTCAGTAAATATGATAAATATTATAACGAGATTGAATATTCTATCATGGTGATATCAAATCAAGAAATGCCTGAAGGATTTGTTGAATATATTATTCCAGAAGTTACATGGGCTATTTTTGATTGTCGAGGTGCAATGCCACAGGCAATTCAAAGGGGGTGGAAGTTTTTAAATGAGGAATGGATAATAAAATATCCATTTAAGCATGCTAAATGTCCAGAATTTGAATGGTATAGTAATGGAAATGTTTATGATCAAAATTATTTGAGTCAAATTTGGATACCGATTTTAGAAGAAAAATAAGAAGGGGAATTTTATATGGAAGATAAATTTAAATTATTTCTTGAAAGTATTGATGAAAATAATCGGGTTTTTGTAGAGGAATTAAATGATTTTTTAATTGAGAGTAATTGTAAATGTGATATAAAGTCTGCTAAAAGTGGATATCTTGTTTCATATATTTTAAAGGATAATAAACGGACATTAGCATCATTTGTAATCCGTAAATCTGGGGTTAAAATTCGTATTTATCCAGAGAATATTAATAAATATCAAAGTTTTTTAAATACTTTGCCAAGTAAAATGAAAAAAGATGTTAAAAAAGCGTCTGTTTGTAAAAGATTAATTAACCCTGATGATTGTAATCCCAGGTGTGCTAAGGGATATAGTTTTATACTAGATGATGAGACATATCAAAAGTGTAGATATATGGCGTTTATGCCAACATTAAACAAAGAAAATAATCCTTATATTAAACAATTTTTAGAACAAGAATTAACATGTAGAGTTTAATTTTATATATTTAAAATAACACCACATTGTGGTGTTATCAATATTAATAATAGTATTTATCTTTTATACTGGTTTTCAATTATATCTGCATATAAGGGGGTAACCATACCAAATCCACCATGAATTGCTAAAATTTGACCAGTAGTAAAAGCAGATTCATCGCTAGCAAAATATATAGCAGCGTTAGCTATTTCTTCAGGAAAAGCCATTCTTTTAATAGGGGAGTGTCTTAAAAAATAATCTTTAAAAACTGAAGTTAAGTTATTATTTACAGCATCAGTAGCAGTCATACCAGGAAGTATTGCATTACATCGAATATTATAAGAAGCCGCTTGTCCTGCAATTTCTTTAGTTAAATAGTTAATTGATGCTTTTGATACACCATAAGCTATTTGAGATATATCAGGAACAATACCACTGATTGAACTAATATTGATAATACTGCCACCATTTTTCTTCATATATTTAATTGCATGCTGACTTGCGATAAAGACACTGCTAATATTCAGATTAATGATATTAATAAAATCATCATATTTAGTATATTCAATATTTAAATCTATTTTGGGGTTTGAGGTACCAAAATTATTTATTAAAACATCAATTTTTCCTTCATTTTTAATGACTTCATCAATCATTGAAATATAAGTTTCTTGTTTATTGGCATCATTATATACAACTTTAATGCTATAACCATTACAGTTTAATTCTTCTGCTATCAAATTAGCTTGTTCTAAATTACGTGCTGCCATATACACAGTAGCACCTTCTTTTGCACATAATTTTACAATTGCTAAACCAATTCCACGAGTGGAAGCAGTAACTAAAATAATTTTATTTTTTAAACGCATAATCTTTCACCATATAATAATTATATCCAAATATATTTTTTTAAACAAAAGCAGCGGTAAAATCAAATAAATTATTGCTTTGTTATTAATGTTATGCTATTATATCCTCGCATGTAAAAATATTAAATTTACTTGCCTGCTTATCCAGAAGAGATAAGCCAATAGACCATAGGAGGTATAGAAATGAACAAGTATGAGATTATGTTTATTGTAAAACCTGATGTTGAAGACGATGCTAGAAACAAATTAATCGAAAGCTTTAAAGGAGTTTTAACAGCTAACGATGGAACTATTGATAGCATTGATGAATGGGGATTACGTGATTTAGCATATGAAATCGAAGATTACAAAAAAGGTTACTATGTAGTTGTAAATGCAAGTTGTACACCTGCAGATGTTGCTGAGTTTGAACGTTTATCAAACATCAACACTGCTATGTTACGTCATTTAACTCTTCGCAAATAGTAGGAGGCACATAAATGATAAACAGAGTAGTCTTAGTTGGTAGAATGACTCGGGATCCTGAGCTTAGAAGAACACCTCAAGGTGATGCGGTTACATCATTTACTTTAGCAGTAAATCGTAATTTTACATCTAGAGATGGTCAACAACAAGCTGATTTTATTAACTGTGTTGTTTGGCGTAAACCAGCTGAGAATGTTGAAAGATATTGTTCTAAAGGGAGTTTAGTTGGAGTTGAAGGAAGAATTCAAACTCGTAGCTATGATAATTCTCAAGGACAAAAAGTATATGTAGTTGAAGTGATTTGTGACAGCGTTCAGTTTTTAGAAACTAGAGCTGCTCGTGAAAGAGCACAATCGCAGCCTCAAATGCAAATGCAACAACCACAAAATAATGATAATTTCTATGATATGAAAACAGTTGAATTAGAAAAAGAGTTTGATAATTCACTTAATACATATGATATCATGGAAGATGATATTCAGTTTTAAAGAAAGGAGTTTTTAATATGGCATTTAGAAAACAAAGAATGGGTAGAAAAAAAGTTTGCTACTTTACAAAAAATAACATCACTTACATCGATTATAAAGATGTTGAATTATTAAAAAGATTCGTTTCAGCTAATGGAAAAATTATTCCTAGACGTGTAACAGGTACTAGTGCTAAATATCAAAGAATGTTAGCAACTGCTATTAAACGTGCTCGTCAAATGGCTTTATTACCATATGTTGGTGATTAATTGATACTAAAAAACCTTGATAAATGATATGAGGGCCTTCTAGTAGACAGCGTAAATAATTAAACGCTGATACAGGAGGTTTTTATATTGAGAAGAAAAAGTAAGTATTCAAAAGAACTAAAATTAAGTATTGTAAAAAGATATTTGGATGGTGAAGGATCAACTGTTTCTTTAGCTAAAGAAATAAATGCAACAGATGGAGTTGTGGGTAATTGGGTTAAGCAATATAATGTAGGAAAACTAATGAAAGAAAATAACATTAAAGCTCACTACATTAAGCCGTATACTGTAACAACTAAAGACTGTGACTTTTCAAACAGATTACATAATATTCTAAAAAGAGATTTTAATCCAAAGGCACCGGATGAAGCCTGGTGTACAGATATAACCTATATATATACACAAGATGAGGGTTTTGTATATTTAACCAGTATAATGGATCTGTATTCAAGAAAAATAATAGCCTGGACACTAAGCAGGACATTAGAGGT
>NZ_FOIN01000047.1 GCF_900102365.1 Thomasclavelia cocleata | reverse complement strand
TCAGTAGCAGGAGGAGCAGATGGACTGATGATAGAAGTGCATAATAATCCAGAAAAAGCATTATGTGATGGACCACAGTCATTAAGACCAGAAAGGTATGAAGAGTTATTGAAACAAATCAGTAAAATTGCTGAGGTTGTTGGTAAAAAGGTATAGTATTTAATAAAATATAGATATCAAAAAGTATTTTACTCAAATTTTTAAATACTATAAATATATATTAAGAATTATTCAAAACTTAAATATTGAAAAAGAAATTACTAATTATATAAGTATAATTGAAGCATTAGAAATGGAAATAAACCTATAATTATTTAAATAAATGGTAAAATATTATTATTTTTTAACATTACTTCATATTTTTCTTTATTTTTCTTGCAATTAATAAAAAAAATATATATAATAGGAACGTACTTTAGAGTTAAAGGGGGGAATAGTTCGATGGCAAAAACTGTAGTAAGAGAAAATGAATCTTTAGATGATGCTTTACGTCGTTTTAAAAGACAAGTTTCTAGAACAGGAACCCTTGCAGAAGCTCGTAAAAGAGAGTTTTATGTTAAACCAGGTTTGAAAAGAAAATTAAAATCTGAAGCAGCAAGAAAAAATAACAAAGGTAAAAGATAAAAACTTGGGCTATATAAGCCCTTTTTTATTTATAAAAGAATTTAATCGAAATATAAGCATTTAGTTTAAAAAGTTTCATATAATTAGTTAGGTGATTTGATGATATATATGGAAAGTAAATGTTTGTCGATTAAATATTATGAGTGTTTGTTATTATTAGAAAATAATATTATTGAAATAAAGATGAACGATAATATACTTAGAGTAACTGGCGAAAATTTAATGATTAAATATTATAGTGATCAAGAAGTGATTATTTATGGAAAGATCGATTGCTTAAGATTTCTATGAAATTTGGGTATGATTTATATGAAGTAGTCAGTGAAGATATTATCACCCTATTAAAATCATTTAAAGAAGATCACATAACTGTATTTCAATTAAATAAAGTCGATGATTTTACATATCGATTTTATCTTCCTATTTATCAAAGAATACTGGTTAGAAAATATCATTTAACAATTATTAAAAGTATTGGTATTTTATATTACCTATTATTGCTTTTTTATCGGAAATTAGGCATGATAGGAGCAGCTAGTTTTATATTAACAGTTTTTTTGTGTAATCAGTTTATTTTTGGGGTTGAAATTATTGGTAATAATCCAAAGACAACTAGATTGGTAAATGAAGTTTTAGCTGAAAATCATATTAATGTAGGAGATAGGAAACGTTCTTATGAACAATTAAATGATATTTATGATGATATGAAGGAAAAATTTAAGGGAAAAATAGATTATCTAAATATTTATCAGGAGGGCAGTGTCCTATTTATTAAATATACTAATAGTGTAGGAGCTAAAAAAGTTAAAAAAAGTTTTGAAAATATTTATGCTAGTAAAGATGGAGTAATACAAAATATTGATGTTAGTAGTGGTAATATTATGGTCAAAGTTAATGATTATGTAAAAAAAGGAGATCTATTAGTCTCAAATACAATTACTTCGACTAGTGAAGTTGATAAAATCATAGAAACACAAGGGGTTATTAAAGCCTATACTTATATTGATTATGAAGCTAGTATAAGTAAAAAGAAAATGGATGATGGAGAAGCGTTTAGTTATCTATTATATTCGATTCGTAGTAAACTAGGTACAATCGACAAAATAGATAGAGAAAAAGTTTTATCTTATGGTATAATTGGTGACAAGAGAGTATTAAAAATGCAGTATATTTTAATTGAAGATATTGCAACAAAAGAGGAGAATTAAATGACAGAACAAGTTAAATTAGAAGAATATAGTGTAGCTCAATTAAATAATATTTGTGGCAATCATGATGAAAACTTTAAAATGATTGAAGAAGCATTGAATGTTGAAATCTCACTTCGGGGTGATGAGCTCAGTTTGATTGGGGAAAACAATGATAATTTTAAAGAAGCGAAAAAAGTAATTGCAGCATTGTTAGGGCTTGTTTCTAAAGGTGTCAGTATTACACGTAGAGATGTAGTTTATGCTTTGAAACTAGCCAAAGAAGATAAGTTAAGTAGAATTAATGAATTATATAGTGTTAGAATTACTAAAACAGCTAGTGGTAAAATGATTTATCCTAAAACAATAGGGCAAAAGGAATACTATTTTGCTTTGAAAAATAATGATGTTGTTTTTGGGATTGGACCAGCAGGAACTGGTAAGACATATTTAGCAGTAGTTTTTGCGGTTGATGCTTTAAAAAATAATATTGTTAAAAAAATCATTCTTACCCGACCAGCAGTTGAAGCAGGGGAAAATCTTGGATTTTTACCTGGAGATTTAAAAGAAAAAGTTGATCCTTATTTAAGACCACTATATGATGCATTGCATGATATGTTAGGTGTAGAACAAACTGAACGTTATATTGAAAAAGGTGTGATTGAAATTGCTCCACTTGCTTATATGCGAGGTCGTACTTTAGAAGATGCTTATGTTATTTTGGATGAAGCTCAAAATACAACTGATAATCAAATGAAAATGTTTTTAACACGATTAGGTTTTAATTCAAAAATGATTATAACAGGAGATATTACTCAAATTGATTTACCACGTGGAATGGAATCAGGACTTGTTAAAGCCTTAAAAATCTTAAATGGAGTTAAAGGGGTTTCATTTGTTCATTTATCTGCAATGGATGTAGTAAGGCATCCTGTTGTTCAAAGAATTATTGAAAGGTATGATGGCAAAAATGAATAAGATATTAATAATTGAAGATGATATATCAATTAATAAAATTTTAAGTTATGAATTGAAAAATAAAGACTATCAGGTTGATAGTCTTTATGACGGTAAAGAAGCATGTCAGAGGATTTTATCAAATGATTATGATTTAATTCTGGTTGATTGGATGCTGCCATATAAAGATGGAATCAAGATTATTCGTGAATGTCGAGATAACGGCTATATTAAGCCAATGATTTTATTAACTGCTAGAAATGATCAGGATGATATAATCTTAGGTTTAGAATCTGGGGCTGATGATTATTTAACCAAGCCTTTTCAGGCTAATATTTTAATTGCACGAATTGAAGCTCATTTACGCCGTTATCATAAACATTTTAAGGGGATTTTAAAGTATCTAGATATTAAGATGGATTTGACAAAACATGAGGTTTTTGTTGGTGATAATCGTATAAATCTTACTAAAGTAGAGTATGATTTATTACAAATGTTTCTTGATAATAAAGAAGAGGTATTATCAAGACAAGAATTATTGATGAAAATATGGAATTTTAATTACGATGGCGATACAAGGTTGGTAGATATTCATGTTTTTAAATTAAAAACAAAATTAAAAGAGAGTCAGGCTTGTTTTCAATCAGTAAGAGGGGTTGGTTATAAATTGGTGAGTAAAGATGAATAAGAATTATCAAAAAGTTATTTTTTCTTTTGTTGTAGTGAGTATTTTATTATTTTGGAATAGTAAATATGCATTTCTTTATATAATAGGTTTTATGATGGCAATGTTATATATATTGTATGATACAAATACTTCATATTTACAACAGATTGATTTTTATCGTCGTGAAAAAGAAAATGAGATTCGTGAAGTTGAAGGTGAAAAAGATTTTAATCATAAAATTCTTAATTCTTTGATTAAAACGATGAACTTACCAATGATTTTTGTTAATAAAGAGGGAACAATTATTTTTACTAATCAAAGCTTTAGAGATGCTTTTAGTATAAAACATCTTCGTGGTAAATATTATAAAGACATATTTAAAGGGCAATTATTAAATATTGTTGATCAAAGTTATATATTTGAACGTAAGTTTTCAACTGTTACTACGATTAATGAGCGTTATTATCAAATAGAAACTACACCAGTATTTAGAGATAAAATTGTTTTTGATGGCAGTATAATTTTATTTACTGATGTTTCACAAGTTAAAGAAATCGAAAAAATGCAAAAACAGTTTTTTTCTGACATTTCTCATGAATTAAAGACACCAATGAGCGCTATTATTGGTAGTGTTGAAATTCTTCAAAAAGAAGGTGTACAAAATAAGGAAACTTTTGATGAATTTATGGGTATACTTTTAAAGGAAAGCTATCGTATGCAAAATATTATTGAAGATATTTTGGAGTTGTCACGTTTAGAACAACCGCAAGTAAATTTATCACCAAGACCTATTGATATAAATTCACTGGTTAAAGATACAGTAGAATTGTTCGAGCCACTTGCTAAAGATAAACGGTTATCATTATTTTATCAAAGTAAAGTATCTCATGAATTAATGCTTGACTATACTACAGTTAAGACAATTCTTAATAATTTAGTTTCTAACGCAATAAAGTATTCAAATTCGGGTGTTATTTCAATTAAGATATCCAGTGATGAAAAAAACTTTATGCTTAAAGTTCAAGATGAGGGGTTAGGGATTTCTAAGGATGATATTCCATTAATTTTTGATCGCTTTTTTCAAGTGGATCGTTCTAGAAGTAAAAAGTTGGGAACTGGTCTTGGACTGAGTATTGTCAAAAGAATGGTAGAATTAAATAATGGAACTATAGAGGTAGAAAGTAATCCAGGGATTGGTTCTATTTTTACGGTAACTTTACCTATTTTATAGAAAGGTGTAGATTTTTTACAAGTGAACCATTTTTTCACACAATATAAAAATAATTTGAACAAATTATTTATTTATGATTGATATGTAAGATAAAAGGAGTGTTGAAAATGGAAGAAAGAAATCTAATAGAAGAAAATAAGCCAATGGAAGAAAAAGAAATAATTGATGAAAAGCCTTTGGAAGATAAACTACAATCAGATTTTGGAGCAGCAACAAGAATAGAAAGAAATAGAGATAGATTTGCTAAACAAAATAATTTTAAATTATTTCATGTCATCTTAGTGATCTTAGTTGTTGTTTCACTTGGGGCTAATGTTTTTATGTTTAGTAGATTGAATGATAGTAATTCGCCTATATCATTAAATAGTAATGCAAAAGTCCAGCAAGTGAATTATGATGTTAAAAGTTCAACTACTGATGTAATAAAAAAAGTTAGTGATAGTGTAGTTGGAGTATTAGTTTATTCTAATGGAGCAGCGAGTGGAAGTGGAAGTGGTGTTGTATATCATGTTGATGGTAGAACAGCATATGTTATTACTAATGCTCATGTTGTTGATGGAGCTCAAGATGTACAAGTTGTTTTTTCAAATAAAGAGTCAGTTAAAGCTACTTTATTAGGTAGTGATAGTTATAGTGATATAGCAGTATTAAAATTGACAGCAGATTTTGATTTAAGTGGTATTAAATGTGGAGATTCTAGTTTATTAGATCAAGGTGAAACAGTTTTAGCAATTGGAAGTCCATTAGGTATTGAATATGCAGGAACTGTTACTCAAGGAATTGTTAGTGGAACTGATCGTACTGTATCAGTAGATTTAAATGATGATGGTCAAGATGATTGGGATATGAATGTTATTCAAACTGATGCAGCTATTAATCCTGGTAATAGTGGTGGTGCTTTAGTAAATATGGCTGGGGAGCTGGTTGGAATCACTTCAATGAAATTAGCAGATACTTCAGTTGAAGGAATGGGATTTGCTTTACCTATTAACGATGTAATAAAGAATGTTGAACAAATTATTGAAAAAGGAAAAGTAACAAGGCCACAATTTGGAATTTCAGGTATCTCTTTATCTGGATATTCTAGTTATCAATTACGTTATTATCGAATAAATACAGATTTAACAGATGGTCTTTATGTAGCTAAAGTTAGTAGTGGAGGTGCTGCTAGTCAGGCTGGTATTCAAGAGGGAGATATTATTGTTAAATTTGATGGTGAAAAAATTACTACTTATAAGAGCTTTTTAACAGCATTGTATGCAAAAGAGCCTGGTGATAAAGTGTCTGTAGTAATAAATCGTGATGGTGTTGAAAAAACGGTTGAAGTTACTTTAGGTGAACAATAATAATAGGACATCGGATTATTCCGGTGTTTTTTGTTTGAAAAAGAATTGTTAGTATGTTATATTTTAATGCGAAAAGAAAGTCTTCAGGGCAGGGTGATATTCCCGACCGGTGGTAAAGTCCACGAGCGTAAGCTGAATAGGTGAAATTCCTATACCGACAGTAATAGTCTGGATGGAAGAATGACATTTTTTAGTTATTAATAAATGTATTTTTTTGTCATGAAGATTAGTATTTTCATGATATTTTTTATTTAAGGAGAGAATTATTATGGAAATTACTAAGACAAGAAAAATTGTTTTATCTGCAATTCTTGCAGCATTAGGGATGATTTTAGGGGTATTAGAAATCCCTTATCCTTTAGCACCATGGCTTAATTTGGATTTATCTGAAATTGTTGTAATAATGGCAATTTCGATGCTTGGTTTTAAGTCAGCGTTATTTGTTTGTGGATGTAAGTTTTTGGTTTCTATATTATTTAAGGGGCCAGTAGGACCAATTGCAATTGGTCAAATCACTGTGTTAATTGCTTCTTTAACGATTTGTTGTGTTTATTATTTTTTATCTCAACACATAAAATTAAAGAAAGAATGGTTAACATATGTTGTAAATATGATTATTACTATGCTTGTTTTTGCCACTGTATTATTTGTAGTAAACTATTTTTTTGTTACACCAACTTATTTAATGCAAAAACCAGCCTGGTATACTGAACTTCCTTTTGCGGTTGATATAAATGCTTTTAATCAACAATATGGAACAAATATTGTAATACCTGAAGTATTGAGTTTTTTATCGCCTTATGGACAAGCTATTTTTATAATTTATTTTCCTTTTAACTTTATAAAGGGGATGATTTGTGCTATTGTTTATTATATTGTAAGACCAATTGAGTCAAAGTTTAAGGAGGCATAATATGAATATTGCTTTAATAGCACATGATCAAAAGAAAAAGGAGTTAATAGATTTTGTTAAGGATAATGAAAAATTATTTTCTAAACATACATTATATGGTACAGGAACTACTGGTAAAAAGATTATGGAAAATACTAATTTGCATATAGCCCGTTTTTTGTCTGGACCATATGGCGGAGATCAGCAGATTGGTAATTTAATTGCATTAGGACAAATGGATATGGTTTTCTTTTTTAGAGATCCACTTACAGCACAACCTCATGAACCAGATATTAGTGCTTTAATGAGATTATGTGATGTTCACTCAATACCATTAGCTTCAAATAAAGCAACAGCATTAATATTTTTAAATATATTATGAAAAAACCAAAAGATGTGGTAGTTAATAAATAATTTTTTATTTTCTAAATACACAAAAAAGCGCACAAAAATGTGCGTTTTTTGTTATATTTTTTATAAAAAAATTATATAAACATTATATGTTTGATTTACTTTTAAAAAAAGATATTTTGGATTATTATTTTGAGATACAAAAAAGGCTGAACTTTTGAAATAGTTAAAAACTAATTTAATCGTTACAGCCCATTTTGGTTTAATTATTCAACTTCGATTGCTTCTACTGGACAGCTTTCAGCAGCTTCTTTAGCTCCGTCAATATTTTCTTCGCTAACTACTACTGCTAAACCATCATCACCTATTTCAAATACATCAGGTGCAACAGCTGTACAAGCACCACATCCAATGCAAGATTCATTAACTGTAATTTTAGCCATTGTAATTTCCTCCTTTTGTGTACTATCATATTATATCCTAAATAAATATATTTTCCAATATTTTATAAAGGAAATAATTAAAAAGTATGCTATAATGTTCGTTGAAAGGGTGATTTAGAGTGGTTAATTCACGAATTGACAAATATCGCGATTTAAGAAGTGGACTAAAAGAAGAAGTTGGAATAAATCGTGATAATATGAGTGATGTAATTGATGCAGTAGTAGATACTGATGATGAGGATGATTTTTTAATGTCCGTTAATCGACTTTTTGATAAACCAAATGAAAAAAAAGAAATTGAAGACACGTTAACAGAAGCAAAGACATTTGAACAAATGCGTCAAGAAAGTAGTGAAGAGATTGATCGGGCTTTGCGCAGTGCAAAAGTAAGTGTTGGAAAAGAAGCTCAATATAATACAAGAATGGATATTCTTAATAAAATTAGAGAGCCTGAAAAACAAGTAGTACGAATAGATAATTTTGACAATGTGGAAACTTCACAATTTTCTAAAGGTTATTTTGTAAAACAAGATAAAGAAGAGATAGTAGAAGCACCTGAGGATGTTGTAGCTAAAGAAGTAAAGAAGAAGATGACGTTAATGGAACGTTTGGCAAGTATGTCACCAGCAGAAGATGCTAAAAAGGCAAAGGATATTTTAGAAGAAAAAAATGATATTCTTGAAAATAAAATACCTAAAGAAGAAAATCAGAAATCAACTAATGAAACTGATACATTACAACAAACTGCTTCTTTAGAAGATATGCTTCGCCAAATAAAAGAAAAAGATCAACGAGAGGTTGAAAAAGTTTTACAACAACAAAAAGAAGCAGATAGTAATATAAAAACGATTAAAAATGAAACAACTGCCCAAACTGAAAATAAAGAAAATAAAGTTGGGAGTCGTGTTGAAGTGGTTGAAGAAAAGAAAAATGAACGTATTGTTAATGTTTTAAATTATATTATTATTTTTTTAGTTGTTGTATTTATTGGTTTATGTGGTATGATTGGATACCAGTTATTCTTTTAAACTAAGGTCTACCTTAGTTTTTTTCAAGAAAGGAAGGTTATGATGAAAAAAATTTCAATTGCAATAGATGGTCCAAGCGCTGCAGGAAAAAGCAGTATTGCAAAAATTGTAGCTAAAAAATTGGATTATGTATATATAGATACAGGGGCAATGTATCGTTGTGTTGGATACTATTGCTTACAAAATAATATTGATTTAAATAACGAAACTGCAGTATCAGCAATATTAAAAAATATTAAAATTACAATGGATAGTAATAATCGTGTTTATTTAAATGAGCATGATGTTAGTGATCAGATTCGACAAGATGAAGTATCAATGTCTGCAAGTTTGGTTTCGAGTTATCAAGATGTAAGAGAATTTTTAGTTAAACAGCAACGTCAGATGTCAAATGTGGGTGGAGTTATTTTAGATGGTAGAGATATTGGAACTGTGGTTTTACCTGATGCAAAATTGAAAATATACCAAAATGCTAGTGTGGAAACTCGGGCTAAACGGCGTTTTCTGGAAAATAAACAACGAGGGCTGTCAGCTGATTTAGAAACTATAAAAAAGGATATTGAACAGCGAGATTATCAAGATATGAATCGGAAAATATCACCATTAAAAAAAGCTGATGATGCAATTGTATTAGATACTTCAAATTTAAGTATTGATGAGGTAGTAAATGAAGTTTTAAAATTAGCTAAACAAAGAGAAATGGAGGGTTAAAATGGCAAGTGTAGTTGCAATCGTAGGGAGAGCAAATGTTGGTAAATCAACAATTTTTAATCGAATTGTAGGTGAGAGAATTTCTATTGTTGAAGATGTCGCTGGAGTAACTCGTGATCGTATTTATGCTACTGCGACATGGTTGACAAAAGAGTTTAGATTAATAGATACAGGTGGAATTGAGCTTAAAGATGCTTCTTTTGTGACTCAAATCAAAATCCAGGCAGAAATTGCTATTGAGGAAGCGGATTTAATTGTATTTGTTGTAAATGGTCGAGAAGGGGTTACTCAAGAAGATGAGTATGTTGCAAGACTGCTTCAAAAAACTAAAAAACCAATTTTATTAGCTGTAAACAAAATAGATGATAATGCATTTATTAATGAAATATATGATTTTTATAGTTTGGGAATGGGAGATCCTATTCCAGTTTCTGGAAGTCATGGAATTGGTATAGGTGATTTATTAGATGAAATTATTAAAAACCTGGATTTTACAGAAGAAGAGTTTGATGAAGATGAGATACGTTTTTCAATAATTGGTAGACCTAATGTAGGAAAATCATCTTTAACTAATGCTATTTTAGGTGAAGAACGTGTTATTGTTTCTAATATTGAAGGAACTACTCGTGATGCTATTGATACAGCTTTTGAAAAAGATGGCCAAAAATATCGTGTAATTGATACAGCAGGAATGCGTAAAAAAGGAAAAGTATATGAAAGTATTGAAAAATATTCTATTTTAAGAGCGTTGTCCTCAATTGAAAAAAGTGATGTGATAGTTGTTGTAATTGATGGTCAACGAGGAGTAATAGAACAAGATAAGCATGTAGCTGGATATGCTCATGAAGCAGGTAAAGGAGTTATTCTTGTTGTTAATAAATGGGATCTTGTTGAAAAAGATGAAAAGACAATGCAAAAGAAAGAAAAGGAATTGCGTAGTCAATTTAAATATTTGGATTATGCTCGTATTATCTTTTTATCTGCTAAAACTCATCAAAGAGTTCCACAACTCTTTCCATTAATTGAAGAATCATTTGTGAATTCTCATAAAAGAGTTCAAACAAGTGTTTTAAATGATGTGTTAGTTGATGCACAGGCAATTAATCCAACAACAACTTTTAATGGTGGACGATTAAAAATATTTTATGCTAATCAGGTAAGTGTTTGTCCACCAACTTTTATTTTGTTTGTTAATGATCCTCAATACCTTCATTTTAGTTATAAACGATATTTAGAAAACCGTTTACGTGATTCATTTGGATTTGAAGGTACACCAATTCATATTATTTGTCGTAAAAGAGATTAATCGTGCGCTTTTATAAGATGGGTGTTATAATATACATACAATAATATAAGGATGTGTAATTATGAGTAAAATTGCAGTTTTAGGAACGGGTAGCTGGGCTACTGCTTTAAGTAGGGTTTTGATTGATAATCAAAATCAAATTATAATGTATGGAATTGATCAGAATCAAATTGATGATATTAATGTTAATCATCAAAACAGTGCTTTCTTTGAAGATATAATATTAGAAAATGAAATTAAGGCTACTAATAACTTAGAAGAAGCACTAAGAGATATTGATTATTTACTAATCACTATCCCAACTCAATTTGTTAAAGAAACATTACAACAAGTAAAACCATTTATTAAGAAAAGAGTGACTGTTATCAATGCTGCTAAAGGATTTGACTTAGGAACAAATATGAGGATGTCAGATACAATTCGTAGTGTTTTAGATGAAAATTTGATTAATCCTGTTGTTTCATTAATTGGCCCTAGTCATGCTGAAGAAGTTGTAATTAGAATGTTGACAACGATTTGTGCAGTATCTTTAGATGAAAAAGTTGCTCACGATGTTCAAAAGTTATTTTCTAATGATTATTTTAGGGTTTATCGCTTGACTGATGAAGTAGGTGCTGAATATGGGGTTGCAATTAAAAATGTAATCGCAGTTGCTGCTGGGGTGTTATGTGGTCTAGGTTATGGTGATAATACAAAAGCAGCATTGATAACTAGAGGTCTAGCCGAAATGATTCGCTATGGTATGAAAAAAGGTGGTAAATTAGAAACATATACTGGATTAACTGGAGTAGGAGATTTAATTGTAACCTGTTCATCAGTTCATTCACGAAATTTTCAAGCGGGACTTGAAATTGGTAAAACTAATGATGCTAGAACATTTATGAAAAATAATAAAAAGACATGTGAAGGTATTAGAACTTGTCAAGTTATTTATGAAGATGCTAAAAAGTATGATGATATTGAATTACCAATTATAAATGCAATATATAATGTTTTGTATAATAATCATGAACCTAAACGTGAGATTCAGCAGTTAATGAAAAGAGAATTAAAGATTGAAGGGGAACGTTATTAAAATATTTTCATATTATATAGTGGTGATAATATGAAAGATGAAGATGTTTTATTGGATAAGGTTGTAAAAAAAACTAATGTAAATAAGGGTGAAATCTTAAAATTAGCAAATGATTTACAATCTAAAGATTTAAATAATGAAAATGATATTCGTGATTTTATTTTGTCGGTTGCTAAAGTAACTAATAAATCAATTAATTCAAATAAAGTTGATAAATTAGTTTCAATGATTAAATCTAATAAAATACCACGTGATATTGATAAAATGGTCTAGGATAATGATGTAAAATAAACGATAAAAACAAATGTTTTTAAGGTTGACTTATGGTATTATTTTATATATAATTGTCATTGCGGTTATAGAAGGGTGATTATTTTGAAATACAATTTACAATGGATTGTTAAGCATCGTGGGAAATTTGAATTTGAAGAAGGATTGACTTTTCCTTCGGAGTTATTTGACCAATATGCACAAATTAATGACTTGAAGGACATTATTGTCTCAGGAACCGGAGATCTTGATTTAAAAGATAAACGTTTATATGTTGATCTTAATATCAAGGGGACGATGATTCTTCCATGTGCAATGACATTAGAGAATGTTGATTATCCTTTTGAGATTAATTCGACTGAAGTGTTTGCTTTTGATAAGCCTGATCCTCTTGAGGATGTTCACGAAGTGAAAAAAGATATTGTCGATCTTACTCCTGTGGTATTTGAAAACATTATGCTTGAAGTGCCGATGCGAGTGGTAAAAGAAGATGCTAATATTAAATCAGAAGGAAAAGGTTGGAAAATATTAGATAGCAGTACTAGTGAAAAAGACGAGGAATACATTGATCCTAGGTTAGCTAAACTAAAAGATTATTTTAAAGATTAAATAGGAGGTTATACTGATGGCAGTACCATTTAGAAGAGTTTCAAGTACAAGAAGAAATAAGAGAAGAACTCATGATAAGCTAACAGCACCAGCTGTAGTTGTATGTCCAGAATGTGGTGAATACAAAATGTCTCATAAAGTTTGTAAACATTGCGGTACTTACAAGGGACAAAAAGTTTTATAAGAGATAGTGTTTAAAGCACTTTTTACAGCCAGTTAACGTTATTTTGCGTTAATTGGCTTTTTTTTTGTTTAAATGTCAAAAATACCTTATTTAAAGAAAAGGCTATACAAAATGAATTAGAAAGTATATAATGGTGGTACGAAGTGTTAATTTGTGATACTAAGTGTTAAAAAGTGGGTGATTTAAATGTTCATGGGTGAATTCAGACATAATATTGACGCCAAAGGGCGTCTTATTATTCCCTCAAAATTAAGGGAACAGTGTGGCGAGAGTGTGGTCATTACTCGTGGTTTTGATGGTTGTCTAGCATTATATACTCAAGAGGGCTGGAATGATTATTATCAAAAACTTCAAACATTACCAAAAACAAAAAAGGATGCCCGTAACTTTGTTAGAATTATCACTTCAAGAGCTAGTGAATGTGAATTTGATAAATTAGGAAGAGTAAATATTCCTAATGTTTTAAGATTAGAAGGTAAATTAGAAAAAGAATGTATTATAGTAGGTGTTGGAGATCATGTTGAAATCTGGAACCAAATTTTATGGGATGAATACTATAATACTAATAAAGATAACTTTGATGAAATTTCTGAATCATTAGATGGATTTGATTTATAGGAGAAGACAATGTTTGATCATGTAACAGTATTATTAAATGAAGCAGTAGAAGGTTTAAATGTAAAAGAAGATGGAATTTATGTTGATTGTACATTAGGTGGTGCTGGACATAGTTGTGAGATTTTAAAACGTCTTACAACAGGACATTTGTATTGCTTTGATCAAGATCAAACTGCGATAATAGCAGCTAAAAAACGTCTTGATAAAATAGGTGATAATTATACTATTATTTATTCTAACTTTGTTAATATAAAAACAAAATTAAATGAATTAGGAATAGAAAAAGTAGATGGTATTTTATTTGATTTAGGCGTTTCTTCACCACAGTTTGATACTGGAAGTCGTGGCTTCAGTTATAATCATGATGCTAAATTAGACATGAGAATGGATATTAATAATTCATTAGATGCGTATGTAATTGTAAATACCTGGCCTTATGAAAAGTTAGTTGAAATATTATTTAAATATGCAGATGAAAAGTTTGCTAAAAGGATTGCCCGTAAAATTGAACAAGCGAGAATAAATAAACCAATTGAAACAACATTTGAATTAGTAGAAATTATTAAGGAAGCAATTCCAGCAGCAGCTAGAAGAAAAGGTGGTCATCCAGCAAAAAGAACTTTTCAGGCATTAAGAATTGCAGTAAATGATGAATTAAATGTGTTTGATCAAGCATTAAAAGATTCGTTAGAATTATTAAATGATGGTGGTAGAATATCAGTGATTACTTTTCATAGTTTAGAAGATAAAATATGTAAGTACACTTTTAAAGATGTAACGAAATTAAAAGATGTTCCACCAGGATTGCCAGTTATTCCTGAATACTTGTTACCTAAATATAGATTAGTGAATAAAAAAGCAATTATAGCTTCTAAAGCAGAGTTAGAAGATAATCACCGGGCACATTCAGCAAAATTAAGAATAATTGAGAGGGTGTAATATATGAGACATAGAGTTAGGAAAACAAAATTTGAAGCATTTTCACAAAGATTTTTGATTATTTCTATGGTTATTTTTATTTTTGGAATCACATATGTAAGGTCTTTAGAATCCTCTTGTAATCAAGAAGCACAAAAAATAGAAAAAGATATTAAAGTACTTAGAGATGAAATCGATAGCTTAGAGATGCAAAAACAAGAATTAGCTTCTTTTTCACGGCTTAATGATGTAGCTGGTGAAAAAGGATATACATATAGCAATGAATCTGTAGCTTCCTCTACACCTACAGAAGGAGCACAATAATAATGAGTCAGTTTAAAGGTGCAAAGATAGCATATGTTGTCTTTGCACTAGTTATTTTTTCTTTAGTTGCAAATATTGCATACTTGGGTATGACAGGCAAGCATTTAATTAGTGATAGCGATATAAAGGCGTTTGCTAAAAGTAGAGGTAAAGTAGAAACTGTTGAATATGCAACAAGAGGAGAAATATATACAAGTGATAATGAAATAGTTGCATCAAATGTACAAAAGTTTAAGTTAATTGCTATTGTTTCAGATAAAAGACCAGGTTATGGTGATAAAAAAGCCCATGTAGTTAATGTGACTGATACAGCAAATAAAATAGCACCAATTCTTGGGATGGATCCAGTATCAATGGCTCAAAAAATGCAAGAGGCCATTGATGAGGGAAAATATCAGGTAGAATTTGGAACTCATGGTAATAACTTGAGTGCTAATCAAAAAAAGGAAATAGAGCAAACTGGTCTAACTGGTTTAGAATTTGAAGAAGCAAATTCTCGTAATTATCCTTTAGGTGATTTTTGTAGTTATATTATTGGTTATGCTAAAAATATGGAAAAAAATGGTGTCAAAGGTCTTGTTGGGGAAATGGGATTAGAAGCTATTTATGATGAAATATTGGCTGGTAAAAATGGCTATAAAGTATATCAAAAAGATGCTAAGGGTTTTATATTGCCTAATGGTGTTTTAAAACAGAAAGATGCTGTTGATGGCCAAGATATATATTTGACATTAAATAGTTCATTACAACGTGATTTAGATCATTTATTAACAAAGGAAGCTGGAGAAGCAGGGGCAAATAAAGCCTCAGCAGTAATTATGGAAGCTAAAACAGGAAAAATTTTAGCTCTATCAAATTATCCTTCATTTAATCCTAATGATCGCAAGATTAATGATTATAAAAATTTCTTTTTTGATACAGCTTATGAATGCGGATCAGTTTTTAAATCCTTTGTTTATGCTAGTTCAATTGAAAGTGGTTTGTATAATGGTAGTACATTATATGAATCTGGTAAATATGATTATGGTGGTAGTCGACCAATTCGTGATCATAATAATGGAGCTGGTTGGGGAAGTATTTCTTATGATGAAGGGTTTTATCGCTCTAGTAATGTTGCTATTTGTAACTTATTAGAAAAGGGGTATACAAATCGAGATGAACTTATTGAAACATATGAAAAGTTAGGTTTTTTTCAATCAAGTACTATTGATGGATTTGATTCATCTTCAGGAGTAGCGTTATACAAAAAAGACAAAAGTAGAGCAGCTTATTTAACAACAGGATTTGGACAAGGGTCAACAGTGACAATGGTGCAATTATTAAGAGCATATAGTGTTTTTGCAAATGATGGTAAGATGGTAGAACCATATTTAGTTGATCGAATTGTTAATAAAGAAAATAATGAAGTTACATATAATGGAAAAACAAAATATTCTGAAAAGATTTTTTCATCATCTACAGTATCAAGAATACGTGACTTACTTAAAGGTGTTGTAAGTGAAAGTATGGGTACTGCTAAAAAGTTTGCACTTGATAATGGGGTTCAAATAATTGGAAAAACTGGTACAGGACAGATGGTTGGTGAAAATGGGACCTATTCAAGTACTAATTATACAAAGTCATTTGCTGGTATGGCACCATATGAGGATCCCCAAATCGTTACAATAGTAGTATTCCAGGGACCAGATAATAATACAACTGATCATCAGGCTAATATTATTAAAAATATTGTTCCTTCCGCATTATCTGTGATTTCTTCTTATAATGCTTCTAATAATGAAATTTCAACTGAAGAATATAGATTAGATTCATATATAAATCAAAGTGTTAATTATGTAAAAGCAAAATTAGAATCTAAAACTTTAAATGTTCAGATAATAGGCAATGGTTCAACAGTTATTGAACAATTTCCAGAAGCAAAATCAAAAATAACTAAAAATGATCGAGTTTTTATTAAAACAGAATCATCAGATATTAGTATTCCTAATTTTATAGGATGGTCACGTAAAGATGTATTAACTTTTGGTTCGTTATCAGGATTAAATATTACTATTGATGGTAATAATGGTTTAGTTGCTAATCAAAGTTTGCCAGAAGGAAGTATAATGCATAGTGGAGATGCTTTAACAATTACATTACAGTAAGGTCTAATAGCCTTACTTTTTTCATATATTGTATGGGTGATAAGATGATATATGAGATAACTAAACATAAAATAAAGTGGGTTAAGATAATTACGGTTTTGATTGTAATTTCAATAATATTAAAAATTGGATACATTCAAATCATTGACCGTGTTAATATCTATAATAAAGCAGTTGAATTGTGGCAGCGAAGTTTCCCAGTTGAGGCAAATCGTGGATTAATCTTAGATAGTGATAATAATGTTTTAGCAACTAATTTGACTACAGCATCTTTGGTAGTTGTTCCTAGTCAAATTAAAGATATTGAAATGACAGCACAAAAAATATCAGAAATATTAAATGTTGATACTAAAGTTATGCAAGAGAAATTAAGTAAAAAGGTATCGATTCAAAGAATTCAACCAGAAGGTCGTCAGCTTGATGACGAGGTTGCTGCAAAAATTGATCGTTTAAAATTACCAGGTGTATACTTAATAAAAGATACTAAAAGATATTATCCTAAAGATAATTATTTGGGACAAACACTAGGATTTGTAGGAATCGATAATCAAGGATTATTAGGGCTTGAGTTAAAATATGATGAATATTTAAATGGTAATAATGGTAGTATTGATTATTTTATGGATGCTAAAAGTAATCCACTAACTTTATATCCAAGTGTTTATAGTGCACCAACAACAGGATTTGATCTTCAATTGACAATTGATGGTGATATTCAAGATATAGTTGAACGTGAATTAAATAATGCTTATGACACTTATAACCCTGATGGGATTTGGGCTCTAGCAATGGATCCTAATACAGGTAAAATATTAGCTATGGCTTGTAAACCCGATTTTAATCCAAATGATTATAAAAGTGCAGATAAAGATGTTTATAACCATAATATTCCTATTTGGAAAACTTATGAACCTGGATCAACTTTTAAAATTATTACTTTTTCTTCAGCATTAAATGAAAATTTATTTGATATGGATAAAGATACTTATTTTGATAAAGGTTATGAAATAGTTGGCGGTGCTAGAATTAAATCATGGAAAAAAGGAGGTCATGGTCTTCAGACATTTAGGGAAGTTTTACAAAATTCTTCTAACCCTGGATTTGTTGAAATTGGACGACGTCTTGGTAAAGATAAATTATATGAGTATGTAAAAAAGTTTGGTTTGACAGAAAAAACAGGAATTGATTTACCTGGGGAGTCAAAAGGAATAATGTTTGATTATGATGTATTTAATGAGTTAGAACAAGCAACAGTAGCTTTTGGGCAAGGAATTTCAGTAACTCCTATGCAGTTAGTTAGAGCGGTATGTGCCTGTGTAAATGGTGGAACATTATATAAACCATATTTAGTTGATAAAATAATTGATAACTACAGTAATGATATTATTTATGAAAAAAAGCCTGAAGCATTGCGAAGAGTAATCAGTGAGGATACTTCAAAAAAAGTTCGTGATGCTTTAGAAACAGTAGTAACTGATGGCGGTGGTAAAAATGCTTATATTGATGGATATCGTATTGGTGGAAAAACAGGAACTGCTCAAAAGGCAGTAAATGGAAGTTATGTAGATGGTGGTTATATCTTATCATTTATTGGGATTGCTCCAATCGATGATCCTAAGATAGTTTTATATGTGGCAATGGATAATCCTAAAAATTGTGTTCAATATGGTGGTACTACTGTTGCTCCTATTGCTAGAAAAATGCTAGTAGATATTTTACCAAGTATGGGAATTGAAAAAGTATCATCACAAAGACAAAAAGCTTATACATTTATGGATACTAAGAGTGTTAAAATAGAAAATTATATTGGTAAAAGTAAAAAGGAAGTAAGTAATCCAGAATTAAAATTTAAATTTATTGGTGAAGGGGATAAAGTAATTGATCAATTACCAAGAGTTGGCGAATATGTTGAAGCAGGCTCTACAGTTGTTATTATGTTAGGCTGATTATAGGATAAACGTATGAAATCAAAGTGCTTATAAAATCAAGTATTTTAAATTAGGGTAAGTATATATTAAAAAAATACTGCTGCTTACAGTTAAACTTAAATATTTAAAAATTGTGTTTTTATAATTTACTAATAAATAAGTTTATAGAATATATCTTATAATAGTATTTTTTAGTGATAATTGTTTTTCAAAAGTAATCCTCTTAATTATTTTGTATAAAATAATAGGAGGATTATTGTATGAGCAGAATAATTAGTTATCAAAATGATTTAGTTAAATTTAATAATGATCTTTTCTTTAAGTATCTTCTTTCCAGAGATACTGCTGAATCTAAAATGTTAAGAAAGTATATCGTTAAACTCGTTACCAATATCGACTGTAAAAAAATGATTATTAAAAATCCTGAGATCAATCAAAATACTGTTCT
>NZ_FOIN01000004.1 GCF_900102365.1 Thomasclavelia cocleata | reverse complement strand
CCTACTTTTTTCAACAGATCAAAGTTTTGCATATTTCTTGCTCCTATCTGAATCAAATCCACTTTTTCATTAAATTCATCCAGATACTGTACATCCATCAATTCCGAACAGATTGGCAGTCCTGTCGCCTCCTTTGCTGCTACTAAAATATCCAGTCCAGATGATCCCATCCCCTGGAATGCATATGGTGAAGTTCTTGGCTTGAAAGCCCCGCCTCTTAAAATATTAGCACCAGCAGCTTTAGCAGCTTTGGCAATTTCAATTACCTGTTCCTTGCTTTCAACTGAACACGGACCTGCAATCAAAGCCAGATTTTCTCCACCAACTTTAACTCCATCAACATCAACGATCGTATCATCAGGATGAAAAGCTCGATTAGCTAGTTTATACGGCTCTGATACTTTCATTACTTTTTCAACACATTCTTCTACTTCAATTATTTTAGGATCAATTTGTGTAGTATCTCCAACCATTCCAATAATTGTTTGAATATCCCCTTTTGAAACATGTGGAACTGCTCCCTTAGATCTAATCACATCTTCAATTTTTTTAATACTTTCATCACTTGTGTGCGGTTTTAAAACAATAATCATTTCTATTTCCTCCTATAAATAAAAAACTCGTCCTAATCAAAGGACGAGATATCTTCGTGGTACCACCTTTATTCACTAATAGATCACTCTATCAGCCTCATCAAGTACGCTATCTATATAGTTCATACTCTTACACGTTAACGGGTGTCACCGGAGATGCCTACTTGATTCAACATTCTACTCCTTGATGTATTCAACTATTCATTTGGATATCGTCACACCACCCCGATACTCTCTTTGCCTAAACTCATAGCCTACTCTTTCAATTCATCGTATTTACTCTATGTATTTATCATACTCATTATTTATTTAAATGTCAATTAATTAATTTTTATTTTTTCTATATACTTAACCCAATCATAATTAGCAAATTCACTAGATTTTCTTAGGCAGTCTCATGTATGTGAATGCCAAGTTTTATTTCATGCCAATATTTTACTTTTTTATTATCCGTTTATATTCCTCTCTCACTTTTTATCTAGAAAGTTTTTATCACATTTACAAAAATATAACCTTCTTTTCTTATGAGAAGTTATTCTTTATAATTGCATAAATATTTTCAATAAATTTTCTTTAATTCTAATTTAGTATGATTAAAAACTAAACAGTCTTCAATTAATAAAATTTTCCATCTTTATATGCTCTTGTAATAACGTATGGCGATTCATAAAATGCCCCTTAGAATAAATCCATTCTATTTTAATAATTCTTCTAATATTTTCCTAACATTAAAAGCAGCATCTTCTTGTATTTCAATAATTCTTGCCCTTCTTGATTTAGCGACTTCTCTTAAATCACAAGCAATAGCTGTATGATATGAACATCCTACAACCATGAAGATATCATTAGGTTCTAAATCATAAACCATTTCATATGCTTTTTGATAGTTTGGTGCAGGATCACCATATAATACAGGCTTATTATATAAAGAATAAGCTATATCCATTTCATCATCTTCAGGAAGTCTACCATGCAATTCTAAAGCATCACTTCCAGCTAATTTATGCAAACCATCGATATTCATTGTAATAATTGGAATATTGTATTCAGCTAATGCACTATGTGCATCATTTGGCTTTGCCCCATTCATATTAGCTTTTAATTGTCTAATGATTTCGTTATATTCTTCATGATAAATGTTTGCAAAACTTCTAAACAATTTTTCTCTTACATCTGGTTTTTCCATAAAAGTTGGAATATTAGATTGTTTTGATATTCCTGCTCCTGTAAATGCTATGATTTTCATTGTATTCTCCTTCGTATTATTAATTATTTTATTACATAATAACTCATGATTTTAAACATTAAGATATGTAAACAATTCCTAACATCTAAAAAATATCTTGTAAATATCTATTTTCTGCATATCTTCCTTATCGTATTATACCATTAATACCGCAATTAAAAAGCCCTTTATTGGGCTTAGTTAAACTATTTTTATTGATCCAATAATCATAAGAATTGATAAAATCAAGATGACTATTCCTGAAACATTTTTAAAATAATCTTTTACTCTATACTGAAGTTTAAATTCAGATCTGTTCCTAAACTCTTTAACAATTAATACAACTGCTATAATAATAATTATCACAATTAATATATTGATTACTAATTGAAATACTTCATTATTAATATCTCCTAATTGAGCAACAGCATTATTTATCATATGAATTGAAATAGCAGGAATAATAGAATTACTTTGCAATGTTACCCAACATAAGAATAATGACACAATAAATGTTGGAATTGATTGAGGTAAATTACCATGTATTAAAGCAAATAATAATGAAACTATGATGGATGCAAAAACATCTCCATATTGTTTTAGCTTTCCTAAAATCAATCCTCTAAATATTAATTCTTCTGATATTGGTGCAACAATAACTGCATAAATGATTAAACAAATATTTACAATAAAATTATCTTTAGTAGAAAAATCAGGTGTTTCAAATATAACTATTCCAGATAATGAATTCATTATAAATCCTATTACTAAACTTGTTAACCAGGCTGCCCCTAACGCCATTACAACAAATTTTAAATATTGTATAAATTTAAAATCATCACTTATCTTTAATGGAATAGTTAATTCAAACTTTTTTTGATATCTTTTAACTAAATAATAAGTTACAAAACAAGTAGTTATAGCAGGTGCAAGAAAAAATATTAAATCTTCACCGAATTTTAATGCCATTAACACTGGTTCAATAATCAACATAACTAATGTTTCCAAAAATATATATAAAAGTAACATTCGATTGAGTTTTTTTACATCAGTACCAAATTGTATTGAACTGTTCATATATTTCGCCTCCCTTAGATAATTTCTCTATAATTATTTTATCATCCAATCACCATATATGTCAAATATTGACATAATAAAATTAACTATTTAAAGTTAGTTTTATTAATCATCTATGTAATTACATACCTGTTTTAAATCTTCACGAATTGATAACTGTTGTGGACACATTTTTTCACAAGCACCACACTGTCTACAATTTTTTGCTTTCTTTTTGGATTCCATATTTTCAAGTTTTTCTTTAAATGCTTCATGCTCTTTATAAACATATGCATTATTCCAATATTTAAAATTCATTGGAATATCTACTCCAAATGGACAAGGCATACAATAACTGCATCCAGTACAGCCATTTTGAGTTCTTGATTTTAATGTATCCTTCACTTCTTGAATCAATGCTAGTTCATCTTCATTTAAGTATTCAAAATTTTCAAATGTATTTAAATTATCAATAACTTGATCATATGTAGACATACCACTTAAAACAACTTTTACATTAGACAAACTAGCTACATACCGTAAAGCCCAAGATGAAATACTTGCTTGAAAATTATATTTTTTAAATTTATCAGTTACATCATCAGGCAATAATGCTAAAGCTCCCCCTTTAACAGGTTCCATAACAATTAAAGGAATATTATATTTTTCTGTTAACAAATATCCTTGCATTCCAGCTTGAATATCCATATCCATATAATTTAACTGTAATTGACAAAAATCCCAATCATGATATTCTAAAATTTCTTTAAAAACAGGATATTCATCATGAAAACTAAACCCTAAATAACAAATTTTACCTTCTTCCTTAAGCTCTTGACATAAATCTAAGATATTATATTTGATTACTTTATCCCACTTTTCCTTATCCAATGCATGTAATAAATAAAAATCAACATAATCAACACCTAATCTTTCTAATTGATCTAAAAAGATTTTCTTTGCATCTTCTTTACTAGAAATTTCCCAAATTGGTAACTTAGTTGCTAAAAAAAGATCCTTACGATTATATTTCTTTAATACTTTTCCAACAAATGGTTCACTATCCCCATTATGATAGGGAAATGCAGTATCAATATAAGTCACTCCTGCATTAATAGCTTTATCAAGCATTTTTTCAGATTCAACTTCATCAATATTACCATTTTCATCTAAAGGAAAACGCATACATCCAAACCCTAATAAAGAAGGGCTAATTCCTAATTTTTCAAATTTTTTTGTTTTCATCTTAATCCCTCCACACTACAATCTTATATAAGTATTATACTATTGGGATAATATTTTTACTATATTTAAATATTCTTAAGAAACATCAAAATAAATATATGTTATCATATAAGTATACAGGGAGAGCTAAAATGAAAGAAAATAATAAATTATTTGATTATACCTTAATTTTTATATCAATTTTCTCAATTGGATATTTTATTCTTGTAACTTTAAATTCACGTTTTATCACTGCATATCTTGCTTATCCAATTTTTGCATTTATATGTATCTCTTATGGTTATTTTGAACTAAAGATTAAAATCAGTCTATTATCTAAATTGCCTCTTAAATTAAACTATTTTATAAAAATAATATTTGTTATAATAATATCCCTATTTATTATAATAGAAGGACTAATTATCCATACAAGAGTAAATAACCATTTAAAAGATAGTGATTATATTATTGTATTAGGATCACGATTAAATGGTAATACCCCTTCACAACTATTAAAATACAGATTAGATGCAGCTTTTACGTATCATCAATCATTCCCTAACACAGTAATTATTGTTAGTGGAGGTCAAGGAAATAGTGAACATATTAGTGAGGCTAAAGCTATGAAAAAATATTTAATTAAAAAAGGAATCAATGAAGACTTAATTATTGAAGAAAATAAAAGTACTAATACAAATGAAAATATTATTTACAGTAAAAAAATTATCGATTCTCTAACAAAAGATGATTATAACGTAACTATTATAACAAATGGTTTTCATTGTTATCGTAGTAAGTTACTTGCAAATAAGCATAATTTAACAGCATATACATATAGTGCTAAAGAAAATCTAAACACTGCTTTACATTATTACATAAGAGAATTTTTTGGGTGTTTAAAAGATATTTTATTGTCTTAATTATTCCAAATTAATCACATAATTATTTGCAATTATTATAGTAATCTATAAAATAAAAGGAGAAATAAATATGTTCAATAAATTATATATTACAATTAAATCAAACAATGAATTAGATGATAGTATAATTGATCCCATTACATTTGTTTTAATCGATTGGGGTAGTAATAATAAACTAATTGATTGGGATATTTATCCTGATCGAGCTAAACTTGAAATTAGTACAGAAAACGATGATTACACTCCTTATAGTATCACATATCAAGGAATGGATTTAATTATGGATTTATGCTATGAATATGAATTTTTAATGACTATTATTGATAATGATAATATTAACGAAACATATACAACATATTACAGTAAACCTGGTTGTATTAACTTTGAAACTGATATATCTGAATTATTAGACTAAAAACTTAAATCCAGTTTTTTTTATTTTTTTTACATTTTCTCTTTACATTTATCAAAATATTATATATAATCATTATTGCGTTGAGAGTTAATAAGCTCTTAACAAGATACTTGTGGCGGACGTGGTGAAGTGGTTAACACACCAGATTGTGGCTCTGGCATTCGTGGGTTCGATTCCCATCGTCCGCCCCATTTTTTTATAAAAATTTAGTCTATTAATCATCATAGATGGTTAGTAGATTTTTTATTACATGCTTATTTATTGGTTAAAAAACAGTTTATATTGAATTAAATTATAATAAGTCAATATAATTTTTTACTAGTTATCAAAATATAGTAAAGTTTCTATAATAAGAAACTTTTTTATTTATTTATATTTAATATAGCATTGAAAAATACAGAAATTATATAATTTAAAAACCATATAAAACATTATAAGAATCCATAATAGAGTAGAGGAATAAATTCAGTAATTTATTGCCCCTCCCATTGAACCGTATGTACAAGTCTCATATACAGCTCTACATTTATATCGCTATCACAAATTTTTAAGATAGTAATCAAGAGGAGTGACTAAACCTGGTCTGTCCCCTTTCTTTATGCCTATAAAACTTTTGGTGATATTGTAAAATTAACTACATTCATCGCAATTTTTGGACGAAACCCATAACTACGGTCACTAAAGATCGGTTCATAAACAGTAGTTAGTGTTTGTAATACAGCTTGTTGGATAACTTGGTCTACTACCGTTAGAAGCCCTAATGGTCTTTTCTTTCCATTTAGTTTTGGTATGTAGACTCTTTTCACTGGCATTGATCGATATTGTTTGTTCATTATTTTGGTAATCAATTCTTCCTGATATTGTTAAAACCACTTCTCAATTTCTTGCACAGCCATCTTATCTGCTCCAGTTGATCCTCCTCTATTTGTAAATCTATTTGGAAACATCCCCATTACTTTTACCATCTAGGATTACGCTTCATAGTTCCAAGCTATCCTCATTTTCGGACTATCCAAACATTACTTATAGCGATTTGCACTCTATAAACGTTTTAGTCTTTCAGTATTTCTACCTAATATGACTTCATCTGACTTCTTGTGATAAACCTTTTTCGACCGATGGTACCATCACTGTTTTTAAAGTTTACTGGACTTCATCGTTCATAAGACCTCCCGAGTTAAGACATACATCTTTTTCTATCTTCACAACAAGTTCCTGATCTACTGTCTTGGTTTTACGTTTACCCTATGGACTTTAGTTTATTATGCAGCCTTATCCACCATTTAACTTCATCAGATTTCTGCTCGTAACCTCGAAGATTTTGTTACACCACTTCCTTCACCCATGACATCACTATCAACAGCTTGTGGTTCACTACACTTGACAGTAAATACCTGTGGTTGGACTTTCACCAACTAGATGTATGCCATGTCCAACATACATAAAAAAGTATATAAAAAATATACTTTTTTATATACTTTGAAAATTACTATTTTTATAATCATTCATAGGATTTTTTAATTAAAATTTCTTTTTGTTTGGGATAAATAATATTTATAGTTAAACATAATTTCTTCTTTAATCAAAAAACCAAGTTATTTCCAATTCTATAAATATATTCTTAAATACAAAAAATAAGTTAATCATTTATAGACTAACTTCATTTTTAGTTATAAATAATTCTTCCTCATTTAACTCATAATTTGTTTCTATTAAAAGATTTGAGAAAAATTTATATAGATAATTGTTATCTTCATATACACCTTTGCTTATATCACGAAAATTTGCTCTAACAAGAGCATTTCTAAAATACCTTGAATTATCTTTAAATATCTCATTATTCATTTCTCCTAAACCAAGATACTGAATGTATTTTTGAATAAATAAAGCAGTTGTTCTAGTATTTCCTTCTCCAAAAGGGTGAACCTGCCAAATATTTGATGTAAAGGTTGCAATGTGTGAGATAATTTCATCAGTTGACTTATTTAAATAGTCATAGCACTTTTCTTCATTAAAATCATATTCTAAAGTATCTTTTATTAAAAGATGATTAGTATAAGCAACTGTAGCACCGTTCAAAACTGGTTCTGATTTGGATATATTATAATCTCTAAAGTTACCTATATATTTCTTTGAAATCCCTATATCAAGACCATCAAACAGATATTTATGATATATACGATAAGTATTATAATCAAATCTAAACGATTTATCACTCAATAGTTGAACTAGTCTGACTGATACTATATCTGCTTCCTGCTCATTTAGATTTTTGTTTATCTCTGGCTTCTTATCGTAATATGCACTAATTTCACTTTCAACATCATTATAAGATTTTTTTCCATGAATATTTTCAATAGCTAAATCAATCATGTATTCAGATGGTTTTAAATTATCAACTTCCTGCAATCCAAAAGCAATATTCCAATATATTTGTTTGAGTTTTCCATCTTCTGTCTCAGTTATTATTTCATATTTAAATTCATCATATTTTTCATTGTAACTTTGCATATTCCCTCCGTTGTATAATCTCTTTTAATAAATCTTATTTTGTACTATTATATCATTTTTTAATTAGGATAACATATTAAATAAATATATCTTTACAATCTCATTTCCAATAATGAAAATTCTTCTAATATAAAAATAGGTCCAAAATTCCTTTGTTCATCTAACAGTAGAATGACTTTTGATTTTACTCCATCATCCATTCAACAATAGTAAATATTTTTCTTCTATTATTATTGTAATTTAACATTCTTCTAATAATAATAGATCTCCTTATCTAAAATATTTGTTACTTTCACAATTTTCTAAAAGCAACTCGTTGTTTTTTATTTAAAAAAGATCAATTAGTATATCAATTCTAATATCTGTTTTTTTACATTAATAATTTATTCATTTGATTAATTACAGTATCATTATTATTCTTTAAACTTTATAATCGTAGTATAATACATTTTCATTAAACACAGCTAAAACTATTTCATTTAGTGCCTCTCTATTTTGGTCGATCCACTGCATACATTTCTAGCAAACCACTTTTTCTCTCTGAACAAATATAATTTAGGCTCTAATGATTGTTAGAAAAATACTAAATTTGGTAATACATTATAAAAATAGAAATATGAGATTGCGAATTCATTTATCCCTACAAATGAAAATATATATCCAGTGGTCTTATTAAAAACAGAAACAAAGCTATAAAATTACTAAGACACAGTTCTAATGGTTATCTTGACAAAAATCATCTTAAAATATGTATATTATGTTTTGCTGAATAATAATATAACATATCATATATATCCAATTAATAATAAAAAAGATTATACAAAATAAAAAAAGAATCATAACCCCTCATTCTCCTATACAGTTTTAAAATCTAGGAAGATAATTCTTCCTATAATTTCTTAGTATCTAAAACCCCAACACCACGAGTTATTTTAGATTACCAAAAAAGGTAACACCTTTATATAAATGTTACCTTTTTAAATATTTAATTTTTATATTCTTTTTCTTTTCTTATTTGCATAGAAGATAGCTGATGCAGCTACTAAACCACCTAATGAATACATCATATTTGTTGTATCACCAGTCTTAATTGCATTTCCTTTTGCAGTAGTATCACCTGGTTTTACTGGTACATTATTATCTACTGTTGGATTACCTGGATTAGCAACTAATCCTTCTAATGCTTTTGTTAATCCATTTACTGCGTTTTCTACTTCTTCTGTAGTTGCTTCTGGATTATTTAATACTGCAGTAGCTTTTTCTACTTCAGCATCTACTAATTTTAATGATGCTGCAGAGTAATTTTCTCTATTTACTCCGTTTGCTTGATTAATTAAACCTTGTAATAAATCTTTATTTGGTTTTAATCTTAAGTTGATAAATGCTTTTACTAATTCAGTGTATACTTCATCTATTTCGTCTTGCATTGCATTTTCATTATTTAATACATCATTTACTGATGGTAATACTTCTTGTAATGCATTCCATGTAGATTCAATATAATCACTTGCTGTTAAATTAGCTATTTGATCTGCCATCTTTTGTAATGCTGCTTTATCACCCTTATAGAATTCTAACATATGCATTACACTAGCTAAACGACTAAATGCATCATCTACTTCTTTTTGAGTTGCATTTTCTTTAGCATAAATAGTTTGAGCATTTTCTAATGCTGCACTAAATTCCTCAGCTACTACTGGTACTACTTTATCCAATTCTTCTTGGCTAACAGCTTCAGCCATATCAATTGCAATTGATAATGCTGTTTTGTTAACAACAACAGGGTTTACAGCAGAAGCTGTATTCATACCATAATCCACAACTTGAACTTCTAAATCACTTGCAATAGATTTATCAGGTAAATTTTCAATCAAATCTTTTAGATCAATTGTCATAGTTGTTTCAGTATTGTTAACACGAATAATATCACTAACACGTTCACCTTTATAATAAACAGCTAAAGCTTGAATACCAGATGCATCGCTAGCATTAATTGTAAGTAAATTATCTTTAGTCAATGACATATATACTTCAGGTGCAGTCACATCCACATTTACATCAAAAGACTGAGTCTGAACATTATCAGAATTTAATAATACTTCTAAACAAGAATCTTTGTCTCCATAATCAACAGAATTCAAATATTCATATTCTAACATAGCACGAACTTCAAAAGTATAAGTACCTTCTTCTACTACATTACCATCAAAATCAGTACCATCCCAATACATTTGATGATTATACTTAGTACCATAACTTAAAGCAGCTTGTTGTGTTTTGTTACCATCATTAACCTTTGCTTCAAAATATTCATAATCAGGTCCGATAACATTAACAATATTTCCATTTTCATCTTTAATTGCTACACATAAAGCTTTAGCGTTACGTAATAGATAAAGTGCTGTATAAGCAATATCATCTTTACCATCACCATTTGGAGAAATTGTTACATAAGAACTATTTAATTCTCCATTAGCACGTAAGTTATTTAGATAATTACGAATTGTATTATAATAACTTGTTGAAGTTCCACCAAAATAATCTGGTAATGATGCTCCAGTAAATTGGTTTGCACCTAATACTACATCATATCCATCAACTAAAGAATTTAAAGTAGTTGTGTGGAAGAAAGGATAGTTTGCATCAGAAGTATTCATATTGCTGATGTCATCATAAGCAGTAGCCAAATCAAAGATTGGAGCTGCATTCCAGTCTCCACGGAATCCCATATAAGGAATATTTAAAGTTTCATAATCAGAATCTACATTATCAAAGAAAACGAAACCTTCTAAGAACATACCGTTAGGATATTTTGCATCATAACTTCTCATTGTTTCTTCGTTTAAAGTTACATTAACTGTAATACTAGCTGAACTGTTAGCAGGAACAGAAATCTTTGTTGCAGAAGCACTATCTGCATAACGATTGATGTTATCTGTTACATTAACAATAGCACCACCAGAAACAGCAGTAACTTTCATTACACCGTCTTCAATTGCATCAATATCTGAACCATAAGTGTTAACAGATGCAAGATTTGTACGTCCATTAGATTCAGTAGTATTATCAGTTTGAAGACATGCTAGTACATCAAATGTTTTTGCTACAGAATCATAGTTGTCCATAGTAAATGTAATATCAAAATTTGTTCCTAATTTATCACCTAATTCTACTTTAGTACGAGGTGCTTCACCAGTAACACTGTTATAAGGTACTTCATTATGTAATGTAACTAAACTATGAATTACATTATCAATATTTACCATACCAGCACCTTGACGTCTTGGAGAGAAATATAGATTTTGACGAGTTAAATTTGTTGAACTTACAAATGGTTGATAAGCCACTGCATTAGAAGCTACCAATTGATTTATTAAATTACTATATTCTTGAGTTCCAGTTGTTACTCCAAAAGTATCTAGATTTGCATCTACATATTGTTGTGCAAGAATAAATAAACCTTCTGCATTTGGAGATGCCATAGAAGTACCACTCTTTGAAGAAAGAGCTGTATCAGATCCACCACCTGCAGACCAAATATTACCACCTGGAGACATTACGTCTGGTTTCAAATTCATAGATTCAGTAACACCCCAAGAAGTGAAACTTGATGGACCATTATCGCTATAACTACGATTTACATCTTGAGATTGTTCTGTAGAAGAAAAACTTACATTTACAGTACCATTAGCAATAGCAGTAGATAAAGCGCTATAAGCACTGTTATTAGTAGCAGTACCACCAAAAACAGGAATACTTTCACCATTTTCACCAGTCCATAAACCATTGCTACCAAAATAATCAGCATAAGTACCAAAGTTCATATATACAGCTACAGCACCAGCTTCATAAGCATTTTGTTGAGCAGCCATAATTCCTTCTTCATCATAAGGAACATAACCATAAGTACGTTTTACTAAAGCAATCTTATTAGTTAAATCTTGTGTAATAGATGAACCATCACCACAATCTACTAACTCATAAGTACCTGTTAATGTTTCACCAAGTGAAGGATCATAAAGATCACTAACTGTAATAGCATTTACAGTTTCACCTGCAGCATTTACTGCAGTAGCAGTAGTGTCTGTCCATTTATTTGTATAAGAATACCCTGTACCTTGAGCTGAGGCAATAGTCATAGGTCCATACATAGAACCAGAGAAACCAAGAGATGCACTGTTAGGAATCAAAGTACTAGATCCATTAACCAAAGCACCTGGATGACTATCACGAGCATCATTACCTGCAGAAACGCAGATAGAAATACCACTAGCACTAGCACGGTTGTAAGCACGTTGATATCCAGCTTGAGCATAAGTATTCATAGTTGTAAATCCATTAGGAATACCAAGAGATAAGTTAAACGCATTAACCCCTAAAGTAACAGCATCATCTAAAGCAGCAAATACTGCTTCGTCAGATTCTTGACCGAAATCATCATTTTCATCAAATACTTTAAAGAACATGATTTGAGAATCATAGGCAGAACCTTTGACACCAGAAATTTCATAGTAGTCTTCACCACCATTACCAGCAACAATACCACTAACATGTGTACCGTGACTGCTAGCATCTCCATCCCATGCATCCAAATCACCGCAAGCATAATCAACAGAGAAAGGAACTTTAGAGTTGTAATAGAAATCACCATCTAAAATAGCTTCTTGTACATCTGTAGAAAAACCAGTTTCATCATACTCATGGAACCAGCTTCCCCAACCAGATTGGAATAAATTTAAAGTATCCTGGTTAGCTTCGATAGCCTCAAGCAAATTTTCTCTTGTTTTATAATTTTCAAGTAAACCTGCTTCACCATCTTTTTCTATTTCAGGATCCATATAAGAAAATAACTTATGAGTGTAACGAATACTACTATCGAAAACACCAACAACTTTACCTGCACCAGTATAACCAGCTTCCCAAGCTGCTTCAAGTCCCATTTGGCTTGCAGAACCAGAATCAGCAGTAACAGATCTGTTTATATCAATAGCATCACAATCAGTAAGATCATAATAATCTTCTAAAGATATATATTCTGTATCTTCTTCGTTTTCTTCCCAGTTATCATCATATTTATAACTTTGTGTTAAATAAACAGACATTACTCCATCTAAAGCTTCAATCTGTTCTACATATTTATACTCAACTTGAACAGCAAAACCATTAAGTAAGTTAGTGTAATGATACTTAAATATCGCATTTGGAGCAAATGCAGAAATTTGAGTTTCGATTTCCTCTTGATGGCTTACTAAATCTTCACGATAAGCTGCTACTGATGCATCAGCAGAATAACCAATGCTATCATTTCTAAACATAGTAACAAATTCATCCACATCTAGAGTGGTTTCTCTTTCCAATTCTACAACTACAGTTACGACTTCATCTGGGTCATACTGTTTGTTAGAAATTGCCTTCCCCTTAGTAAGCTCGTCTAGAAGACTTGCATTAGCTACATTTCCATTGTCTAACGCTGAACTTGCCATAAATGACATACTGAACACCATTGATACAGCAAGACCACCTACCAAAAGCTTTTTGATTGAATTTTTTTTCATAAATTCATCTTCCCCTGGTATATCATTTACAGATTTAAATAAATCATAAATGATATACCTTTCCTTTCTTTAAATTTCATTTAGAACCGTAAAAAGCAAATATGTATAATCTGATTACTTCTTATAGCTTAAATCACCTTAAAAAAGTTATTGTCACTTCTTTGTATTTTAATAGTGATAAGTTAGATAAATCTTTAAATTTATATTTCTCACCAAACTCTTTAATACTCTGCTTGTGGCAATCATATTTATACAAACCTTATTTCTATTGATACTGGTAAACTTAATCATTAGATTTCTCTTACTGATTCTTATAGTAAAGTCTATCTTAACCTCTTTTTAGAATTCATTAACAAAATTTTTTCTAAAATCAATCCTTTAAAAGTTTCTAATATCAAGTTACTCTTGAAACAACTAATCTTTCATTTATCATTGCTCAAGTTATATAAAATAAAGACTACACAACTATGACCAAACATAAACTTGATAACATTCTTCTTTAACAGAAGATACTAATAGACTTATAAATCAATTACAGAAATATACTGACATCATTTTTCCAAAATCCAATTTCTTATTCAAATTAAAGTATTCCAGGTCTTAAATAGCTTTATTAAAAAAACTAAATAATGCTCATTTAACCTATCTCAAAAATATCATCTCTTTTGATGATAAAGAAAGAACATAAATATTGATACTTCTCATATAAGAAATATTACTAGAAACTCAATTAGTGAAAACAATAATTTCATAACTCTTAAAATAACAATACTTATAAATAATTAATAGTAGAGGATAAAAAAATAAAAGAATCAGCTAAAAACTTACCTCACCGATCTATTCTATCCTAATATTAGAATTTACATAAAAATGTACATTTTAAATGTAATCGGTGATATTATTGCTTTAATTCTTCCAGAAAAATTGTTAGTTTTGCTGATATGAATCCTAATACATATTAGTCGATAAAATACAATACTCCCTCAACAACAGCATTATCTAAACAATAATCTCGTTACTTTCGTAAAGCCTTATATCAGTGTAAATTCAATTCTACTTTATAATAAATACTATAACCAACAACATATACAAGATAAATCTTACAAATACGTTCAAAGTCATACAATAAGAAAATTAACTAAGAGTTATTGATAAATCTTTATCCAAAAATAAAGAATCCTATACAGACTTTTAAAATAGTATGGATAAATATTTATCAATGTTTTAAAAAAGCTACAAAAATAATTGATTCAGTATACACTTTTATTCACTTTTCAATGTCCTAAAAATATCCGCTAATTTTTATAAAATCACTTGTCTTTTATCTAATTAGCTTTCAAAAATAGAAATGGTACATCTAAAACCTAATACCTCTGTGTACGAAACGTACTACACAGCCCCCCTGTCTCGTTGCACCACTTAATTCACAAAATTTCATTTTATCTACTCCTGACTTCCACATATTGAAGCATTAAAAAATAATCTTAACAAGTTACCTGGACAAACCTGCACTTTCCTCTTTCAAATGCTACTGAGTCACCAGAAATGAGAAAAATAGAAATATTGTGATTCTATTATATCAGAAATGATAAAAGTTGACAATGTGAGAGTTTTTTTACATTAATAAAAATGTATTATTTTTGTGATAATGACAATCTTAAATTTAAAATATGTAAATGTATTAATAAGTTTGATATCTTTATCAAGTAATCTTAACATAATTTAATAATATACTTTGTAACACTATATATAAATGTATTTGAAAAAACTATAATTTCCATATTAATCTGTAATAAAATAGTTGATGAAAAATTCTTAAACTTTGTATATTAGCATACATAAGTTATAACTTTTCAAAGACTGATTTTCCTTATAAAAACAGGTAAGTTATAAATAACTCATACTGTTGATAAAATCGGATTTTTTCTTTCCTGCTTTTTAAATATTAAAATTTATTTCAGAGCATTTTTGTATATTTAAATTTTAAATAAACTATCAGTTGGTAATTACAAAAATACATATTTCCATACATTCTTTTCACAATTTATTTATAAATAAAAATGGCATACCTCTACTATTTATATAACAATTTTAATTAATATATATAACATACTCCATTAATAAATACTTAAAAAGATTAAATTTCCTCTATTATTATTTTTAACTTTAAAAATAAAAGAGGCTGTAACGAATAAGTAATTTTTATCAATTATTTAGAGCGTTCAGCTCTTTTTCTTTTATTAATCCTTTTCATACAAAAAGATTCATAGGAGTTATTTCATTGTGAACAACTTTTACGAATTTTTAACGCACTAAAAAAATGCTCCCCTTTTTTTAAAACTGGTTCTTTAGTTTTAATAATGACAATAATTTCTCCATCTTTTTCTTATTTTCTATTTTCCTGCGGTGATATTTCCTGATGTTTTGTCCTATTGCTATCATATATATTTTCAATTTCACACCAGTTTCTCCCTAAAATCCATAGACTGTGCTCACTAAATATCAGCTCATAGATTGTATTTAGAACTTGTGCCATAGCCTATTGAATAACACAGTCTACTACTGTTGGAATTCCTAATGGTCTTTGTTTTCCATTTGGTTTAGATATATAGACTCTTTTAACGGACATTGGTCGATATTTCTTGTCCATTATCATTGAACTCATTAATTCTTCCTGATATTGTTCAAACCAGTATTCAATCTCTTGCACTGTCATCTTATCCACTCCTGGTGCTCCTTTGTTCTGTTTGACCTTTTTGATTGCCATTTGTAAATTCTCTTTACTTAAAATCCTTTCCATTAATTCCATATTGCTACTCTTCCTCTACTTGTAAATCTACTTGGAACCATCCCAACTGCCTTTACCATCTATGATTGCGTTTCATAGTTCCAGGCCACATCCTAGTATTCAGACTATCTAAACATTGCTTATGGTGATTTGCACTCTATAAACGTTTCTGTCCCTCAGTATTTCTACCTACTATGACTTTCATCTAACTTCTTATGGTAAACCTTTTTCCATCAAGGGTACTATCACTGTTTTTAAAGTTTACTAGACTTCCACGTCTATACGACAAGACATGCGTCCTATTTCTTTCACAACATCTTGATTTACTGCCTTGGTTTTACGTTTACCTTTTGGACTTCGGCTTGTGTAACAACCTAATCCACTATTTAGCCTCATCAAGTTTCTGTTCGTACGCTCAAAAGAATTGCTACACCACTTCCTTCACCCATGACATCACTATCAACGGCTTGTGGTTCACTACACTTGGCGGTAACTACCTGTAGTTAGTTTATCTCCAACTGAATCCATGCCCAACACACTACCAAAAAAACACGGTTACCCGTGTTTTTCATTTTTTGAAACTAAAATGAGTTATTCACTCGTTACAGCCCTTTTTAAATTCATGCTCTAACTACGATACATCATGTTCATTTGACGTATTTCTTCTTTTATTTTATCTCTTAATTCTAACGGTTTAAATACTTCAATATAATTTGCTAACTGTAAAAACCATTTTACAAGATCATCATCATATATAACATTTTCAATTGATATATCTATAAATTGATGAAATTGATTCACTATAAATACACTATCCTTAAAACGATCATGTAAAAGCTCAAATACCTTATTACTATTAACTGCATATACTCTTATTTGTACATTTATTACAACATCTTTCGATACACCAAGAGGATCATTAGATTGCCAAACTTGATTTTTAAATGGCGCAATTCTTTTTTGTACATATTTAGGAGTACGTACCACTCTTAACTCTGTAATACGATTAATTCGATAATATTCTAACTCCAGATCCTCTCCATTATTGATATGATAACCAACCACATAAATTTGATTATTAATAATATCAATATTAGTTGGATACATCATAATAACTTTACCAGCCACAGCTTCTTTTAATTCATTATCATTGACAACATAATCCAAACGTTTAAATGAAATACAAGCATAGTTATTTATTGCATTAATAATTTTTTCTAAACAAGATAGTATTTGTATTTGTTCATTTTCATCATTTAAATTATCTAATAAATGATATTGATTTATTTTATGTAAAGAAGTATCTGATAAAACCTTTTCAATTAATTTAGAATTACTGCTATCATCTAAGCTTAAACATTTTTTTAATAATCTAGTCAATATAATTAATTCTATATCACTATAATATGTTTTTTCAACAAATGCTCCTTTTTTCTGTTTAGTTGTGTAATCAACACTACAACTTACATTTGTTTTATAAGGATATAATAAAGTATCTTGATATTCTTTAATAATATCATTAAATGCCTTTATTGACTCTATATCTGCTTTAATCGTATTACTAGATATAGTAGTTCCTAATTCACTAATCTTAGAAATTAGTTCTTCTCTAGAAAGAGCATGATTTTCATCAGTTAATCTTTTTAAAAGATATTCAGTTAACAAAATTCTTGTACCATTGCTAATATCTCCCATACATTTTCCTCCATTACCCTAATTTTACTTTATCTATTTAAATATGTAAAATCTCAAATAAGTATATACATTAATTATTTGGTACATTAAAAAATAATTATCTAATATTTTTACTAAAAACAAAAAAAGAGTCAAAAATCGACTCTCATTTCCAAATAAACTAAACTATATTTCATTAAATCCTAATAGTTTTCATTAAAAAAGTGTCCCTTGCTTTCCCCAGGTTTGATACTCATCAAAAGAAACATAAATATCATTAGGCTCAATATTAGTAGTTTCTTTAATCATTTTTATTAATTCTTCAGTAAATTTCTTTTTAGCATCAAAATCTATTGATTTATATAATTTAATAGCTACCATCATACAAGGAATATCTTCACCTCTAAAATACATAATTTGATTATCTTCCATGTGAAGCATTAAGTTTTCTTCTTTTTTACCTGGAAGTATAGTTATCAGCTCTCCAGTTCTTTTTGCAATCTCATTTTCTTGTCTAAGTGTTAATTTGTGATTTGTTGTAAATGAAATGAACGGCATATTCATTTCCTCCTTTTAATTAGTTTATTATATTCTAACATGTTTTTATGATGATGTTAACACCAATTATTTTAAGTTTCGATATTTTCTTAAAATTATTGTCTATTAGTAATATATCATCTAAATATAGCTTGATTATATACTCCAAAATTCTTTGCTTTTTACCTAAGTATATTTCTATGCCAACATCTCACCATATATCCTTTTACTATTTTATGTACATCTGCCTTATTCAATACATATTTATAAATAAATTTGACATATAAAAATTCTTTTGTATTTTGTCTGTCTATTAAATAAACCCAGATAAATTTTTAAGATAATAAATAAGCATTTTAAGCTTTTTTTGAATTTTCAAAATACTTTTTCATATTTTATTAAACTTAAAACAATTATATTATAAAAAATTATTAATGCGCTTACTAAACAATTTGATTTATTAAAAAAAATATGGTAATATAGAAGAGCAAAAGTAGCAATATAATTTTCAAAGTATCACAAGTATTAGAAGATTGTATTCCTTTATGTACCGCCGCAATCCTATATTTGTGATTTAGAGTTACATAGAGTATTTCCTTTTTGCACATCTTTCAAGGAGGTACCATTTAATGAGTACAGGTAAAGTAAAATGGTTTAATCAAGAAAAAGGTTTTGGATTCATTACTAATGATGAAGATGGAAAAGATATCTTCGTACATTTCTCAGCTATCAATGCTGAAGGTTTCAAAACTTTAGAAGAAGGTCAAGTTGTTGATTTTGAAATCAATGAAACTGATCGTGGACCACAAGCTCAAAACGTTACAGTTAAATAATTTTTGAGTTAGAGAAACCCTCTTGGGTTTCTTTTTATTTTTACCTAAAACTTATTTTTATTTATCTATTAAACTGATTATACTATACAACAAAATATAAATTCTTCAATAGAACAACTATAAATACAATTCATACCTGTACTCATCATAATAATTTAACTACTAAAGTATAATATTTTAGTAGCAGTATTAATATTGATCTTCTTTTATTTCTTTTTGTAAATAACTTTAGAAATTCTATCCAGCTTTATTAAAGCATAATTACTACATATATGATAGAATGTATCCTGATGGAGGTTATTTTATGAAAACATACTGCGGTTTAGAATATAGTTTAAAAATTAAAAATACAATCACTGAAACGATTAAAACAGCTAAGAAAACCCCTTTTATTAATTATATTTTTATTGTTGATGATCCATTATTTTTTGAAGAAGCTTTTTTCAAGTATACTGATACTTTATTTAATATCCAAATAATTCGTTATCAAGATTTATTAAAAAAAATATTACGTTTTTATCATCTGTATCAATATGAAGAATTAACAAGATTAGAAAAAATATTAATTATTAAGAATTTAATTGAATCTTCAAATAATCTTTTTAATACAGATAATAAAATGGAACTTATTTATGAATTAATAGAAATTTTTGATTTATTTCATTTAGAGCAAATTGAATATTCACAAATAAATTTACCATCTGCCTCAAAAGAAAAAATAACAGCTATTATAAATTTATATCAATCACTAAATAAAAATATCCCACAACATAAATGCTATCAATATGAAGATATTTTATTTGATCAAATTGATGAAAATTTATCAAACAATCATTATATCTTTATAACAGATAAAATATTTTATCAACTACGTTTTCAATTCATCAATAAATTAGCAAAATTTAATGATATTACTATCTTGATCAATGATTATGATGATTCAAGAAATTTAAATACCCCATTTAAAAGATTCCATAAAAATGATTATTATACTGATTTTAATCATCCTTTTCTTAAGCATTTAAATACCTATCTTTTTTCACTTCAATCACCTAAATATCTATCAAATTCACCATTACATAGTTTAATTCAAACTACTCCAAAAGCTCAAATTGAAAGTGTAGTTTTAAATATTTATCAAAATATTGTTGACAAAAACAAACATTATCATGATTTTGCAATTTACTATCCAAATCAAGAGTATCTAGATCTTTTAATTGAAACATTGAATAATTTTAATATTCCACATAATATTAAAAAAACCTTAGTTTTTAAGGAAATGGATGCATGTTTATTATGGCTTAAATATTGTTGTAATAATGATGATAATGATTTACTTGATTTACTAGATACTAAAATAATTAATGGTTTTATAGATTATAATTACTTAGATATGATTAAAAAAAGATATATAGAAACTGGATATATTAAAAATCCTTTTATAGATAAATATGATATAAGTAATTGTCATATATTAACAGAATTTAGTGATATGATGATAAATTTCATTAATAATGAGATTATTTATAATCAAAATCAGACTACTTTAATTAACTTTTTTAAGAATCTTCGTGGTGAGCAATTCTTTACAATTAAAGAATTTTATAACCTTGTCACAAAATTAAAACCAATTTTAAAAGAAGATAAAAAAATATATAATGATCATCTATACCTATTAAACTATAATCAATGTTATAGTGGAATCCTTGAATGTTCTTACATATATCTAGTTGGTGTAAATGAAACAATTGTCCCTGTTCAAACTAAAGATACTGGTATCTTATTAGATCATGATTATCGAATCTTAAATTTACCTGATTTAAATCACCAGATTGCTTTAAATCAAAACAGTATTTTAAAAGTATTAAATAGTAATATGAATTTTATTGCAATATGCTTTAGTAATGCAACAATTGATGGACAGCCATTATTAAAATCTTCTCTATATAATCAATTAAAAACAATGTTTAATTTCACCAGCATTGATATCAGCAATGATTATTTACATTACAGTTTAAAAGATAAACTATATCTTTTAGGTGGTAAAGATCCTAATTATAAATTCTTAAATAATATGATCAATCACTATAAACAGACAAATAATCAACCTAATAATCTAACACAATCTCTATTTTCATCTCATCTTTCACCAAGTAAATTAGAAACTTACAATGCTTGTTCCTATAAATATTTTAATCAGTATGGCATAAAAATCTATCCATTTAAAGATCCCACTTTTCAAACAAATGAAATCGGTACTATTGTACACTATGTTTTAGAAAAAACTAAAACATTATTTTGTGATAATAAAACTGCTATGAATGTAGATTTCAGTCAAATAAATCAACTCGTTGATCAATATGTTGATGAATATATTAATCTTAATGAATTAAATGAACGATTAAACTATGGAACTAATAATTTTATTATTACAATGATTAAACAAGATCTTTTAAATACAGTAATTGTTTTAATTAATCAAATGAAGATTACAGATTTTAAAATTATTGGAAATGAAGTTGAAGTTAAACGTGATTATTCTAATTTCAAATTTAGTGGAATTGTTGATCGTGTTGATCAATATGATAAGTATTTAAAAATCATAGACTATAAATCCAGCAATAAAGACCTAGATATTTCTTTAGCTATTCAAGGATTTAACATTCAAATATTGTTATATTTAGATACCCTAACAAATCAAATGAAATTAGAAAAAGGAGCCCTATTATATTTTAATACCAAAAAAAGAATTTTAGCTAGCACAATGAAAATAAATGAAACAGAAAGTGCAAATAATTTCTTTAAACTGTATAAAATGAACGGATATGTAAATGAAGAAGTTATTGAAGAAATTGATAATCAAATAGATAAGGAATCTTCAATTATTAAAGCTAAATTTGTCAAAAAGGACGATTGTTATAAAGGAAATATTTTAAGTAGTTATTCTTTTGAAAGACTTTTAGCTTATGTTAATAAACACATTGAAAAGCTATATCAAGAAATTCTGTCAGGAAAAATCAGTATTAATCCTAAAGGAAGTGATGATACTACTACTCATAATAAAATAAACCCTTGTACTTATTGTAAATATCAGAGTTTATGTAATTATGATGTCTTTTATAACGAACATACGCTAGTTGATAATAATAATCTTGAATATCTAATTAAGGAGGATGTAAATAATGCCGATTAATTCATTGAATGACGGACAATTTGAAGCAGTTGTAACTCGTAATTGTTCTATTTTAGTTTCTGCACCTGCCGGTTCTGGAAAAACGAAAATTTTAGTTAACCGCATTATGGCCTTGATTGAAGAAGAACATTACAATGTTGATCAACTTCTTGTTCTAACTTTTACTAATGCTGCTGCTTTAGAAATGAAACAACGACTTCAAGTTGCATTACAACAGCGCCTGCAAGAAGATATTAACCAGCAATTAGAACAACACTTATTAAAACAACAACAATTGCTACCCAAGGCTTATATTACTAATTTTCATGGCTTTTGTAGTACTTTACTAAAGCAATATGGTTATCTTATCAATATTAATAGTAAATTTGATATTTGTACTGATCCCACTATAATTAAACATCAGATCCTTGATTACTGTATTCAAACATGGGTAAAAGATTCATCATTTGTTGAATTTATAAGTACATATTTTCCTGAATACTATTTTAATAGTTTCAAAAATGCTATTTTTAAATTTGAAAACCTAAGTAATACAATATATGATTTTAATAATTATCTTAATGAAATTAAAATTTCCATCTATAACCATATCATTAACGGTGATAACTCATCATTAACTTCTTGGCCAATTAATCAAAAAATTATCGAATTATTAAAAATTCAAGCTACAATGGGTTTAAACAAAGTTTATGAATTAGCAAATTTTGCTCGTGATCACAACCTAACATTTTATTATCAAAATCCTTTTGATAATAGTAAACCAAAAAAAGCAGATTTACCAAGCCCGTTTGATTGCCATCTTAAATATTATCATGAGGTTATAAATGCAATTGATAGTAAAGATATGGAAAAAATTATTAGTACAAGTAATGCTGCTTTAACAAAAAGTTATGATAGTAGAGGTCTTTTTAACGAAAATAATGAAGAGTATAAAGCTGAATATAATCGTTTAAAAAATAATGTTATTAAATTTTATAAAGATAAATTTAAAGATCTTGTTTATGAAGATATCGAAGAGTTTAAATTGGTATTATCAACTTCTATAGAACCCTTAGAAAAACTTATTAAATATCTTGAAGAGTATAAACAAGCATATAATCAGTATAAACGAGATCATAATCTTATAGATTTTAATGATTTAGAAGCTAATGCTTTAAAATTACTACAGCCACAATATGGAATTGCAAACCTGCTTTATAATCAATTAAAAGAAATAATGATTGATGAATATCAAGATACCAATCAAATCCAAGAAACATTAATTAATAAAATCGCCGATTTTAAAGAGCCGAAAATTAATCGTTTTATGGTAGGCGATATGAAACAGTCAATCTATCGTTTTAGAGAGGCTGATCCCGAAATATTTAATGAAAAATATCTTACCTTTAATCATCTTCCTAATACTAAAAGAATTGATTTAAAATTTAATTACCGTTCTAATAAAATAGTTTTAGATTGTGTCAATTATATATTTAATCAAATCATGGATGTTAATATCGGAGGACTCGACTATTATTTAGATGATAGTGCCAAATTAAATTATGACTTTTTAAGAAAAGAAGGCGCAAAAGAATTAGAAGATTTAACAGATGTGACATTAAAAGCCTCTAAACGCCTTGAAGAAGAAGAACGTTTTACAAGTGAAGTTCTTTTATCATATCAGACAAAAACAAGTTCCAGTGATGCTGAATTAGAAGCTAAAATAGTAGCTAAAAAAATCCAGGAAATTGTTGGTCATCTAGAACTTGATAATTTTGATAAGACTAAAAGAAAAGCTAACTATAAAGATATTGTAGTATTAATGCGTAACACTCGTAGTTTTATTGCTTTCAAAAAAATCTTTTCACGTTACAATATTCCAAGTCATATTGTTTTATCACAAGGATTTTTACAAGCTTCAGAAATAATTAGTATTATAAATGTCTTAAAAGCCTTTGATAATCATTTAGATGATATTGCTTTTACTAGCCTCTTAAAAGGGAATTATGTTATTAGCTGCTTTGATGAAAATATGTTAGCAAAAATCAGAACAGATGAAAATGTTTCTATCTACGATAATGTTTTAAATTATATTGAAACAAAACAGCCTAACTATCAATCATTAGAGAAATTCATTAATTATTATCATCAAATGCGTGAATATTTTAATTTTCATTCAGTTAAAGAAAGTCTAAATAAATTCTATCAAGATAGTGAATATTTAAGTTTTTTGGCTTCATTAGTCAATGGTAGACAAAGAGTAGCAAACCTGGAGTTATTATTACAAAAAATGGATGAAATGAAAGATGAGTCTTTACATACAATTGTGACAAAATTTAATAAGATGATGATCAATGGTGTAAATCTCTCTCCTGCCATGGTTTCCAGCAATGATGATAATGTTGTTTCTTTCATGACTATTCATAAATCAAAAGGATTGGAATTCCCAATTGTCTTTGTTTCTAATCTTCAAAATAAATTTAATCAGCAAGATGCTAGAGAAAGAATTATTAGTGATAAAAAACTAGGTATTGCAATTAAACCACGAATAAAGCAACAGTTAGAGCCTTATCAAGATGTTATTTGTGAATATGAAAATAAATATCGAAAAATTATTGCCAGTTATCAAACAAACGAAGCTATTAATGAAGAAATGAGAATATTTTATGTTGCTTTAACAAGAGCATCACAAAAATTAATTTTAACAGGATTAATTAAAGATCCCCAAGATATTATTAAATGGCAAAATTATGTTATTAATAATAATGAAGATTCTATAGTAAATCCTCGTTGTAATGATAAAGTAATTCTCTATCATAATGCCAGAAGGCAAAACAGTTATTTAGACTGGTTAGGTATTTCTTTAATGAGTCATGATGATATTATTGCTCAAGGAATTAATAAGGAACTTTTAGATAATGATAATTCAGATGAAATAATTAATGAAGTTAAACATAATTTCCAAACAATCATGATTCATAAAAGTAAAAATTTAACTAAGGAAAATACTAAACACAGTAAATTTTCAATTAAAATCTATACCCATAAAGAAATTGAACAACAGATTTTAATTACCAATCAAAAAGAAAAGACTCTTGATCTTGTTAATTATAATCGTTATAACAATTTTAAATATCCATATTTATCTAATTTAGATAAAGCAATTGCTGTTACACGTAAAATTGAAGATGGAGATCGTACCTTTAATAATGTAAGTTATGATTTTGATGATTCTAATATTGATGGAGCAACTCGTGGTACTATTATCCACAGTGTTCTTGAAAACTTTGATTTAAAACTTGGATTAGATGATAATTTAGCTCTATTAAAAAAATATGGTCTATATGATCAAGAAGCATGGAAAATAATTGATAAATATTATCTGAATCTTAAAAACTTTCTATCAAGTGAAGTTTATTCATTAATGTGTAATGCCAAAATTGTATATAAAGAAAAAGAATTTTCAATGTTAGATGAAGGGCAAATCATTCATGGGATTTTTGATGTTGTTTGTATTAATGATAATGATATTACTATCATTGATTATAAGACCGATAATATTAAGAGTTCTACCTGTGATGAATTATTAGTTTCATTACACAAAGATCAAATGAATTATTATAAAAAAATATTAGCTCGAGTTTTTCCTCAAGCTAATATCAAAGCTATTGTTTATTATTTACATATTAATAAATATATTACTATTTAGATACACAGTAAACCTGTGTATCTATTATTTTACAACAACATCTTTTATATTTTTTAAAGTTATTTTTGTCATGCCACGTTCATCCATTTCCCGGGAAATATCGACACCTTCCAAGTAATCTTCTACACTTAATTCAATAATTCGATCATCATCCAACACTAATTTACAGCGTGACATCCTGTCCAATGAAACAGGTATATTAACAATCTCATCATCATCTTCTATTCCTAAATCACGCATAATTGTCTCAACCTCTTCAGTTGCATTATAATCATTACCCATAACCTTTTTAGCTAACTCCATTGGTTTTACAGGCCGATGTTCCATTACAAGTTCAGCTAATTCCTTTTTTACAACTGGTAATGGATCACCTTCAATTACTCCATATTCACTATCTACTTTTTTTACCACCTTATTAACAATACTCATTTTTTGTTTATCAGTTAATTTAGGTTCTCCTTTAATATATTGTTCATTTAAATAGTATCCTGGTTTTCCGTCAATCATAAATCTTTTTTCGATAATTGATAAAACATTTTCTTCAATATCAATAATAATTGCTTCTTCAACAGCGGTTGTTTTATTAGGCAGGATTTGTTGATTAATAAATCGAATACTACGTACACCATCATTTTCTTCAATCAAACTCATTGGCATTGTTTTATAATTCAACTTAATTATCAAAATAAACTTTTTACCATCTACTTTGCACTCAACAAACATCAGATTAGCATTTGGCATTTCTTCAATCTTTGTACAAAGATTAAAAATATCTTGAGTTATTTTAATTGATTCTTCTTTAAAGCTGTCATTACTTTCAATCATTTTTTTACCTGCTTGTAATAAATGATGCTCACTTCCTGTAATTAACTGTTTAATTCCAGAATTTTCTAAACACTTCTCTATTTTTTTATCATAATATTCAGTTGTACCTTCTGTTAAATTTATAAAAGTATCAGAGTAAACAACTTTACTATGTTCTAAATCCAACATGTGGATTAGGATTTTATCAATTATAATTGTATTATTCATTCTTTCATCACCACGACAAGTATATCATATTTTGACAAATTAATGTATAATAATCTTGGTGATTGAAATGAAAATTATTATTGCACCTGCAAAGGTGATGAAAACTAAATATGCTAAAATTGAACAAACAGAACTTTTATTTTTGAAAAAGACAAAACAGTTACATAACTATTTAAAAAGATATTCTATCAATGAACTACATGACAATATGAAAATATCATTTAAAATGGCAGAAACTGTTTATAACTACTATCATGATAGTTATGATTCGACTCCTACTATTTATTGTTATCAAGGAACTGTTTTAAAGCAGCTTAATTTAAGTTCTTATCAAAATGAAGATTTTGATTATTTAGACAAATATTTAAATATTATGTCTGCATATTATGGGATTTTAAAATACAATACTGGAATTACTCCATATCGTTTAGATATGATAATGAAATTTGATTTAAATTTATATGATTTTTGGCAAAAAGATGTTGATAAATATTTCAAAGATGAAGATTATCTTATCTCTCTAGCATCAAAAGAATTTACAAAAATGATTAATCATCCTAACCTCATTAATATTGACTTTGTAGAGAATAAAGCTGGTAAGCTAGTTCGTAATTCTATGTATATTAAACAAGCTCGTGGAAAAATGTTAGATATAATGGTTAAAAATAAAATTGTCTCATTAGAAGAATTAAAAAAGATTACTTTTGATGATTATTATTATGATCATAATTTATCTACTAATGATAACTACATATTTATCAGGGATGCTATAAAACAGTATAAAAAATTATAAAAACAGATAGCAAAAATTGTTATCTGTTTTTCCTTAAGTATTTTTCTAAAAATTCCAACAATGCATCCATTTGGTCATCTGTACCAATAGTAATACGTAAATATTGATCAATTCTTTCCTTATTCCAATGACGAACTATAATCCCTTCTTTACGCAATGCCATAAATAATTCCTGTCCATCAACATCTGGATGTTTAACAAAAACAAAATTAGCATAACTATCAGGAACTACAAATCCTAATTCTTTTAACTTCTGTTTTGTCTTTTCACGTGTTTTAATTATCTTAGCACACTTTTGTTTTGTATCTTGATCATCTAAAATACTAGCTAAAGCTATTTGTTGAGTAATATAATCAATTGGATAAGAGTTGAATGAATTTTTAACATCATATAAATGGCTAATAGCTTCTTTATTACCCAAAGCAACTCCTAAACGAATTCCTGCTAATGAACGTGATTTAGAATATGTTTGAATCACAACCAAATTATCATACTTATTAATTAATGGTATACAACTTTCACCACCAAAATCAATATATGCCTCATCAACTACTACAATACTATTTGGATTATTTTTTAAAACTGTTTCAATAAAATCTAAATCTTCTAATAAACCTGTAGGAGCATTAGGATTAGGGAAAATAATACCACTATTAGGCTGTATAAAATCTTCAACATTTATTTTAAAATCATCATCCAGCTTAACTGTTTTATAATCCATCTGATATAAATCACAATATACTGGATAGAAAGAATATGTAATATCTGGGAAAAGAACTGGTTCTTTTCCATTAAAGAAAGTTAAAAATGTTAATGCTAAAACCTCGTCTGAACCATTACCAATAAATACCTGCTCATCTTCTAAATGATAATAATTGGCTAAAGCCTTTCTTAAATCAACAGCATCACTATTTGGATATAATCTTAACTTATCAATATCTATTGATTTAATCACCTCTTGTATTTTTAAGCTAGGTCCATAAGGATTTTCATTAGTATTAAGTTTAATCATATTTACAATTTTAGGTTGTTCCCCTGCCACATACGGCTCTACCTTACGTAATTTTTCTTGCCAAGTCATTAATCTTACCCCCTTAAAGTCTTTCCTTAATGTATTGCTATTATATCAAACTCTTTTACAAAATCATACTTATTACTAATATTATTTCTAACTATTTAATCTTAATAATAACTATACTAAATCTTCAAATAATTGATAAAGCAGCTCTTTACTTTGATTTGTTTCCTTTAATGCTTCTTCTATCCCCATAGCAACAATCTCACTATTTTTTAAACATACACATTTTCCACTCTCATTGTTTATCAATAATTCTATTGCCTTACCTGCCATCCTAGAAGCCAAGATACGATCTTCTGGAACTGGCGATCCTCCTCTTTGAATATGTCCTAAAACTATCGCTCGTCCAGAAAAACCTGTTTCTTCACTAATCCGTTTTGCTAGATTATCAACATCAAGTATTTTTTCACTAACAATAATAATTGCATGTCGTTTATTATAAACAGTTTCATTCTTTATCATTTCAGCAATTACAAAATCTTCATCAAAACCTGTTTTATGAGTAATTACTAATTCACTGCCACATGAAATAGCAGAATAGAGTGCTAGACTATCAGCATTATTACCCATTACCTCAATTACAAAGCAGCGATGATGTGAACTAGACGTATCTCTTAATTTATTAACAGCATCAATAATATTAGATAATGCAGTATGAAAACCAATCGTTTCATCAGTACCATTAATATCATTATCAATCGTACCTGGAATTCCAATACAGTTAATTCCTTTTTTACTTAATGATAATGCGCCTCGATAACTTCCATCCCCACCAATTACAATTAGACTATCTATATCATATCCTTTTAAATTATCAATTGCTTTATCCTGAACTTCCTCTAATTTAAATTCTGGTAATCTTGATGATTCTAAAATTGTTCCTCCTTTAGCTAAAATTTCCGATACATCACTATACCCTAATTTTTTAATCTTTCCCTCAACTAAACCATGAAATCCCCCATAAACTCCATAAACCTCAAACCCTCTTTTAATTCCAACTCTAACAATTGCTCTAATTGCCCCATTCATCCCAGGAGCATCACCACCAGATGTTAATACTGCAATTTTTTTCATTACTTAACCCTCACTTAATTTTTTCTTCTAACCACTTTTGATAAAATTCTAATTGATCATCTAAATGAAAAAAGTGTTCCCCATTTTTCATAATCCTTAAATCACATTTAAATCGATCAGTAAATCTTTTCACATAATCATATTCACATAAACAATCTTTTTCACCATATAAAATCATTGTTCGATTATTCCAATTAATAATTGAATGATCTCTAACATAACAATAATAATCATAATATAAAGTTTCACCAATTGGTAATTCAATAACCATTAATTCCTTTAACTTTTCTTCACTAATATCAAACCAATTCATCATATTTTCAATTAATCTTTGCATATCAACTACTGGAGATAAAAATAAACATTGTTTAAATTTTATTTCCTGATAAGCCACTAAACTAAAATATGCTCCTAAACTACAAGCCCATAAATTTATTTCATTATATTTTTCACTTACAAAATCATATATTTTTAATAATTCAACAACACAATTTTGAACTTTACACAAAGTATCATCAAATATTCTATCTCCATGTTTTGGTAAATCAAAACTAATTACCTGATAACCTTTATTGACCACTATCTTGGCTAATATCTCAATTACAACATCTTCTTTGTTCGATTGGTTGCCATGAATTGCAATAAAAACTTTTGAACTATCTTCTCCCCAGATAATTGCTGGAATATTATCTATCTTAGTATATTTCTTTTTCATTCTCTCACCACTTTCATATCAGCGATTATAACATATAATTAACTTTTTAAACAAATAAAAAGAGTATAGCTAAGTTAAAGCTCTTACTCAATAATAGATAAATAATAAATAGAAGTTTCAAATATCATTGAGTTAATCAGTAATATAAGAAATCTCTTTTAAAGTGTTTACCCTAAAGTAAGTACCTAAACTAGGCTATACTTTTTGTTGAAATAATAAATTTTAATAATCCAAATATGTTTTCATTTTGTTGAAACTATTTATTGTATCAGTATCTGCATCATTAAAGTTTGTTGAAAATGTTTGTAAACTACCACTAGGGTTTATACATAAATTAGTTAAAATTAGATAATTATCATAGTATTCTTTTAAATCATTATAGGCATCTTCCCATTCTTCAGGTGGATTTTTCATATCTTTCATAATTTTATTAACTTCACTTTGATTCTTCTCAATATCATCAATAGTTTTCATAAAATCAGGATCCGTGAATAGCGCTGTTAATGAAGTATTAAAGTCTTCATTAAAAACTCCATTTGTTTTAGTATATTTATCTGTTTCAGGATCATCATCTTCCCATATTGTATTAGACCATACTTTTTTAATTTTATTTCCGCAACTCTCTGCATCAGCTGCACCATTTAACATTTTATAAACTATAGTATTTAAGTTTTTTTCATACTGTTTAGCTAGTTCTTTTGCTTTTTGTTCTTCTTGTTCAGCTAATTCTTTTGCTCTTTGTTCTTCATTATGTTTATTGATAGATACTGCTCCAAATATAATTCCAATAACAGCTAAAACTGCAACAATCCCAATTATTAGCTTTTTCTTTGAAACACCATTTTCTGATGTTGCTTTAGCACCTTCAACTTCTTGTTGTTCAACATTTTCACTCTGCTTATTAACTGGACAACCGCATTTACTACAAATCTCTTCATTTTTTTCTATTTCTGCACCACATTCTTCACAAAACACTTTAGATTCTTCAATTAAAACATGACCACAGTGAATACATGTTGTAGATTTATCAGAAATACCTTCCCCACATTTTGGACATTTAATCATTGCCATATTACCTCTCTCCTATCTATAAATATATATTATGCTCAATCACATTATATCATTAATTTTCCCATCAAGCGACATATTTTTTATTTATCAATTAAAAAAACCACATCTACTAATAAAAAGCAAATAAAAAATAGAGCGATTTTAACTAAAGAATATACATTTCATAACTCGTATTTTTTATAATTTTCAATATTATTGTAAACTGATTTAGCATTCCTATTAAAAAAATAAAGCAGTGACCATACATGTATAGTTACTACTTTATTAACTATCTAAAGACTAATTCTTTTTACTATATCATCAACAAACACTTCCAAGTATTTTTACCAACTATACCATCTACTTGTAATCCATTATCTTGTTGAAATTTCTTAATTGCCTTTTGGGTGTTATCTCCATTTATACCATCTATACTTCCACAATTATAACCTAAATTATTTAATCTTTCTTGAACTAAAGCAGTAATTTTCCCTTTAGATTTATTTGATAATTGCGGACAGCTGGCTAATGTTACTTTACCTGCAATACCATCAACCTTTTGATTACTAAAACCCTGCTTGTTACATTCTAACTGTAAACAAGCAATCCAGTTATTAACAATATTTTCTTGTAGATATTCAATGTAAGGACTTTTACCATGTTTTAACCATTTTCTTTTTTTAGCACCATTAACAATATTAGCACAAGTACTGATCTGTACACCATTATCCCAGTTAGGTGTAGCTTCAACAACCTTTCCATCACCAATATAAATCCCCATATGTCCTTTTATCCATACAACTTCACCTGGCATAATATTACTAAAATCATTGCTTATATCTAAACAATTTGAAATGATTGTATCTGCATTTTGATCTAATACTCCATTTGATGCATATTTACCATTTTCAGGATAACCCCATAAAATTCCTTTTAACAAACCACTACAATCCCATTGTCTTTTACCATTAATCGTTTTATTTCCAAATGTTCCTAGTTTATATATTGTAGCACTATTAGCTATTTCTTTTACTTTTTCTACTAATTGTTCTGCTGTCATTATCATCTTATTTATTTTCCTCATTAATTATTTTATCTGCCACTTCTAGCCCTTTTGTTAAAATATTAGGTATGTTATAACCTGTTTCTACTAAATTTTCTATAATACTTCTAAGTTCGTTTATTGTTAGTGAAGCTAATACAAACCACCCTAATAAAGTAGTAATCCCTAAATCAATTCCTAAAGTATTTCCTATTTCAATAAACAAAACTGATGCCAAAAATGAAACCATAACCATAATCCAATATCCTAATTTTTTTAAAACACCAATTAATCCTGCTGTCGAATTTACTTTATTAGCCATTTTAGCTTTCATCCAGCCAGTAATATAATCAACAATATTAAATAACAAAAAGACTGCAAACAAAATCCAATGTTCTCCAAAAATCATACTAAAAAACGCAATAACAGCACCTATAACAGCATCCTTTAAAGTAATCGCTTGATTACTTTGGATAATCTTTGTAATTATCATCGTTACACCTCCTATCTTATATATACTCGTACCAATGCACCAGCAGAGCTTTTGATAACATAACTATTTTCTCCTATTTTATTTAATCCACCTCGATACGTAGTACTATAAAAAACCTGATGATATCCATCACTATCAGATGAATTATAATCCAAATGACTTGAAGGGATTACAGTACTTGCTAAAACACGCTGATTATCTGATGCAAGACCATTTGGACCAACTGTTAGTAATATTTCATTAAATGGTTTTTCTATTCTTATTGTTGTATCTTTACCAGCATTACCATATCCTATCATCTCCCATTTATATAAATCATTCATGATTTTAGCAATATCTTTTCCTTCCACCTGTAAGGGTCCACCGACTTCAGGATTATAGAATGCACCAAATGCTACACCATTTCTATGTATAGCCATATTAGGTATACCGCTTGATAAAATAGTAGTTTTTTCTGCACTAACTAATTTATCTGTAATAACTAATTTAAAATCATAATTCTTGCTTGTATCAAAACCACTAGCTTCTAAATCACCTTTGATTTCATATTCTCCATTAAATTCATCAGAATGAAAAACCTTTGGAGTAATATCTGTAAAGCCTTGTATCCATGTACTAGCTCCCTGTTGTTTATAATAATATTGTGCAGTTACACCATTGCTTGCTTTTCCAAAAGTATTGTTCCAAAAAATTCCTTTGTAACTTAGCGTAACATTAGAACCAATACCACCTTTTAAACGACTTAAAGATAATGTCGTAATTACTGGTAGCGTATACTGTCTATAATCACTTATGTTTAATATCTTCTCAACTGTGTTTCCACGTGAATCTTCTACATAAACCTTAATTATACTATCACTTACATTTTCTATTTCAAATATTCCTTCATCAGGTTTTGTTACTACCTTATCTCCAATGATTACTTTATACTGCTTAATCATTGCTTCTTTTACCGGAGTTGCTTTTGGAACTGTTACTGCTATACTACTGTACCCTTTTATAACTGTATCAGTATTTACTAAATCAAGGTGATTTGTACTTTGCCATGTTGGTGTGCCTGTCATTGGCATTGGATCTTTGATAATAAAAGTTCTGTCATGGAAGCTCGCCCATGTTGTCCCGTTGCTATATAACCCAATACGAATAGTACAGCTGTTGCCTTTACATGCCTGACGCAACTGTTTACGCTCTGCCTCAGATAAATCCCATGTATATCTTCCTCCAGTATGTCTAAAAGTACGTTCACATAAATGCGGTCCATTTGGATTTGGCTCGAGCCAGGCTTTTAACTCCCAATTTGCTGGATTAGTATAATCAAACCATGGATTTTCTTCATCATTGAAACTTGCTGGCAGATTAGTAATATGGGCTTGTCTTGGGATAGTTGGCAGTGACCATGATGTCGACACATCTTCATTTACTGAACTTGTATATATTGCTGCTATAACATGTGCCCCAAAAGAAGCATTTCCATTAACATCATGTTGAATGGTTTTATATCCATTTGCTAGATCACCTTTATATCTTTTTGTTCTACTATTACTGTTTACTAAAACTTCTCCAAATGCATCTGTATAGTCTCTATGATGATAATAATATGATGATGAACCACCTACAACTGTAACACGCCAGTATATAGTAGATGTATTGCTTGCGATATCCTGACTTACCAGAGCCCATGCAAACTCTAAATACCGTCCCTGATATCCTCCACCGCCTAATACTCCGCTATTCGCCATTGTCTATTACCTCCACTTCATTAGAATTGATTCTGTTGATAACTGTCTGATCATTAATATCTTGAATCAGCAAATTTACTATTGTTGCTTTATTTTTAATAACAGCAGCATTTGCTACAAGTCCCTCATCATCAAATGTCGCGATATATTCACCCTGTTTATTCATAAATCCAATAATATCTGCATTTGCAACAAACACTACATCTGTTCCACTGCTGGATATACGAATACCACGTCCAATTTGAACTGTATCAGACCATGTTTCATTCGGGTTTAGAGTCCATTCCATTTTTTCATCACCCTTGTTTAACATTAGATTGATTATAGGGCATGAGTTATCTGTATCTGATACAAACTCTATTTCTACTGAATTAGTAGTAACTGTAAACGTATGCTTGAATTCTGTATAATCACTGTTGGATAATAATATCTCTTCACCATTAACAGTAACTTTAATATTAGCCAAATTAATAAGTTTTTTATAGATAAATGACAATGTATATGTTCCATTGATAACCTGAATATACTGTTTTAGACTGCCATTTTTTAATAAAAGTGCATAACCATACATATTTCTTATACGAGTTTCAGAAGTTGAGTCAACATTAAAATCCCCTTCCCAAGAATCATCATTAAAACAGCCGATTGAATCTCTAATAAGATTATTACCACCAGTTGTTTTTAAAGTATTAGTTAATCCATCCAACCCTAGAACCATATTTTCTACTGTTTCTTTTAAACTTACTTCTTCACCATCAACCTCAATAGTTAAATCTTTTACTAAAGCATCTATTCTTCCTAATTCTAAATCTAAAGAAGTATTTAGACTTGATATTTCACCCTTCATGAAATTGATAGTACCTGTATAATCACTTATAGGAATCCAGTTATTTTGGTCATAGACTTTTAATATATTAGGATGATTAGAAGTATCAAGCCATTTCATATCATCAATAGGATTTTCGGGTTCAATATCACTAATAAAAATATTATTATTATTTTTATATTCCTCAAATGCAGTTATTTTTAATTCACCCTGTTCATTTAAATAGAAACTTGGTTTACTAATATTACCTCTACTATCTCTCTTACCTATCTTAATAACACCACTTCGTAAATCAAGTTCAAACATTTCACCTTCTAATGACCCAGTAGTAATAGCATTAGCATTAAAATTACCATTCATATCAAAAGCAATATTTTTAAATGTTTTACCACCATTTTCGCTATAACCTAAACCACCTGATGTAAATTTCCATAACTTTGTATATTGTTCTAAAGTAGGAGTATTCATGATTGTCCAGCCACTAGGCTTACCATCATCATTTACATCAATAATTAAATTACCACCATGCATCCCTAAAATAGTTTCACTACTGTGTTTAAAAGCATTTGTTAGTGTATTATAAAGCTTATTTAATTTAATTTCTGTAGGACTAGATGTATTCATAACTACATCATTTTCCAACTTTCCAACACATTCTATTTCACTACTAAAACCACCATCTAACATTAATGTTTGTTTCGTTACTACAATATTTTTATCTATATATCTAATTACATCACTATTTTCAATACTTGGATTACCACGCCATTTAAAAGTACATGGCTGATAGCTAAATCCTTCAATCTTTAAAAAGATTTTATCAAGTAATTCCTGAGTCATATATGGGTTAGCAAAACTTATTCCTTTACCAGATCCACATGTGTATGTATGTTCTTCATCACCACTAGTCAATGAATTAATAATAAACTCACTCTCTAAAGTTTCCTGATAACTACCTTGATAAATTAATCCCTCATTAATCATTAGATTAGTATCTTTATACCAATAAAACTCTAATTCATTAAAACGATTAATTCTTGCATTACATCCCATTAAACCAGCTAAATATCCAAGTAACTCTTTACATGAAATATTTTCATAATAATGATCAATAACTATATATCTATAGTCACCTAAATCAATTTTTGCCAACTTTACATTACATTGCCTTAAAAGATCATATAATACCTCAGTAAACACTGTTTCATCATTAAAAACAATTTCTGGTTCATATATATCATCAAACCTCTTCATAGCATCATAACCATTCAATTTAATCAAATACTCTTCACGAACTACTTCATTTACAATATATGTTCCTAAATCAATCCACTCAATTTTATCACCCAGCTTCAAACCACTTTTAATCACTACTTTTGCCTGTTCAAAAGAAATAATTTCTTCAGGAATAAACATTTCCAATTCAAATGCATTACTACAAACATCTCCAATTGAAACCATTTCACCACTACAACTAATCTCTTCTATCTTAATCCCTTTAAGATACTTACTATCAATTTCCTGATCATTAATAATAACTTTAGTTACAAACTCCCGCATTGGAGAAACAATCGCATTTTTATATTCATCGCTTATATTCAACATAAACTATTCCCCCTAACGTTCTATAAATTCTATTGCAAGCCCTTGCCATAACCACTCATTAGCATCTTTATCAAAGCAGTACACTGGAACAGTTCGATCACTAACATAAACATTCATTGTTACATTCTTACCCTCTTTAGGATCAGGATACGTAATATCAAAGAATATTGGTTCAATTGCTTTTAATATCCTTGACATTTCACTTGTAAGCATAGGTGGGAAAGTAACGGAAAGCTTACGCTTTACCGTTATTCGATCCCTAAACATATCACCTAATACATTTCTTCCTGATCCTTCACTACTATCCAAATCAGATTCTTGCCACTCCAATGAACTTGGATTAACAGACAAATCTTTTCCTATTTTTAATATTTCCATTTCATACACCTCCTCCTATATTAATAATGGACTTCTACCAGTTTGCATAACTTCTCTATTATGAGCATTAATTACCTGTTTAGCCACTTGTTTTCCATCAACTTGGAAAACAGCAGTAACTGTAGTATTAGCACGATGATTTCTTGACATAGCACTAACCATAGCATTATAAACACCAGAACTAATACCAGAAACTATTTGATCATTATTAGCAACAGCAGTCTTACCATTGATTCGTCCTACTAACTCTGGACCAGCTTCCCTAGCTATGAACAATTCACCAGTATCTGGGAATCCACCATTAGCAAATTCCTTACCGTTTTTAACTTTATTTTCTAATGATTTTATCGCCACACTTATAACCGCATTCATTCCAAGAGGTAATTTCAAACTTTCTACTTTTCCTTTTGCGATAGTTATCATATCTAATATAGCTTTTTCTCCAGGTCCTTCTGCTCCAAATACTAATTTTAGTTTAGCTCCTAGTACCAGCCCCTCCATTTCATTAATAATTTCCTTTGTCTCATCTGTGACTTTTCCATCATTATCATCTAGGCTTTTTGCCAATTTTTGACATAATTCTACACCGCCTTCAATACCACTATCCCTTAAAATAGTAATCATATCAGTTAGTCTAGATCTTGTTTGCTCATTCATATTAGAGTAGCCATCAGATAATTCATTATTTAATGTCGAAATCGTATCATCAAATATTTGTATTTTTTCAATCCCCTTATTTTTCCAAATTTCACATTGCTCATTTAATATACCCTCTTGAGTACTATTAAGTTCAATTCCTGATTCTTTTAATTTTGTTAAAAGAGTTTCTGTATTTAAAGCTTGAATTTCTTCTTTAGTTGTTGCATTTCCTACCCAATTTAGTATTTCTTTATTTAAAATTTCTTGTTCCTTTTCATTAAATGCATCACTATTTTCTACTAACTGGGTAAGCATATTATCAAAACCTAATTTTTGTAATTTTTCCTTATTTTTGATATTTTGCTCATAATTACTATACTGTTTTTTCCATTCTTCTAGTTCCTCCTCAGTTAAAGTAACACCTTTTTTTTCTAATGTTTGAATCATTTCATCAAACGATTTATCAAATGCTGCTGCCTTATCAAAACATTGTTGTCTAATCAAATCTGTAGTTTTAGTATTTAATTCAATTTCTTCACTTGAATCATCTAATCCATTTTTTAAATGTTCATCATATTGACGATCTAAATCAACTAAAGCTTCACCAAGACTTTTCCAACTGGATGTTCCTCTTTCACCTATTTTTGTATACAGCTCAGCATGTAATTTAGCAGTTGCATCAATATTACCATCCAAAGATTCATAAGAATAGCTACACATATTAATCATCTTTTCATTTGCAGCAAATTGACTTTGTGTATCATAAAGAATTTTTTCTTGTTCCTCTAACTTTTTATTTGCTTTCGCTACTTCTTCTTCATATTTTCTTGCATTTATACCATTACCATTCTTTGCTTTTTGGTAACGTTCCTCTGCAGCAGCAACTGCATCAACTGCATCGTTATAATCTTTTTCTGCAGCTGTTAATTTAGCTTGATATTCAACACGATTTTTTAATGCTTCTGCAGCATCTTTTTCATAAGATTCAAGTATTGCTCTTCTTTCTAATTCTTTAATACCTGCTTTTATTGCATCAGCATTTTCCTGAACATTTTTAGTATTATCTTTCCATGCAATTTTCCCATCTTCAGTAATACTAACACTATTAGGTAGTACATCATTTATTTGTTCTACTAAATATTTAGCTTTTTCAAGATTAGTAGCATAACCACCTTCACCAGTTAATTTAACTAATTCATCTACTTGTCTAAGAGTAAAACCATAATCAGTTTGAATTGATTTTGTATTTTCAATCATTGATTGTGAATTCTTTTTCAATTCTTCGGTATTTTCACGTAATGCTTCCCTTTTTTTATTTAATTTTTCTACATACTTATCTGTTTTATCAGCTGCTTCATCAGTACCTGTAATCAATGATCCTATTACTGTCACTACACCTGTTACTACTGCAATCAAAGATAAATATGGAGCAATACTTGATATAATAGTACTTAAATTTATAAGTACTGGGGCTAATGCACCACCACTCTCTGCAATTGCACTTAATCCTGATCCTATATCTTTCAAATCTTTTATTACTGATACTACATTTGAGACATCTCCTATAATATTACTGATTGGATTTTTACTTTGTTCACTACATGTTTCATTTATTTTTTTTAATTCACCATCTATATTAGATAATAATTTACACATATTTTCTAATTCCTGTGTTGAATTAATAAGATTTTTATATAATGTGTCATCCATAAACACACCTCCTTTATAATATTTATTTATTTTTATGCCTTCCTAGTTTATAATTTACTTATAATAATTGAGGAGGGATTTGTATGAAATTGTTTCGTTCAGAAAACGAGGTACTTCAAGATGATAAAGAAAAACAACAAATAGAAAAAGAAAAACAACAGCTAGAAAAAGAAAAACAAGAAGCAGAAAAAAAATTAAGAGAATTTTATAAAGATATTGATTTTATCAATTCTAAAGAGGAAATAGAGTTTTTAGAAAAAACAAGAAATTTTTCAAAATTATCAGGCAAACATTTTTATACTCCAGATCTTTCATCAGGTGAATTTAGAACCTATTATGCCGTTGCTGCTTCAGTATTTCTTGATTTTTATATTTTAGATCAATTATCTAATAGTAGAAAAAGCATTGATACTTTGGTAAAACAAAATAAAGAATTAAATGCTAAATTGGAGGATAAACTTGATACACTAATCGAACAAAACAAAGAATTAAATAATAAATTTGATCAATTAATTGAAATCTTAAAATCTAAATAGCTATTTATTAAAAGTAGTTCTACTTTATTGAAGTTAGTTTCTAACTTCAACTTTATTGTAAAGTAGAAACCTCTAAAAGATTCGCTACCATTTATAATTAAGCAAATTATTTTAAAATATAAAAGCATCTATAAAACAGCTCCATGATTGCTGAATGATAGATGCTTTCATATTCTTATTTATTAATAATACTTATATTAATAGCTATATAGAATAATAATCTAAGGCTAAGCATTTTTTTACCTCATCTTTTTTTAATGAAACCTTAAATACTTCATGTTATAATTATTTAATAAACTATATTAATGAAAGAGAGTGATACTAATATGTACAAAATAAAATTAGGCGCTTTTAGTGAACTAGAGGTTAGAGAAAAAACTATTTACATTCGCAAAGGTGAGAGACATGAATTTCCTTTTGAAGAACTTGAATCTGTTGCCTTTTGGGAATACAGAAATAGCAAAAAAGGCTGGTTATTTTTTAAATTTATTAACAAAAAAGAATATTTATCGTCTCTTTTTATGCCCAAACATAATGAAATTTGCCATGATATATACAAATTTTTACTCCCATATACCCACCGTTTAATCGTAAATGATGATGATAAAATATTAACTGTTTATCCTAAATCAAAAAATAATAGTAATTCAATAAATATAAACTTTAGTAATATTAACAGTTTTGAACTTATTCAAAATGAAACTAAAATAATCTCTGGCAGCTATATTGAAGCACTTGCTGGAAAAGCAATTCTTGGTGATACAGGTGCAATTATTGGAGCAATGGGAGCGCCTAGACTAGAAACTACAACCATTAGAGATTTACGTATTAAACTTAATCTTAATTCATTTGAACAACCTCATATATATATAAGTTATATTCAAAAAAATGATGAGAAAAAGGATGAGCTGACAGAAATGATGGTAGAGCAATGCCAAAAAGATTTATCTATTCTTGAAAATATTTGCTGTATGAATTCTAAAAATAATACTGCTCCCGATGATAATTCCATCCCATTAGAAGAACTAAAGAAATTACATGAATTATTACAAATAGGAATAATAACTCAAGAAGAATTTGATACTAAAAAGAAACAGTTATTAGGATTATAATAATTATTCAGGAATGCACTTTTGTACATTCTTTTTTTATTCCTGATAACATTTAATAATCCTATTTATATATTGTAAAATAAAAATTTCTAAAAGAGTCACAACATATTTATAAGCATTTATTTTTACACCTTCTTAGTTTATAATCTACTTATGATAGTTGAGGAGGGATTTGTATGAAACTATTTCGTTCAGAAAACGAGATACTACAAAAGGATAAAGAGAAGCAACTGCTAGAAAAAGAAAGACAAGAAGCAGAAAAAAAATTAAGAGAATTTTATAAAGATATTAATTTTACCAATTCTGAAGAGGACATAAAGTTTTTAGAAAAAACAAGAAACTTTTCAAAATTATTAGGTAAGCAATTATATACCCCTGATCTTCCATCGAGTGAACTTAAAACCAGTTATGCTGTTACTGCTTCTTTATTTCTTGATTTTTATATTTTAAATCAATTATCCAGCAGTAGAAAAAGCATTGATACTTTGGTAGAACAAAATAAAGAATTAAACAATAAATTTGATATGTTAATTAATCAAAACAAAGAATTAGAAAACAAATTCAATACATTAATTGAACAAAATAAAGAATTAAATGATAAATTTGATACATTAATAGAGACCTTAAAATCTAAATAACTATTTATAGTTAAATAAATTATTTTATTAATCAATTTAGTATTACTTTACTATTTTCAACTATATTTAACATATTATCCCGTTTTATAGTGAATTTATCAAAACAATAAGTATAATTATAGGAAGAAATAATAAATGAAAAAACTACTTAGTTTATTATTTTGCTTTAGAATCACTAATATAACTAGATGTGATAGTAGTGAAAGCTCTTAACTTAATGGCATATCTGATGAAGCATATAAAGTTAGATTAAAAGTTTTAAAATTAACTGATAATTCTTTAGCTGGTGATAATTCAGCTGATGTTTCAATTAGTCAAGATATAATAAGAATTAAATATTAGTTTTGCTTCAGTTTAAAATGTAAGAGATGATATTACTGAAGATTTTTAAGAAAAATAAATCCTATTTTTCTTAAAAATCCCCCATGAATTTACATGGAGGACTTTTTTTATTTCTTTAAATCATTAGTAGTCATATGATGTTTTTCTAATACTCCATCATACCATTTTTTAATTTCTTTAACTGCTTTTATATCTTCTTGTGTCATTTCTCCTTGTATAACTTCATTTGTTTCAAAGTTATAAATAGAATTAGATTGTTTTTGATTATAACCACCTGCATTAGCTTCTGGTAAATACATATAACCAGTACTACTAATAAAATCATATGTTCTAGGAATTGCATATACGATATCATTCTTTACTAAAATACAATATTTCTTATCTTTTATCATGATACTTGTATTATCAACTTCTTTAACTTCTAAATCATAACCAAAAACATAATCTAGATAATCTACACCTGTCAAGTTATCTTTTAGATATTTTGAAAAATCTTTTTTAGCAATCATATCTTTACACCAGCCACTAAATTCTTCATAAGTTACATCCATTTCATCTAATGACTTATCTAACTGCTCTCTTATTTTTTCATCAACATCCTCATATTCAAAATCTTTATTACTTGATAATTCAGTATTTTTATATACCTCTACACTTGATTCTTCATCTACAGAATAATAACATAATCTGTCAGCAGTGGCTCTATTTTTTTCCCTATCATACTGAAAAAACATATCAAAACTCTCACCATTTAATTCAAAATAATATGCTCCACCATTTAAATGCAATGATACCTTTTCCTCTTTAAAACCAAATTCTTCAAAAGTATCAACTACATCATAATAATTCTTCACCTCTCTTTTACTACCACATCCACATAATAATAAAACACAGCACATCCCTAATATAAACTTTTTCATGTTTTTCCCTTCCTTTCATACTAATTATATCAAACATTTAATCTAACTACTAATAATATATATTTTAAAATATTTGTAATCTCTTCTAAATATTAAACATGATAAAAGGAATGTTATTTTAAACATTCCTTCATACTTATTTATATGCATTAACCCAATTTTCCATCCATACCTTTGCTTTCGCACGTTCACGTTCAACTGTTTTTTCATGATCTTCTTCTAGTTGCTTTTGATTGATAGGATAGGGTTTTGAGGTATAGGAAGCAGCTTGTTGACCAGCTTTACGACAGAATGCATTATATATTGATGTGCTAATAGCATCATAAATATACATTCCTTGAAGCCATAACTGATTATTATCTCGCTCATTTTTTATATCATAAGCTTTTCGATAAACTGTAGCTAAAGTAACATCTTGATTATAAAACTGATCAATACTCATTCCAATACTTATATAAAAGGGTAATACTTCTTTGAATATTTCTGTATATGATTTATTTTGTGTGGAAAGTTCTTCTTCTAGAAATTGGCTTTCCACTTGATGGCGTTTTTTGAGGTATTATCCTCAAATAGGGTATTTAAAGTATCCATTGCCATTGTACTTAATTTATTGTACATATCATTTTTATCAGTAAATAATTCAAAAATTTCTTCAACCAATATTTTTGAAATTCTTTTATGGTGTGCAAAGAAGGCATATTGAAATAATTTAGGTAAAATAGTTACTGGTTTTTTATCTAATTGAGCCAATACTATTCCATCTGCTTCCATCTTTTCTAATGTTTTTCTTGTATATTCAAGGGTGTAATCTACATCCTTATATGTAAAATTAATTACCTTAGCCACGTTTATTTCCTCCTAAAAATTATTCTGTTTTTGCTTGCCAAGTTGGGGCATTTGTTGGTGTGATATATAAGTTAGTTTCTAATACACTATTAACTGCCATAGCTGGTAATCCCATTGCACTAGGTTGTCCTGTAAAGAAAACTGATTTTTCTAATCCTGGATGTTTGATTTCAAACCAAACTGCTTTACCGCTTGCTTTAGCTGTTTTATAAGCTTCAACTAAAGTAGTCCATGCTTCTTCTAATTCAGTAGTAAAGTTAGCTAGAAAAGCTAAAGCTCCACCTAAGTCTTTTAAACCTTCTACATATGTTTTAAACTCAGTTTGACTTAAATCAGTTGTTTCTAATGTTTCAGGAGATGGATTCATCTCTGGTACTGATTTAATGCTAGGAATTTTAATATATCCTGTTGTTGGTCTTGTTCCTGCAGTAGCTTCTACTGCATAATTCACTGTTACACCTGCTGTACTCATTGCAATTGCTGACATTTGTATGTCCTCCTTATTTTGTTATTAATTTTTCATACTTTGCTAATCTTCTAATATCATTAATTTCTTTGTCTTCAATCAAACCTTGCTGGATTCGTAAATAGCCAAACTCATTCATCTGTTCATCAATAATCATTAAAATTGCTTTAACATCACTCATTCCTGATTCATGTGAATTTGCTACTTCAAATTCAAACACTTCATTACAAACACTCTCTATCTGATCAAATGTACTGTATTGAGATAATACTGAATTATTAGTTAAAACAATTGAAACAGCTGGATATTTAGTTTGATTAATAGACAACTTTTGATTAGTAATTTGTGCATCTAAGTATTTCTCTTTGATTTTATTACTTATCTGCATATAAATCTGTTGTTCATTATCGCTCATTTATTGAACACCTCCTTTACACTTTTACCCTTTTTTTGAAGTTATCTCCTAACTTCATTTATATTGTAAAATAAAAAAGCATAAAAGATTCGCAACCTCTTATACAGAAAAGATTAAAGTATTAATTCTTCTAAATTTAAAATTTCAATAAATATAAATATCTATAAATTCCCATCATATTTTAATCTAATGATTATTTATCAAAGAAATTAAAAAACATAGGTAAGATAAAAGGCTGTATGATAAAATTCATTTTATCAACAGCCTAATATATTTTCTAACTATCTTTTTTTATTTGATCCAACATTTTCTTTAAAATTATATTAATCTTATTTCTAAGACCACTATCACTATAAAAGTATTTTCTAGCTACTCTTTCTATAGAATCATTTTTATATATTAATGTATCATTAATAATATTTATTTCTTCATCAGTTAATTTAGAATCTTCAATAATCTTGTCAACTACTTGTATGCAACTACTAATTATTTCTTCTTTTTCTGAATCACTAAAAATTACTAATTCTTTTTTCCAAGAAGTATATAATTGTAATAAACACTTCAAAATTTCAATTTCATTTTTCTCTTCTCTATTAAATTTAATATTCCCCACGGCTAATTCCCCACACTTTCTTAATTATTTTTCTTAAATCGGAGTAATACTTATCTTCACTAACATTTAAACTATTCAGCAATTCCTTTTTTTGAATATTATTTGAAAAATGATTTAATAAATATATGTATTCATCCTCTTCTAAATCAGCTAAAATATTTTGGTAATAATATAAATACTTTTTCAATATTTCTCCAAAATCATTATTTGGAAACATCTCTTTTTGTTTAATTAAAATAAATAATTTTACTTCTGTATTAGTAATTTTTAAATTCATCCTTATGTCCTCTCTATTATTATTATAATTGGTGAATCAAGGAAAGATTTACTCCCTTTTATTAATTATCTTACTCACCTCCATATCCAGTGACTTTTATCCTATTAATCCTATCACCAACTTATATTTTATAATATTTTAAAAATTCATGTTTTACAAAATCCACTTTTAACATCCATAAAAACGGATTTAAAATCAAAAAGTATAATTTCTTTTTTTATATCATAACACATATAGTGATGATTATGATTTTTTAGACCATTTAAGTGTATATTTCGATTTTTCATTAAATATTATCCTATAATACATAAGAGGTGGTATTGTGTCGACAATAACTGGAGAAAGAATATCATATTTAAGATATGAGAAAGATTTAACTAGAGATGAATTATCAAAAATTATTAATGTCAGCAAAAGAACAATTGTTGCTTATGAACAAGGAACCAGAGAACCAAGTCTTAAAACATTACGATTATTAGTTGAATATTTTAATGTTTCAGCTGATTATATACTTGGTTATACAAATAAACCCTATTGCTTAGACACAATTTTAAAAGAGGAAAAATCTTTTATCATACTCCCTAAAACTATCCAAGAATCACAAACTAAATATAATTCTATTAATGATTATATTAGCTTTATAGCAAACAAAGAAGATTAAAAGCAGGTGCGATATCATAAAGATATTACACCTGCTTTTTAAACTAATTTATCTAAATTCACTTTTGTTCTATATACAATCTTAAAGCGATATCCTTCATTTGCTGATAATACACGCATAGATGTTTTAGAGTCATCTGCAGAAGCATTAACTCCAATACCATAATTACCTAAATTATTACTACGTTCACTAAAACTATTTTCTAAATCATTAAATTTTTTACCAGCTTCGTTAAAACTTTTAAAATCTTTATCATCATTAATTAAAGTAATAATTTCTTTAATTAATGGATAACTGTCTTCTTTAACTTTTAAAGACTCAAAATCTTTTAAACCAGTAATACTTTGGCTAATATTCACACCATTAGTCTTACCAGATAAATCATAAGATAAATCAATTATTATTTCATTATTATCTGTATTTAACTCATAACTAAGTTCAGTATAAACATTATTTTGATCTGTTACATAAAAGCTATACTCTTTTTTTAAATCTATCTTTTCATATTTATTAATAATATCTTGTAAATCATTTTCAAACTTTTCAATTTTATCAACATATTTATCACTATTAGTAACTAATTTTTTAAAGTCAGATAATGATCCAAAATAATATTCAGTATGTTCACTCTTTATATCTGCTTTTTTTAAAGAACCTAATGTAATAGCATTCTTAGGTGTATTGATAACATTTTCAGTTGACACAGCTTCACCTAAAAGACTTCCAAACAGCATCGTTGATATCATTGGTGAAAAAATTAAAAATAATGCTAAAATAATATAAAAAGAATTTGAAAATGTATTTGTTCTCTTCATTGGTTTATAACCTTTTTCTAAACGATTGCCACAATGTGGACATACTTTAGCACTATCAGGAATATTTTTTTTACAATTTGGACATTGTTTCATTTAACCACCTACTCATAAATATTTGACATCCAAGTCTTGAAATCTTTGATATATTTTTCTTTAGCCTGTTCTTTTTTCTTACTATCTTTAATTTCATAATACTCTTCACTTAAATAAGTATACTCACTAATTGTTTCACCTTTATTAATTAATTTTAAAACTGGTGTCCAGCTAAAATCTAATTTTTCACGAATATTTTCATAAAAATCCTTTTCTTCTTGAGTTGCGTCTTCTTTTTTTGATGCATCTCTAAATGTTTTAATATTTAAATAATATATATATATACCCTCATTTTCTTCTAAATATGATGTTAAGATTGGTTCAAATTCTCTACAGTCACCACAATCAGGACGTCCAATATATAAAGCAAATAACTCATCACTTTTTAACTTCTTTTGTAATTGTTCATAAGTTATTTCATGAATCCCTGAAAGAGATGAATCTTTTTTTATATGATTAGTGGATGCTTGCTGGCATCCACTAATCATAAATAAACATAAAATTAAACATAGTAATTTTTTCATTACTTAATTAAAGATTCTCCATCCATTTCTGCAGGAATTTCTAATCCTAATAATTGTAAAATAGTAGGAGCTAAGTCCCCTAACTTACCATCTTCTTTTAATTCTAAATGAGAGTTTGTTAAAATCAAAGGTACTTCATTAGTTGTATGTGCAGTAAATGGATTATTATCTTCATCTAATAACATTTCACTATTACCATGATCAGCAGTAATCAACATAGTTCCACCTAATTCAAGAATTTTATCATATACTGCACCAACACATTCATCAACCACACTTACAGCTTTAATTGCTGCTGGGATTATTCCTGTATGTCCAACCATATCACAGTTTGCAAAATTAACAATTACAACATCATGAATATCTTTATCTAATTCTTCAATTAATTTATCTTTAACTTCATAAGCTGACATTTCAGGTTGAAGATCATAGGTTGCAACCTTTGGTGAATTTACTAATACACGTGTTGCTCCTTCAATTTCTTTATCAACACCACCATCAAAGAAGAATGTAACATGAGCATATTTTTCAGTTTCTGCAATTCTTAATTGTTTCATTCCTTTTGCTGATAAATAATCACCCAATGTATTAGTTAACTTAGGCAATTCAAAAGCAATTGTTCCATTAACACTATCAGCATATTTCATCATACATACAAAAGTTAAATTCTTAGGTACATTATTGAACGCATAATCATAGAAACCTTCATTAGTCATTACAGTTGATAATTGAATTGCTCTATCAGGTCTAAAGTTAGCAAAGATTACTGAATCACCATCAGTAACTTGTCCATCAACATTTTTATTATAACCAGGAATTACAAATTCATCAAAAGTTTCTTTTTCATAAGAGTCTTTTACATATTGAACAGGACAATCAAAACTTTCACCTTTATGATTAACAATTGCATCAAAAGCTAATTCAACACGGTCAAATCTTTTATCACGATCCATTGCATAATATCTACCAGATACTGTAGCAATTTGCCCAATACCAATCTCTTCAATTTTATCAGCTAATTCTTTAACAAAGTCAACACCACTATCAGGTGCAACATCACGTCCATCTAAAAATGCATGTACATATACTTTTTCTAAACCTTCTTCTTTAGCTAATTTTAATAGTGCATAAATGTGTTCATTTGATGAATGCACTCCACCATTTGATAATAATCCCCAAATATGTAATTTAGTATTATTTTCTTTAGCGTTATTAATCGCTTTTAAAAATTCTTCATTTTTATAGAAAGTACCATCTTCAACTGCTTTATTAATTAGTGTTAAAGATTGATAAACAGTTCTACCAGCACCTATATTTAAATGTCCAACTTCACTATTTCCCATCTGTCCATCAGGTAGTCCTACGGGCATTCCTGAAGCTTTAATCGTAGTAGTTGGATAAATCATCATTAAATCATCTATATTTGGTGTATTTGCAAGTTTTACTGCATTACCATCAATTCTGTTACTTAAACCGTATCCATCTAAGATACATAATACAATTGGTCTTTTTTTCATTATTTTTAATCCTCCATTTTCATGAACCATTATAACTTGTTTACCTATAATAATCAAACAAGAATGCTTTGAAAATAAAAAAATTAGTACTTTTTATGATACTAATTTTATTTTTTCTTCTTTTTGGGGGTCGTTATAATATACATACCAATAAAACATAAGATTAACGGCCAATACCCCTTAATATAATAAGCAATTGTTGATACAATTCCTTGAAAATCCTTGGTTCTATCCATTGTTAAGATCATTCCTAAAAAAACTAGAACTATTCCCGCATTTTTCCGAAAATCCATTTCTATCACCCTTATTATTATAACAAAAGCAACAAACTGAATTTGTCGATTAAAGGATAGAATGTGCAAAGACCAATAAATTATTTAAATTCACTAATTCTCTTCCTTTTTGAGAATATACATATAACTTATTATCTTTAAATTCAAATTTATTTGAATGAATTATACTGTTAATATCCTTTCTTGTTTCTACATCAATATGAATAAAAATATTTTCAGACATTTTTCTAAGTAAAATACATAAACTAGCTAAAGCTAATTCTAAATCAAACTGTGCCCTTATAATATCCTTTTGTAATACTGCTTCATCAAAAATCCCTATTTTATTTCTAATCTTTTTTATATGATTAATAACTGCTTCAACACTATTTATCTCATCTTCAAGCATATCTAAATAGCATTCTTCTTTAATTTCTCTTTTGTTCATTTATCAGTTTTTCTTTTTCCTTAACCATATATTTTAATTCTTTACCATACAATACAAAAGATAATAGCATTAAAGCACTACTTGTAATAATCAATACAGTACTTAACATAGTATTAGGAATATGTAAACTAATCAAAAGAATTACAACAACATAAAAATAAGCAGTCGCAATTTTCCCCCACCATGAAGCTCCTTGAATCTTTAAACCATAATCATATAAGTAAAGACCCACAATTCCTAACATCCCATCTTTTAATACAATGATTATTAATAAAAGCCATACTAGAGGATAATTAAACAATAATGTAATTGCAATTGTAAACTGTGTTAATTTATCTGCAATTGGATCAATTAATTTACCAAAATCTGTAACCATATCATATTTTCTAGCAATAAAACCATCTAAAAAATCACTAATCCCTGATAACACTAATACAAATGCTGCTATAATAAAATGATACTCAAATTCAGATCCAAAATATACATACAAAAATATTGGGATTAATAAAATTCTAAAATAACATAAACAATTTGGTATATTAAACAAATTCTCTTTATTTTTCATATCCATATAAATTCCTCTTTTAGCTTATTATAATTTACTTTTATAATAAGTCAAATTTTTTTATTATAATCAAGAATTCATTTTAAACATTCAAACAAAACATTATAACAATTTTTCCATTGTGACATGAGGACACCACTCATCATAATAGACCTCCCCTTGTGTTTGATAACCCAATTTTTCATAAAAACCTTGAGCCCTTTGTTGTGCTGACAATTGAGTAATTATATAACCTAATTGCTTAGCTTCATTTTCTAATCTTAATACTATTTTACTACCAAGTCCTATTTTTCGACATTCCTTAATTGTCGCTATTCGTCCTAAAATCATTGTTTCTTGATCTTTTTCATACATTCGACCTGTTGCAATTGCCTTGTCATTTTGATAAATAACCAGATGATAAGCATACTCATCAATTTCATCAAACTCATTTTCAAAACCCTGTTCTTCAACAAATACATGTTGTCTAATCAATCTTGCATCTGTAAAATCCTCTTTACCATAAGTAATTTTATATTCTAATTTATCTTCCATCTCTAGCTCCTAAAAAGTTAATTATACTATTATAAACCTCTTGTTTATTTTGTTCATTTAAAATTTCATGTCGCATTTTGTCAAAAAGTATTACATTGACATCCTGATATCCATTATTTTTTATATGATTGACTGCCTGTTTAAAAGCTTTTTCATTTATAAGACATGGATCATCACAACCAGATATAAATAAAATTGGTAATTCACTATTAATACTATAATCAATTGATTGATATGTTCGCTGCATCAATGTAAGTAAATTATAAAATCCATTAATTGTAAAAATAAAAGTACATAACGGATCTTGATTATAAGCATCTACTATATTTCTGTCACTACAGATCCATTCATTCTGTTTGTCAAATCTTTTATTAAATGCACCAAAAAACATCTTTTGCATTAGTTTACTACAATATCGTTCGTCTTTAACTACCATAAAAAGTTTACAAACTACTTTTCCAACCTTAGTTAATTTATTATAACTAGGACTCCCACAAATAATTAATCCATCAATTTCATAATCATATTTTTGTATGTAGTTTCTAACAATCAATGATCCCATAGAATGTCCTAATAAATATAGTGGTAAATCATTAAATCTATTTTTTATATATTTACTTAACAAATAAATATCTTCAACAATTGCACTTGCACCATCATTATAAAAATAACCTAAATCATTTTCATTTAAAACACTTTTACCATGTCCTCGATGATCATGAATAATTACGATATACCCATTTTGATTCAAATTATTAATAAAATCTAAATATCGTTCTTTATACTCACACATCCCATGAGCTATTTGAACAATTCCTTTAGGATCAGCACAAGTTGAAATAATAACATCTAATGGTAAATTATCACAACTTGAATTTATTTTTAATCTTTCCATTAAATCACCCCACTAATTATAACATACCAAAACTTATAATCATTACTATATATATTTAACTATTAGATTTACATCTTACTTTATAAATTATTTTCCATAATTAAAAACAATTATGATAAAAATCATAATCATTTTTAACTAACTATTCTACTTTTTCAATCATTGTTTCTGTTATTTTTAATTTACGTTTCTTTAATACCTTATTAACAAGTTCACTTGCCATTGAATACAAACATGCAGCACTAGGAACAGCAATTACCATCCCAAATATACCAAAAAAATCACCAAAAACAAAGATTGAAAGCAATACCCAGATACCTGGTAACCCAACTGAGTTTCCTACTACTTTTGGATAGATAAAATTATCTTCCAATTGTGATAAAACTTGAAAATAAATCATAAACCAAATTGCTAATAAAGCATCTTTTGATAAAATCAAAATTGCACCTACAAACATTGCTGCAATTGGTCCAAAAAAAGGTACAAAAGAAAATATTGAAATAATTGTTGCAATCAATTCTGGATAAGGGAAACCAAATAAACGCATAGTTATATAATATAACACCCATAGTATACATGCTTCTGTTAATTGACCACTAATAAAACTAGAAAATACTTCATTGGTTTTATGAGCATAATTAAAAATAATTTTAGTAACACGATAACCACAAATTGCACCAATTACTTTTCTTAGTTGTCGTAAAAACGTTTCCTTATTACCCAATAAATATAATGAAAAAATAAAACCTGTAAAAGCTATACCAAATTTAGATAGAAAATCAGTAGCATTTGCCATAATACCGCCAGCACTTTTTGATAGAAAATTCAGTGCTTGAGACACCATATCCTGCCAAGGCATATTAATCAGATTCTTTACACTACCAATATCTTCCATTCTAAAATCAATGCCAAAATAAATAAATATTTCATCAATATTATCAAATACATTAATTAAAAAAGATGAAATATTACTAATCAATGAAACTAAACTGTTAACTAAGTTAGGAATAACAATACTTGCAATAATAGCAACTAACAGTAACATTAAAATTAATGTTAAAACTATAGCTATTCCTCTTTTTTTACCATAAATAAAACTTTCTTTTTTACATCTTTTTTCAATTTGTCCCTCAATCAATTTCATCGGCTGATTTATAATATATGCAATAATTATGCCATAAAATAAATATTTCAAAGAACCCATAATTACAGCTATAACACTATATATATTACCAATATTGATTAAAAAATAAATAAGAAAAACTGTAAAAGCAGAAATAACTATTCCTGGTTTTACTTGTTTTTTTAAATCTTCATCTAATAAATTCCGCATAAATTCACCTCTATACTAAATAATTATAGCATATATCATCCACTATTATAACTATTGTTAAATCTGAGTTTCAATTTTTGCATCATTAATTATATTTTTTGTAGGTAAACATTTATTTTTTTACGAAGCTTATTTTCTAATATCCTTTAACTCTATTTCTTTTTTCACAAACTAAAAGTTTTATTTTCAATTGAATAAACATGACTACAACTATTTTTCTTTTTTGTGACAGTTATTTGGATAGATACCAATCTCTATTTTTCACCTTGACAGATTTTCAAATTTCTTTCTGTATTTTGATGATTTTACTACTAAAAAGATTAACTGCATCTACATTTTTAAAAACCAGTTTGTTTTTCAATATATCAACTTCATTATCACAAAACTTTCAAGATGATCTAATAATCTTTCATTTGTTTCATAAAAATTTATTCATAGAAAATCTTTACTAAATTTTGTTTATCTAATTAATAAAATTATAATATTTTGAAACTGCTTTTTATTTTTACCAAAACTAAAATGTTAAAATTTAAATAAAACCAGATTATTAAACTGCTTCATAAAACATATTACTTAAATAAATAATCCCTTCTCCTATACCAATTCCAAATAATATACCTGTAATTAATCGTAATAGATTATTACTTAAATATGATGTTAATAATTGTAAATACCCATCAATTATCATTGGAATAATTAATAAAACATACTTTATTTTAGGTTTATTCTTTCTTAAATAATATAAAATTCCTAGTAAACCAATAATTACTCCACTACACCGATAACATAAAATAAAACAAAAATTCCCAATATGTAAAGCTCTAGAAGGTATTCCATTACATAAAGGTATTTCTCCTATATGTAAAATTCTTTCTATAATTATTTCAATCATTTCACACACCAGTTTTTTCTGAAATAACACTCTCAGGAGAAATTCGATGCCAAGAATTTGAATGAGATCTTCCTGAATAAACACAACAAAATAAAATAATAATGCAGATTATTCCAGCAATCAATCCATTCAAACATGATTTAGCTCTTTTAGGAAATTCTTTCAACCATACAATATATAATACTAATCCTATATATGGCATGAAAAAACTTAATAATGTATATCCAAAATTGGTTTCATCATTAGGATTAATATAACCTGATGAACCAGAATTATTATTCCGTTGATATCTTAAGTCAGCTCCACAAACAGGACAAAAATTAGCACCCTCTATAACCTGTCGCCCACATTTATTACATATCATAGTTTACCCCCTCTCTATTTTTCAACTATATCTACTAACATCTCCACTAATTCATAATCAACAGCATCATATTTATCATCATTATAACTAAAACTTACTTTATCATTTATTGTAGTTGGATCAGTTATCCATCTTTTACAAGAACTATGAACCTGACTAATACCTGTATATTCTAAAAATTGTTCAACATTATTAACATTAATTCCACTTCCAGCTAATATTTCAATATTATTACCATAAGCATCATACAAATATTTAATCATTTCTTTACCTCTAGGTGCCTGACTTTGTAGACCACTTGTTAAAACTCGATCAACTCCCATTGTAATTAAAATATTCATTGCCTCATCAATATCATAAACACAATCAATTGCCCGATGAAAAACAGCAGTTTTATCATATGATTTGATAATCTTTAACATTTCCCGAGTTTGTGTAATATTTATTTCTCCTTCTTCATTCAAACACCCAAAAGCGATTCCATCTGCTCCATTATCCAGTAATATCTCTGCATCCAATTTCATAATCTCAAAATCTTCATCACAATAATAAAAACCAGCTCCTCGTGGTCTAACCATACAAATTACTTCTAAATCAGTATTCTCTTTAACTTTTAACAAGGTAGCTAATGATGGTGTTAAACCTCCCATATGCAAAGCACTGTTTAGCTCTATTCTTCTAGCTCCTCCATATTGGGCCTGCAAAGCATCATAATAACTCCCACAGCATATTTCAACAATTTTTTCCATATTTCCAACTCCTTATGTATTTTTATTATAACACTTTTTTATCTTACAATGTTTATATTTGATTTTTATTTATATAAATGTTAAAATTTACTAGCAGCTATCACTACCCAATTTAACAAAATAAAGTCAGATATGAAGTTTTTAAAAATTATTCATATCTTAAATGTCCTCGTAGCATAATGGATAATGCAGTCGCCTCCTAAGCGACAGAGTGATGGTTCGACCCCATTCGAGGACGCCAAATTCATTGATAAATAGAGTGTTTTCTTAAATTGTAATTTGTTCATAATGAACGTTTTACTTTGAGTTTTTTAGGATAAAACTCTATTCATTTTAAAAGCAGTCAACTTTATGTTGATTGCTTTTTTATTATGACTCGAACCTTTTTAAAGTATTTTTGCTAATGAAAATGGGTGTTTTGCTAATCAGACAATTAGCAAGTATTTTTGCTTCTAATAAAAAAGTACTTATCAATTAAATCAAAGAACATACATCCAAAAAATTAATAAGTACTCAAAATATACTATGTGATGCACTCAACAAGATTTGATCCTGAAACCATTTGAACCAAAATTAAATACTCTATTTAATTGAGCCAAGGGTATTTGCTTGTCTGTGCAAGCAGTATATATCCAATTTCCGCAATAACAAAACGACAAAAACCTCTAATTTCCGCAATAAATTATTTCTTATATATCCAAAAAACGCAATGAAAATAAGAAAGGGTACTAGGAATTATCTCTAGAAAAAGGATACGGATAGCCACAAGGCTATCCGTATCCAGTGCTTACTAGTATATGGCACAATCCCCCTATATAAAGTATAGGGTATATGACTTCCTCAAAAAAATCAACCTATTTCACTTTTTTCAAAGAAGTGAAATGTACCATTTTGCAGTTTTTCATATTGATTTTTTAATGAATAAAGTTCTTTTAATTGCGTTGTTATCTCTGACAATTCTTCATCAAGTTAATTTCGTTTGTTTGCTTTTTATTCTTTCAATACGTTCTTCTTGACTAATATATAAGTTTTCAGCAAAAATGGTGTTCCCACTAGAGTAAAGATTACAACCAAAACCTCTTTTTGCAATATACAACAGATAACAGGAACGCTGATATTCCTGATATAAAATATCAACGTTTTGAACAATAAGTTTTCACTGCAATGATCTATAGCCATAAATAGAATGACAATCATCAGCTACCAGTTTATCACTTGGCTATTTCTTCATTTCACTCATAATAGTTTTGACGTGGTTTGAAAGCATACCATAGTAAAACCATTGAACAATATTTTTTCATGTGCTCTTCCGAAAATTATTAAACTATTAACATAATGACATTGAGGATTTTCTTCCCTCCAATATTATCTTCATAAATTTTGGAATACAAACTATTTTATAGTACAAATCTAAAAAACTGCACTGCTTTAAATTACACTTATTTCTTTTCTAAGCAACGATGATCAATAATATTCAGTTATCGCATTTATTTTCTCTTTCTTAAAATAAGCAATGAAATTCCCAATAATGACAGCATCCCAATTCCAACATATGATTCTATGACACTTTGATCACCTGTATTGACTGATTCACTATCTGATAGATTTTCATTATTTGAACCATCTGGAACTGGATTTGGCTTAACATCTATATTACCATTATCTCCTTCACTTGGTTTATTCGTTGTATTATCTTTCTTTTCAAGTTTAGAAATTGCATCTTCAATAGCCTCAGCCATTAAATCTACTTCTTCTTGTTCAGTAATATTTTTATCTCTTACAACAGCATTTATTGCTTTTTCTACCAAACTAAAATCTTTATAATCATTTTTATTAAGTTTATTAGCCTTTTCAATAGCTTCATCTACTTTAGAATAATCTGCTTTTGCTGTTGCCTCTGTAACAATAATTTCACTTATTTTAGGTATTACACTTCCATCAAAAGTTAAGCGAATACCTAAAATAATTTTATTTACCTCTAGTGTATTACTTTCCTTAGAAAGAATTCCTACATCTATCCAATTTCCTTTTGTATCCTGAACTTCAACTTTAGCATTTGTAATGTGATCAAAAGCTTGAGAAATCATAACTTGTCCAACTTTTGTCAATGTATTTGTCTTATAAATCAAAGTATCACCATTATTTACTTTTTCAGCTGTTAAATAAGTAGATAAATTTAAATCGTATGTATTTTTTACATTATTTGTATCTAAAGTTGTTTCGATAACATCAGCCCATTCATTAGCTTCATTATCATGATTTACTGATTTATTAACCTCAATTTCATGAATAGATTTAACACTTGGTTGACTAAAAACTTCTTGGTTAGTAAAGCGAATATATCGTCCAACTTCACCTTTTGCATCTAAAGTCGTTGAATAAAGATTTTGTTGAATTATTCCAGCAACAGTAATAGTGATATTTTCTCGTTGTTGTGACTTAACTTCTATCGTATCTCCTATTTTTCTCCATTTGTCTCCATCATTTGAAATTTCTAAATCAAACTTAGCTAGATTTCTCCATTGCTGGTTATATATCTTGATATCATGTATTGGAAGTATTTTACCTAAATCAATTTGCAGGTATTGTCCAACTTCACCTCTTTGGAAAGTTGCACCAGTTTGGTAATCTCCATCCATTATATTTTCAAATTTAGCACTAGTAGAAAAAGACATTGTAGCACTAATACTTGGGTTAGTAATTCTTGTATCATGATATATATTTGCAGATATACTTACTGCATCAAGATTAATGATATTTGAAGTTACATTAATAAGACGAATATATGCAACATCAATCAAGTCTTCAAATATATTTGAATCATCTAATTTTTTAGTTTTAAGTTCTTTCCATTCAATACCATTGAATGAATATTGAAGCTTTATATCTTTTAAGTTTATACCATCTACTTGAATTTTACTAATACGTGTTACTTCTGAAAATTTCATTCCTACCCATTGATCTGAATCTAATTGTGTAGTTATTGGTGATGTTGTATATGAATCTTCAGTAGAAGTAATTTCAGCTGTTAAATCTTCAATATTTGTAACAAACTCTAAAGAACCTGTTTTAAATTTATTTAATACTATTTGTTCATAATGTTCTTGTACTTGTTTTAACAATGGAACAAGTTTATTACTTCCAACATTCACAACATTATCTCTTTCCCATTGCTCATTATGAATTGAATCTGGTGCTTCTAAACTTTTTATTGTATATGTTACTTTTTCATTTAACCTTTCTCTTAAATCAATTAAAGCAGTTAAGCTTTCCATATAATTTTCTTGATTAGAAGCTAATATAGCTTTCATCCCACTAATTCCCGCTTTTGCAAGTGCTTCATAGGCATCAAGATGTGCTTTACAATCATTTAATAAAGCAGTATTATTCATCTTTTTAAGTATTTTTACATCTTGAAGAATTAATTCAAATTCTTTTAACATTACTGTTGCAGTTTCGTTAGAAACAGTTTTAGAATTCAATTCATTAGTTAATTCATCAATTTTATCACTTAAGTAATTTGATTCATCATAATAACCTGAATGAGCTTTAATTCCTCCTATGTTATCTGCAAATCTTTCAAATGATTTTGCTGTATCAGGAGTTAATTCTTTTATTGCTCTTTGCCAACTTGAATGACTTTCAAATTCAGCAGTATTCCAAGCATAATCTGCCCCACTATATATAGCAACTTTACTTGCTTCTGCTTGATTCATTGGATTTAATACAAATGCATTAAGATTATCAACATCATTACTGACACTTGTTCCAAATTCCTGCATAAGTAAACGATCATCCCAATAATCATTTACCGGATAGTTCCACCATGCTGAAAAGTTTTTATCTGTCCCGATTGTATCTTTAGGTACTTCAAATATTTCTTTGCTAATTGGTGACATTGTATCTCGACCTGTCCACAATACAATATCATCAGCATCCATTACTTCCATAATTTTTGCTGTATAAGTTTCAAAACTTGGCCCCCATCCATTGTTATAACGACTTCCTACTGTTACCAGTGGTTTAATATCATCCTTTGTAGGAATCCATTCATCTTTTACTCTTTTCAATACTTCAGCGTGCTGACTTCCACAATTTAAATTTGTTCCCCAATCACTAAGATCATCATATGAAATACCAAATTGGCGAATACCTAGATTATACAACTGCTCAAATTTTGTAATAAGTTTATCAAAATCATCACAGTTTGCATAATCAGGATCACTACCATATTGAAAATCATTACCTGGATGAATCATCCAAACAAAATCAACATTTTCCTCTTTACCTATCTCTACTAATTCACGAATCTCTTTTGCTTCCTTTTCTGGATATAATTCTCTCCATTTATCTCTATGATATGGATCATCTTTTGGGGCATACATATATGTATTCATTTTAAAATCACTCATATTGCGTATCATATCAACACGTGCTTCAAATGACCATGGATAACCATAAAATCCCTCAATAACCCCTCTTTGTATTATATTGGGATAATCTGCAATATTTACTTGTGCAAATATTCCATCAGTCCCTTGTTCAAAGATTTGTTTTAATGTCATTACACCATTAAAAACACCATCTTCATCTGCTCCAATAATGATAATTTCTCCCTTTTCGTTTTCATTATCACTAGTATATAATACATAACCATTTGATTTATCTAAAGCAGTAGTATCTACTCCATTAATATTCTTACATGTTTGACAATGATCTTTATCTGAAGTAATTAATAAATTCGCTTCATTTTCAACAATATTTTCTGATAATTTATAAGAAATATCATTATCCTCTAATAATTTTTTTATATGACGAACAGTAGCCATATCTTGTGTGCCATGAACAACTAAATTCACTGTACCATTTAATTTCATTCCCTCTTGAGATAACATATCTTTAAAAACAGGCTTTGGATATATATCTGCAGTTACAGATCTAACATTATTAGAATTCTTTGCAACATTAAGTTTACTACTTTCTGCATGAATAGCAGGAGCATAACTTATCAAAAAACTTCCTACTATTGTTAACGAAACAACCAAATTTTTTAATTTCATTCTTTTTTTTAACATATATTTACTGAACCTTACAGTTCAAATATGTTTCCCCTTTCCATAAAAATTTTATACTAAAACAATATCTTTCTAAATAATATATATTCTCATAATTATTCTTTCATTATATAAATATAGACAACAAATCAAACAAAAGACATCATCAAAAATATACAATAAAGATCAATATTTACACCTCATTACTAATTTTTATATCTTCCTCCTTCTTTTCTTATTTTGACTATACAAATCATAAAGACCACAAAAATATATAGATTAACTAAAATATTCTTGTGGTCTCGCCTAATTCAATAGTCACGATCCTTTTTCAAATCATAAATTTATTATTTGTATTTTATAATACATTTGTATTTTATCAGTTTTTAAAAAAATGAACATTTCTAAAAAACGTAAATTATTTTACGTTTTTTAGATTGTATTTTAATAAATCATTTTTAATAAATATTATTTATACATATATATCCATAAATTAAATACATATCCTTAAATATTAACTTTTAATATCTTATTGAAGTATAACTTCTTTACATTTTTAATTTTTTTAGTAGAATTGACAATGTATAGAAAGAAAATATGGTATTAAATTATGGTAAAAAAAATAACTTCAAGAATGAAACAAATTGCAGAAATAATTCTATCAGAACCAAACATAACTATAAAAGAGGTTTCTGATACTTTAAAAATATCTTTAAGACAAGTAAGATATGATGTATCTTGCATTAATGAATATTTTAAAGATTTATCTCATCCTGTTTTAGAAACTGATAATAAAGGATTGTTTATTGTTAATAATGTTGAAAAACTTAAAATTATTAAAAAATCAAAAAAAAATAATTTTAAATTTTCACAAGAACAAAGACTTCATCTTCTTTTAGTTATTTGTGCTTTTAACATTAAAAAGATGAATCTTTCTCAATTATCAAAAGAAATGAACATCTCAAGAATGACAATAAAAAATGATTTGGAACTGGTTAAAGAATCCCTAAAACAATATCATTTAGAACTCAACTATAATAATATATTTTATTTAACAGGTAACGCAAAAAATCAATATGAATTTCAACGTGATGTTTTATATCTCATTGAATATTCTTTATATAAAGAAGAATTTGAAAAATGTGAAATTCTTATGCACAAGTATATCATGGAGACCTTTAACAATATTACAATCAGAGAAATTTTCCCTATTCTACATCAATTTTTTGAAACAAATAATCAAATAATAACTGATTCTTTGATTTACTGGTTTGCTTGTACTATCCTTCTTAATATATGGTATGATAAAAATAACATTCCTTTACTTGTACAAAATAAAAATATTCATCTACAATCATATGCTAATTTTCAATCATTTTTTGATGAAATTGAAATCTTATTTGATGTAAAAATGAGCCTGGAAAGTCAACAACAGATTATAAATCATTATAATTTAATGTGTCATGACCAAAGGGATAATCAAACTATAAATCTTAAAATTATAAAATTTATTTATGGATTAATGCATTTTATTCATCAGAATTATTCACAGTACTTTATAGAAGATCCTATCTTTTTTAATAGTCTCTACTATCATTTAGAAAAAAGCTACAGATTAAATAATATAAAGTTAGAAATACCATATTTTGAAGAATATTATCCTTCTTTAGATTCAAAACTCTCATCGCTCATTACACAATATTGTCAAGAAAATATGATCCATGATATCTACATTGATAAACAGGATATTAATTTTATCAAATTATATTTTTCAAATTTGTTCTATCGAAAAAAAGTACATGTAAAAAAAATCATATTAATATGTGGGGCACCTAAAAATTTAAAAGAACATTTATTATCCCAACTCGAAACATTTTTTTATTTAAAGGTAGTCAAAGTTATGTCAAAATATGAAATTCCTTTTTTCGATGAATGGGATCATATAGATGCTATTCTTTTCACTGAAAAAATACCAAGTTATTTCAAAAAGAATATCCCAACAGAATTTATCAATATTAATATGTCATTTGAAGATTATTTTAAACTCTATCAATTAAACATCATTCCCCATAAAAATTTAATTGATTTTAAAAAGCTCTATAATGATTTAAGCTTTTTAAATAAAGAAAACCAGATACATGCATTTCAAGTGTTAATACAATATTTATTAGGCAAACCAAGTTTACAATCGATTCCTTTATTCAATAAACACCATATCATTGTATGTCATGATTTTGAAAAAACAGATTGTGAAACAATAGAGATCAATCAGCATTTTCATTTAGCTATCAAAAATACACAATCAGAACAAATCAAAGTATATCTTGATGAAAACTCAAGAACAGTTACATTCATAATTGAATCCTACGACCCAGCAAGAATTATTCAATTATTATTAGGATATTCCAAATTAGAATTTCTTGAATTTTGGAAATTAGATGATCTTCATCAAATCATAACATTCATTCAAAATTTTTTAAAAAAATAATAACACCTCAATGAAAAACATTTCAGATTATGCAAATCAAGATAATCAATCATTTTAGATGGATAAAATATATCTTGTCAACTAATAAATTATATTATAACTTGTACATAATTTTAATAATTATTATGATACTACATCTTGATTTACCAACTATTCTGATATGATTGACTATAATATATAACCTGATTAACAATAAAATTAATCAGGTTTTTATCTATCTACTTCTCACTTATTACTAATTATTTTAACTTATGCCCTAATCACATGAAGATATGAACATTTGTAGTTTTTAATTCAACTGCATGAAAAAATGACTTACGTATTTTTTTTTAATATAATAAAATTCATTTAACACCTTATTAAATTAATCTTAGATAACAATTACAAAAAATCTAATTGTTTTTTATTTATATACCTTGATAATCAAAATTCTAAAATTATTAATAGTCGTATATTTTGCTAATGATCTTATATATTTTTTATAGAATATATTATTTTAAAAATATCCTATAAAACAAATTGTTTTGTACAAAAAAAGTATCAAAATCTACTAGATTTTAGATACCTTTTAATCCTATATGAATATCTTCATCAACAGCATGTAGTTTTAAAATTTACCGCCACCGCCACCATGTGTTCTTCCTGATGAACTTCGATGAGTTGAACTAGTCGTTTTATGATAACTAGATGTACTATGATTATTATCTTCATATTTAGGTCTAGCTCTTTTAGTAACAGTTTGATATAAATATAAATCATTAGATTTAGTTAATTTAAAACTGTTTTCTTTGACATATTCATTGGCATTTTTAACAGATTTTTTAGTATTTAATTTCCCCATTCTAATAAATGAAATAATAAATCCAATTATCAATCCAGCCCCAAGTGATATAAGTATTCTTTTATTTGAATCCATTTTTGTTTTTGGCTCACTGTTATCCTGATTATCAAATACAACTTCTTCATCCACATCTAAATTTGGTAAATCTCCTTGATTATAACGATCATATGGTTTATCAGTTACTGCTTGAACATTAAATTTTTCTGTGTAACTAACAAAATCTTCAAAAGCCTGATAAAAATTTCTATCGACAAGACTAGGTTTCATAACTTTTCCAAGATATTCAATCCCCCAATCACTAAAAGTATCTATAGCTGCACCAGATGTTGAAATATACCACTCATTATCCTGTAAACTTAATACTAAAATTAATCCACTTTTTCTAAGATCAATTCCATAATCGTTTTCATCATAATAATCATCTGCAAAATCCACCATACTTTTACCATTATTTAAACAAGTCGTTAAAATAACAACATCCATTTGACAATTATTAATAACTTGGGTAATTTTTTGTTCCAATTGACTAGTTTGTTCAGAATTTAATATATTTGCCATATCCACTATATTTCGTGAAGGCTCAACATTATCAATTATAAGCGACATCTGATAAACAATTAACTGAATCTTATATACTATATTTTCAACCTTATCATGCCCCGTAATTAAAGCATCCATATTATTACAATTATTTAAATACTGTCCTGCATTACCAAAAGCATTCATATATTTGCCATAATCGCTTCCATTACTAAAGTTTATTGCAAAAACCACACCATCTGTTTCACCAAAATTTTCCTGATATAACTGATTTGCATATTCACCTAAATTAAAATCACTTTGATTATTTTCAACTGAAACAATTACTATATTAATATTATATTGCTCATAAAAATTTTGAGATAATTGTTCTAAAGATTCAGATAAATATCTGAATCTATTAGCGTTATCATAAACATATTTATTTTCAGCATGAATAGGAGCAATAGTAGTAAAAATAAGAAGTAATACTAATAATATATATTTAATCTTTTTTATTTTCATCTTTCTATACCACTCCTAAAATAAAATAAATGATTATCGCAAAAATCACTGTATATCCTATAACCGATTTCCAAAAAAGTTTCATATCAGCAGGTAAATTACCAATTAATTTTCCTGTTTGTCCATTCATCATTAAAGTGTAAATTTTATCATTCCATTTTAAATTCAAGATCCATACTGGCAATAAATAGTAATCAACATGTCTATCTTTTAATTGAATATTTGAATGTTCAATTATAGAAGTTGAATATCCTGTAACTGTCGATCTGAAAATACTCTCCGTAGAATTTTGAATTCGCTTATTTGCCTTAGGTTCACTAGCCTTACTATCTTCATCATACTTATCAGCAAAATAACCAGCTAAATAAGCAGTATTAAAATCTACAGCTTCTTTAAAATCAAATGGCTCAATTGACTGCATATATTCATCATCAATTTTAGAAGAACCATCAACTGGAACATTATTAAATTCAACTGTTCCTTCCCGAGTTACTAAATAATATTTAGTTTTTGTATAATCATATTCATTATCACTATAATAACTAACTTGAGTTGCTTTATATTGCTGCTTAACATCTGCAAGACAGCCAAATGTCCAAAATGGAACATAAACCCCCTTTATCTCATCAAGGGTACTATCATTTTTAAAATTATGAGGTAAAAACGGTTTATCCTTAAAAAAATTTAACAACTGTTCCTTTGCGTCCTTTGCATCTAATTTAAATGGTATCACATAGTTAGGCTTTAACTGCCCTGAAATATTTTTATTCATAACTACTGGACTTCCACAGTATGGACAACTTGTAGCAATTGTTTCGTTATTTCCAATTATCTCTCCCCCACAATTTTCACATGAATACATAACAATTCCCTCATCATCTAATGTATCATGTTCAAAATCATTACCCCATTCCATTTTATCTTCTTGTGATTCTTGAAGCTGTTCTTCATACATCTTTAATGTTTCTACCTCAAATGCTGTATCACAATAAGGACAAACCAGTTTTTGGCTGTCACTATTAAAATTAATTTCACCACCACAACAAGGGCAACGATATACTGTCATTGTTGTCATCTTAATCCTCCTAATCTTTTCAATTAGTATATATTTCTATTCTTTATAATCCCAATAGACTATATATATTTATAATAATTATAACTAAATAATATATCTTTGAAAATCATTATTTTATTTATTATATAATTAATATCTTATATATTTGTTACTATTTACAGCCTCTAAAAAACCAAGAAAATATCACGAAATATGAAAAAAGTATCATATTAAAACAGATTTTATAAATTATTTTGCCATTTCTAACAAAAAAATCATATTACTCAACAGTACACAACAAGTATTTTATTAATTTAGATATTTTGTCTAGCTGTGCCAAAAGAGTTGGTCAATTATGTAAAAAAGCTGGTGTTGTTTTAACTAATATTGATGCTACATTCCCATACGAAAACAATTTACAAGTTTATAATATTAGAATTACCCCTTCTTATCCACCAATTGATGAATTATCTAAAACTGCAAACCTGCTTTGTATTTGTGTACAAATAGCAGCAATTGAAAAACTATTAAATTTAAAAGACAATCACATCTCGATTGTCTTTACTAATTACTATTATCTATTCTTTCCTTAAATACTTCAAATTCATCTTCTTCAAATATATACTTACTTATTAACTTTAACTGTTTTTCACTTAATCCTTCTATCCATTCTCTACATTCCTGATGATATCTTTCTTTAATCATTTCTATATAAATATCTCTTTTTCCTTGTTTTATCCCTATTTCAATACCTTCTTCTAATCCCTTACTGTGATACTCATCTTTAAATGATTCTGTTCTTATTCTCGCTAATGCTAACTGATTCGCTATCGACCACATTGGCTCATTGTTCCTAAACTTGTCATACATCTTTATCACCATCCCGATTATGTCTTCTTCTTTCTCTTTTATTATACCAGTATATTCATTCTTTATAAACAGATAACATAACCTTTCCAAATCATTTAGTTCTTTAACTTCTTTTTCTTTTAGGATCTTTTCAATATGTTTCATCTTAATAAAATAGCGATAGTTTAGATTACCATTCTCCATCCTTCCATTGCTGTCTCTATATGCATAATCCCTGATTAAACAATCGTCATCATCATTGATAAAGATGATTTGATATACTGGTCTTAACATATTATACTTTTCACCAGCATCTAACTGTTCTACTAAGAGTCTGGCTCCATAAAACTGAAATCTTGCTGATTCACTGTTAGAGCTGCCTGCCATCTGCATTTCTATATCAATAACTCTGCCAGTTTCATCAACAGTACAAATATCTAAAATAATATTTTTAGCAAGAACAGTATTTTGATTGATTTCAGGATTTTTAACAATCATTTTTTTACAGTCGATATTGGTAACGAGTTTAACAATGTACTTTCTTAACATTCTAGATTCAGCAGTATCTCTGGAAAGAAGATATTTAAAGAAAAAATCATTATTAAATTTAACTAAATCATTTTGATAATTAATTACTTCACTTATACAATAATCCTCCTATTATTTTATACAAAATAATTAAAAGGATTACTTTTAAAAATCAAATTTCTATAATCATATATTACTGTTCACAGTCAAAAATAAATACTGATAATATGGAAGTGAAAAAATATTAAATGTTACAAACTTATTTACAAATAACATAACAAAAACAAGATTAAGATCATTGAAAATAAAATAAAAGAGCATGGTGAATTCAATTAAAATCGAATCCACAAATGCCTTTTTTTAGTTTCCTATTTATTTGTCTGTGAATGGTATAATATATTTTACTAGTAATTAAAAATTTAAATCTCTATATTTGACAAATTCTATGTAACGTATTAAGATGTATATAGTTAGTCTAAGCTAACTTTATGGAGGTATAAAATGAAATTAATATATCACAATAAAAGTGATTACAATATATTGAATTATAACAATGAGATAGATAACAGTATTAAAATAAGCTTAAAAAACAATCTAATTAATAGATTATTTTGTATAGTATAATCATTATTTTAATATTCTTATTACTGTTAATCTTTTCATTATTCTATATTAAATCATATTTAAAAAAAATTATTTATAAGCGATTTTGATAATTATTTATATTTTTTAAGTAATATTAGGTTAAAAAATTTAATTTAATAATAACTAAAAAGGATTTCAAAACTATTATATACCAATAGTTAAGAAATCTTTTTTGTTCATAAAAAGTTAATCAAAATTATTTATAAATCATCCTCAATAGCACTTGATTTTGCATATGCCGTTGATTTTGCTTCAAAAAAATCTGTTTTAATATTATTAGCATTACTATAAATACTAACCCACTTCATTGATTCAGGTTCTTTTTCATACCCTTCAAAAAGAGGTTCGAAATTTAATGAACGAGCTCGAAGATTACCTAAATAATAAATATAATCACTAATCATTTCCATCGTTAATCCATCAATATCATTTCCTAATACATACTGACCCCATGCTATTTCTTCTTCAACTCCACGTTTCAACATTTCTCGATATACTGTTATCTTATCAGGTGTAAAAAGTTCTGGTTCCTCTTTTTGCAATTCAATAATCATATTTCTAAATAACCAAAGATGTGTATTTTCATCACGATTTATATATCGGATTTCCTGGGCTGAACCAGACATCTTACCCATTCGACCTAAATTATAGAAAAACATAAAACCTGAGTAAAAGTATATTCCTTCCAAAATATAATTAGCCATGATAGTTTTCATTAAATGAAAACTATCTTTATGTTCTAGAAAAGCATTATATTGTTCACCAATAAATTCATTTCTTTTTAACAGATGTTCATCATATTTCCATTGATATAAAATTTCATCTCTTTTTGCTGGTGAACAGATTGAATCAAGCATATAACTGTAACTTTGAGAATGAACTGCTTCTTGAAAAGCTTGAATCGTTAAACAAAGGTTGATTTCATTAGCTGTAATATATTCTCCAATATTAGGAAGATTAGCGGTTTGTAAAGAATCTAAAAAGACTAAAAAAGATAATATCTTATCATATGCTGTTCTTTCTTTTTCATTTAGTAATCGATAATCACGTATATCCTGTGTTAAATTAATTTCTTCTGGTATCCAAAAGTTATTCATCGCTTGACGATACCAGTCACTAACCCAAGAATACTTCATATTATTAAAATCATTTAGATTTGTAGTATTACCATTAATCATTCGTCTTTTTCTTACTTCTATGTCACCAAATGCATTAAATAAAGCTTTTTTCTTTAATTCCATGATTTCCTCCTATGCACTACATGATTCACATTCTTCAACTTCAAGTGACTGGCTTCGAACATAATAAATTGTTTTTACGCCACATTGCCAAGCTTGAATATATAGATCAAGTAGTTTTCTAAATGTAAACTCATTTGTCATATATAAATTAACTGATTGTGCCTGATCAATGTGTCGTTGTCGAATTCCAGCAGCTTTAATAATCCAGCTTTGATCAATATGATGAGCATTTTTATAAAGCCAAAATGTTTTCATATCTAAATCTGGAGCCACTCTAATAATCATACTGCCTTTCTTTTCTTCCATGAAATATTTCTTCATAATTGGATCAACAGCTGCACTTGTTCCAGCAATTATTGAAGTTGAACTTGTAGGTGCAATCGCTAAAAGATAACCGTTTCTAAGACCATATTTCTGAATATCTTCTTTCAAGATTTCCCAAGCTTCACTTTGATAATTACGTTTTTTAAAATAAGTACCTGTTTCAAAATCACTTCCTTGAAATAAGTCATAGCTTCCTTTTTCTTTAGCTAAATTACAAGAAGCTGTTAATGCAAAATAATTTATTTTTTCATAAAGTTTATCAATAAATTCTAAATGTTCATCACTTTCAAATGAAATTCCTTGTTTTACCAGCATATGATGATAACCGCTTGTTCCTAAACCAATTGGACGATATTTTTGATTTGTTATTTTTGCAAAAGGAATTGGATAATAATTTAAATCAATTACATTATCTAAAGCCCTTACTACTACTTCTATTGTATGTTTCAATATCTTATCATCAGTAACATCAAATCGTCCTAGAGTCAATGAAGCAAGGTTACATACAACAAAATCACCAGGAACAGTTTTTTCAATAATTATTTTTTCACCAGCAACTTCAATTACTTCATGAGGTAAAATTTCCATTGCTTTCATATTTTGAGCGATTTCTGTACATAAATTACTACAATAGATCATACCTTGATGATTATTAGGATTCATCTTATTGACATGATCACGATTAAATGTAAATGGTGTCCCCGTTTCAACTAATGATTTAATAATCAAACGAATAATTTCCTTTACTGTCATTACTCGTTTTGTAATTCGTTCGTCTTCAACACATTCATAATACTTCTGTTGCCAGATATCGCCATAATAATCTTCTAAATAATATCCTTTAATTTCATGGATTTCATGTGGACACATTAAATACCATGGAGCATCTAAATCATTTTTAGCTAATTTCCAAAATAAATCTGGATAACAAACAGCTGGAAATATATCATGAGCTTTCATTCGATCATCACCATTATTAGTTTTTAATTGTAAAAATTCTGGTAAATCCCGATGCCAGGCATCTAAGTATACTGCTGCAGCGCCTTGTCTTACACCAAGTTGATCAACTGCAGTAGCAGTATCATTAACTAGTTTAATCCAACGAATCACACCTCCTGCAGCTCCTTTAAATCCACGAATACTGCTGCCATTAGCACGCACTTTTCCAAAATACAAGCCCATACCACCACCATTTTTAGAAACTTTTGCAAAGTTATCAATACTTTTATAGATTCCTGCTAGTGAATCATCAACGGTATCAATAAAACATGAACTCATTTGATGAAATGGTTTTCTAGCATTAGACATAGTTGGGGTTGCCATTGTTACTTTTAAAGTGCTTAAAATATCATAAAATTCTTTAGCCCATCTAATTTTATCATTTTCTTTCATTGCTAAATGCATTGATATTAACATAAACATTTCTTGAGGTTTTTCTAATATTTCATGTTGATGATCTTGAATTAAATACCGTTTCATAACTAATTCTAAACCACTGTATGTAAATAATTCATCACGTTTATCATCTAAATAATCACTTAACTCTTCAATCTCTACTTGTGAATAATACTCTAAAATATATTTACCATAATATCCCTGGTTTGTTAGATAGTGAATTTTATCATATAAATTTTCTATGTTATACTCTACCATCTTTTGATTAACACGACGATTAATTTCATAACTCAAAAATCGTGCTGAAATCATTTCCCATTTAGGAGCTTCTTTACTAATTAACTCATTACTTGCTTTAGCTAGAATCGTTAAAGCATCCTGAAAATTCATATTTTCTTTATAAAAAGATTTAAATTTTACTAATAATAACTGCAATGAATACTCTTCTTGAGGATAATCATGTTGTATCGCCAATAATATATGCTCTATATTTTTATCCTTCAATAAATCTAATAGCTCATTCATGACTCTTCTTCGCTCACTATGTTTTTGACGATATAATATATATGCTTTTGCTACTTGAAGATATCCATGTTTCATTAATGATTCTTCTACATAATCTTGAATCATTTCAACATTTATTTGATTGTATATTGATTGTTCAATATCTTTAATAATAAGTTCTAAATCATTTTCTTTAATCGAATGATCTAGGCTTTTAAATGCTTTTTCAAGTGCCTTTTTTATTTTATTGTTATCATAGTCTTGATATTGACCATTTCTTTTTTGAATTATCATCTTCTCACGTCCTTAGTTGCCATTCTAACATAGATAAATTAATTGCCTCAATTAATATGCTTCTTTATTACCCAAAATAAAATATCTATTAGTTACATATTGTAACTTCTAGATATCCCCCTATTAATAATTTTGATCATAAAAATTTTCACATAATTTTAATAAAAAACTATTTTTCCCAAATTTATGATACCGATGAATCAAACCAAGTACAATTATCCCTGCTATTAGTGCACAAATCATATCACTCATAGAATCATGAACCCCTGTTTTATAGTGATTGATACAATCATTATTAAATAAAATTAACATCATATATTCATAAAGCTCCCACAACATAGCAATTGCAAGATTTGTATTATTAACAAATAATATAAATAAATAATAATCTTTAATTTTATTTATTCTTTTTTCCTTTTTAATCTTACAAAATAAAATTACAGCTAATAACGATGCAAAGATTCCACTTGAAAAGTGCAATGCTTTATCAAAAAATGGAAGACTATATCCATTAAAACAGCTTCCAATCAATGAAGCAAAATAAATAAAAACTAAATTAATTATATATATTTCATCTGTCGCTGTTAATTTAAACAATTTAAATATACCAGGAATTATCCACGGTGTTATTAATGCAACAACTCCCATAAATAAAGCCGTAGAATCATTATTTACATAATTTATATAAAATCCAATTATTGAAGTTATTACATATATCACAATAAATATTTTTAACGTACATTTATAAGCTCTCTTATTATCCATACTATAATCACCTATCATTTTTTACATTTAATCTTAGTATATCCATTTTACTATCTTTATTACAAACCCTTTTTAACCATCTACTCATAAAAATATATACAAAATATCAAGATTTATGTTAAAGTTGTTAAAAATCAAGTAATTAATCTAAAAGTGATAAAATATATAACAGATTATTAATATACATAATTTTAAAACTTAATCTGGCTAAAAAATCTTTTTATTGACATTATTTATAGATGTAGTAAATTAATACTTAACAATGGAGGTAAACATATGAAATATGATTTTGAAACTATAATTAATCGTAACAATAAGGGTTCTAGTAAGTGGGATATAATGAAAAAGGCTAATCCTAATGTTCCTAATCATATCGTGCCATTATCAGTAGCTGATGTTGACATTCCTTTAGCTCCTGAAATTAAAGATGGTTTAATTGAATTTTTAAATAATGATGTTGTTTTAGGATATACAAACCCAACTGATAAATATTATCAAGCTGTAAAAGACTGGATGTTAAATAGACATGATTATAAAATCGAAAAAGATTGGATTGTGATATCAAATGGTATAGTACCTGCATTATTTGATTCTGTAGTAGCCTTTACAAATAAAAATGAAGGTGTAATTATTTTCACACCAGTATATCATCCTTTTTATCAGGCTATTGAAACAAATGAACGACAAATCATTAAGTGCCCACTAATTAATCAAGATACTAGTTATACAATTGATTTTAACAAATTTAAAAATCTTGCTAAAGATCCTAATAATACAATGTTAATCTTATGCAATCCTCATAACCCTATAGGTCGTGTTTGGCAAAAAGAAGAACTAGAAAAGATTGCAAAAATATGTTTGGATAATAATCTTATTATTGTTAGTGATGAAATTCATCAGGATTTAATTATGCCTGGCTTTAAACATTATCCAATCGCCACTTTAAATGATAGAGTTGCTGATATTACAATTACTTGCACTGCTCCTAGTAAAAGTTTTAATCTAGCAGGATTACAAGGATCAAATATTATTATTAAAAATCCTCTTTTAAAAGATAAATTTATTTTACAACAAGAAAAAAGAAGTTTTCATAGTTTAAATACAATTGCTTATGAAGCCACTATATTAGCCTATAATAGAGGTGTGGACTGGTTAGAAGAGTTTAAACTATTGATTAATAAAAATTATCAAATATTAGTAGATTTCATAAACCTAAATTTACCTAAGATTAAAGTCTATCCTTTACAAGGCACTTATTTAACCTGGTTAGATTTTAGAAGCTATGGCTACGATTTTAAGGATTTGGAAAAGAAAATGATTAATGCTGATTTATATTTAGATGAAGGCTATATTTTTGGTCAGGAAGGCGAAGGTTTTGAAAGAATTAATATTGCTTGTCCAACTTCAGTTCTTTTAGAAGCTCTGGAGCGTTTAAAAACAGAATTTGCTTAAAAAATAAACCAAGGAGCAATAACCTTGGTTTATCTTATTATTTTTTATATTTTTTAAGAGTTTCTGGTTCTTCACCTTGATATATATGTTCTCTTGAAGCAGCATTTACTGCTTGAATGGCTAAAATAAAAGCTGATGAAGCCACTAATGTCAAAAGCTTATTATACATTTTTTTCATATCCCTATCCTCCTTGTAAAATAATTCTATTATATTTAATAATCATCTACAAGTTAGTTGACGTAAAACAATTGGAATATAACGCAAGATTATAAAAATCTATTTTCAAGATAACCTAAAAAAATTAGTGTATCAATTACAATAATACTATATAAAATAATAACAATCCTATTAATATTTAAAATTGGTAATAAAATAATTACCAGATCTAATATGAACATTCTAAAAATACTTTTTTTCTTAAAGCGCCTTTTTTCATCTTCTAATAATCTCTTATTTTGATGATCAACAGGACATAAAAGCATTACAATAAGAAGATTAAGTAAACATACAGCTAATATACTATAAAAAGATATATTACTAAAATAAGGAAATAAGAAGATAAAAATTATAAAAAAGAATACATATGATAAAATACACTTAGTATATGTTTTACAGTGATACCCACCTGTATAAATACGAGTAAATCTAAACACACATTCATAAATAACAGCATCTAAAAAATGATTTGTAAAACTGCCAATGATTAAAACCAAGATTGTCCCAATCCAGGTTGAAATCATTAATTCAAACCCATATTCATAAATTTCTGTTTCTTGATCTATTATTTTATGTTTAATCAAATAATTTGTAATGTATTGACTAAGTGTATGTATCATAAAACTCTCCTTTAAATTATTTTTTAAGTTACCATGTTTCCATTCAACAAAATATCTCAAAATATGTTAAAATGAATGAGGGAGGTGGTCTACTTATATGTATAATATTACAATTATTGATGATAATCAACAAGACCTTAATTATATTTTTTCTTTAATTAATAATTATTGTCAAATAAATAAACATGAAGTAAAGATTCAATGTTGCAATGACCCTTTACAAATAAAAGATTTAATAAACCAGGATCTTATCTTTTTAGATATTGATATGCCATCTATTAATGGAATTCAATTTGCAACAACTTTATCAAATAATACTATAGTTATCTTTATAACTAATATGGAGCATTTAGTATTTGATTCCTTTAAAGTTCATCCATTTGACTTTATTAGAAAAAGTCAAATGAATAAAGAATTATCTTATACATTAAAAGCAGTTTTTAATTTAATTGATGAAAAAAATAAATATTTAATTTTAAAAATAAAACAAGGAAAAGTAAAAATAAAGATAAACGATATTTTATTTTGTGAAACAACTGATCATATAACAACTATTTATACAATTAATGAATTATTCCAGGTTCGTAAATCATTAAAAGAAATAATGATGATGATTCAATCCAACAAATTTTTTCATATCAATAAATCTTACTATGTAAATCTTGAATATGTAAAAGTGTATGATCGAAAAAAAATTATCATGTATAATGATAAAATAATTTCTATTGGTAAAAATAAATATCATTTATTTTTACAGAGGTATTTGTCATGATATTAAATCAAATAATAAATATAACTGAATCATTTATTGGTATTTATTTTATCGATAAATTATCCAATAAAGATTATGAGCATCGCTACATATACATTATTCTTTTTACAGCTTTATCATATTTACTAGTGACTCTATATGATATTTATCATATTAATAATAATATCTTTATAATTATTGATATTATGCTTTATTATCTCTTTGCTTCTTTGACTAGTAAAAGCAGTTACTCCGTCAATATCTTTAATGCTTTTATGGTTTGGGTAATCTTGACTTTTTCTAATTCTTTAGCTATTTTTATTAGTAAGATTGTCTATTATAATAATTATCCTGGTATTACAATAGAAACAGCTATTGTTTCAAAAATAATATATTTTATAAGTGCATATTATATCTCTAAAACAATTAAAAAATATCAGCATCAGGCTAGTAAAACACTTTGGTATATTAATATTGTTCTAGCATGCTTGATTATTATTCATGTTGAGTTATTTGATATTATCTTTGAAACAGTTTCTTTATCACCTAATATTATTTTTGGATTACTTATTATAATGATTTTATCAATTGTTGTATTTTGTATTTTTAATGAATATTTAAAATATCAAAAAGAGAAACACCTTTTAGAATTGGAATTACAGCATCAAAAAGATAATTATCAAAATATTATTAATAATGATAAAAAAATCAAGAAAATCAAACATGATTTAAATCATATTTTATTATCTACAATATATTGTATCCAAAATGATAATCCACAAAAAGCTCTTATATATTTAAAAGAGAAATTAAATGAAACTAATTTAAAGAATATCTATGATATTAGTAATAAAGAATTCAGTTTTATTTTAAATTATTATAAAGATAAAATAGATAAATATGGAATTGAACTAATTGTTACTAATCAAATGGAGATAACTCCATTTGATACAATAGATTTCTTTATTGTAATTGGAAATTTATTAGATAATGCAATCGAAAACATAAATTCTGATTATAAAAAGATCATTATTCATATTTATCAAGATCAACAATATACTACTATCATTATTAAAAATACTTATAATTCTAACAGTATTCTTAAAGATGGTGCTGTTACTTCTAAAAAAGATAAGCAAAATCATGGAATTGGATTAATGAATGTTAAAGGTATTATTAGACAATACAAAGGTATATTAACAATTGATCATGATGATTTATTTTATAAGTGTATGATTAAAGTGCCTATAAAAGCATCTAGTAAAAGCAAACGATCTCTAAAACTATAAAATACTTAAAAGTACATCTGCAATTTAGCTATTTAAATAGTAAACCAAATCAACATGGTTTTTCATACATAACAAAATTCAAAAAGTCACAAAAATCCCCATCTAATAATTACCACAGATAGGGATTTTTTAACTTAAATATTTTTATACTATTGTAGAATCCAATGCTATAAATACATCACCTCTATTCTCTCATAATTATTATAAATACCCTATTTTTCTACAACTAAAGCATTACTTTAATACCACAAAAACAATATTTTCTAAGAAAAACTAGAATAGTCGAATGAAAATAGTTAAAATTATAACAAACAGCAAAACTTCTAACAATAAAGAATATATTAAATCATAGTAAATAAAATTGTTTAAGAAATTTAAACACACCAGAATTATATATCTATGTCATAATAGAACCAAAAGAAAGGGTGGAACATATGAAAAAAAGGATTCCAGTTGGATTAAAAGATTATGAAAAACTAAGGAATGAAAACTATTATGTTGTTGATAAAACTTTAATGATAAAAGACTTTTTAGAACGTGGAAATGAAGTCACATTAATTACAAGACCAAGAAGATTTGGTAAAACAATTAATATATCAATGATGGCAGAGTTTTTTGATATTACGAAGAATTCTAAAAAGTTGTTTAAAAATACAAAAATTATCAATACTGAATATGTTTCTGAAATGAATCAATACCCTACTGTTTTTATTTCTTTTGCAGATGCAAAAGGAGATAAAGACATAGTTACAAAACATATTAAATCTTATTTTAGGAGCTTATATAATGACTACGATTTTATTTTTAAAAACTTAACAAGATTGGAAACTTATGATTATGAAACTATTATTCATGGACTTACTAATGAAAAAATAGAATTGAAACATATTAGCGACAGTTTGGCTTTTTTAATGAGAATTCTAGAAAAATATTACAACAAAAAGGTAATGATATTTATAGATGAATATGACACCCCATTTATTGAAGCCCATTTAGGCGGCTTTTATGAAGAAATACGAGATGGCTTATCTTCTATCCTCCATAATGCCTTAAAAACATCTACCAGTTTACAGTATGCAATGATGACTGGAATTCAAAGAGTTGCAAAAGAAAATATCTTTAGTGATTTAAACAATCTAGTTGTATGTACAGTAAAAGATCCTGAATATGCTCAGTATTTTGGATTTACAGAAGAAGAAACAAAAGAAGCATTAGAATACTATGATATGTCATTAAACAGTGAAGTAAAGTCAATGTTTAATGGCTATCATTTTGGAAACAATGAAATTTATGATCCATGGTCGGTATTAAATTATGCATCAAGAAAAGTTTTAGAGCCATACTGGATAAATACAAGCAGTAATGAAATGATAAAAAAAGCGATGGAAAGCAGTGATGATGCATTTAACAGAGGATATGAGGAACTTATCCAGACAGGAAAACTGGAAACACTGGTAAGAATGGAAACGAGTTTTTTTGAAATGAATTCAACATCAAGCCTGTGGGGACTTTTGGTAAATGCTGGATATTTAACAATTTCTAAAATTATATCAAATCAAGAAGGCTTATATGTAATCAAAGTTCCAAATCAGGAAGTGCAGCAGGAATTTCAAAAACTAACTGCACATTATTTAAAAGTTGCAGGAACTGATCTATTTACTATGTTTAGTGCTTTAAAACGTAGAAAAAAAGAAGATTTCAAAGATAAATACCAAAGAATTTTACTAACATTGCCATCATATCATGATTTAAAAGATGAAAACAGTTATCATATGATGGCATTAGGAATGTGTGCATGGCTGTGTCATGATTATAAGATAATAAGTAATAGAGAAGCAGGAAAGGGAAGATGTGATATTATTTTAAAAGCCAGGAAAGAAAATCAGGTATCTTATATCCTGGAATTTAAGTATGCAAAAGACAGTAATCCAGATTTAAAAGAACTAGCAAAGACAGCAGTGGAACAAATCAAAGATAGAAAGTATGATACAGAAATAAGTGGAAAAATTATATATATAGGACTTGCACATTATCAAAAAAATATTGAAATTGAATGGCAGGAAAAATAAGATATACAAACAAAAAATACCAATATCATTAAGTTAAAAATAAATGATATATTTATCATTTATAATATTAGTGGGAATGATATTGATGCAATACTACTCTCAATTACTGCTAGTTACTGTTTAACAGTGATAGTTGATTCAATTATATCATTTTGTTCACAATAAACGTTATTCTACATAATTGATTACCTTCTGCTGAACAAAAATAAGTTCCCTTAACTTCTTTACGCATTTCATATAAAACACTACCATACCTAGTGCAGTTTTTATTCTAGCATCAAACTTTATTGCTTATTCAATAAATTTACTCCTACTTTTACACTTTACTTTCAGTAGATAACCATAATATTGTTCTCTGTTTTTTCTCCATAACCCTTTCCATCCCTTTATAAAACAAAAAACTACTTATAAAATTAAGTAGCTGTTTCGTAAAAATCATTTTAAATTATAAAATGAACTGTTTTGAGTTTCGATAAAAAATGAGCAAATAGTCATTCACATCTTGCCTGTATTTGTTGTAAGCATCAAATAGCTGACTTATTTTAATGAAAATAAGTGAAGTCTATAATCAGTTATAGATGGATGTGCTTATTTATAACAAAACAATATTGGAAATCAATAATTGATAAATGTTATTCAACTGGAAAACCAGTTATAACATAATATCTTTTTTGACAAAACAACCGAAACAATGGCAAGAGTATATAGATATTTTAAAAGAGGGAATACAAAAAATAAATCCTAAACATCATATAGATATACTTATTAATGTAAGATTAACTGCATTAAATTACACTTTTACATATATTCAATTTCTTATAAAAAACAAAAAGATTAAGATCATTGTAGTGTATAAGCTACATGTCTTAATCTTTTCATTATGCCAATATCCTAAAGTTAATTGGTTCTAATACTGTGCTTTTTTAGCATATTTAACAATTTAAAAGATACTTTTAATCAATTCAGTTTTACTAGTTTAACTGATGAAGAATCTAATAAATCATCTCAAATAGAATCCCTCTTCATTTTTGAAAAAAAGTTTTACATACTTTTTAGGCAAAATATTTATTTCTATTCTTATTTTTTATTCAAATTATATTAATTATTTTAATTTAAAAATAAATCTAATAACATACGAACTTACTAATGATAATATAATTAAAGCAATAAATATAACAAATACATTTCTTGACATAAATACAAAACTACTCGCAAAAATCATATAATACTGCATATGTGTTAACCACATATTTGTAGAATGATTACCAAAAGATATTATTATAAATACTATTGCTGAAAAAAGAGCAAAAATCATTGGTCTTAACACTATTCCCCTTATTGATATTAATCCAGCAATTATGTTATTACTTAATATTTTTTCTATATTTTGATTTATAATAGTCTTACTTGCAAATATTCCACCTATTACAAACGAAAACTGTGATCTTAATAACAACATTAATGCATTTATAAAAAGACTTAGTAATTCATTCATTGAAATAACTAAAATTTTCTTTTCTATAATAAACACTAAAATATATATGAGAAAAGATATTGCTATAATCAATTTATATTCATATTTTCCTATTGTTTCAAATATTTTCTTTGATAATATAACTAACAAAGTATATGTTTGAACAAACAAAAAAATACCTACATAATTATTTTTTATATTTAGTTCTAATCTATACTTCTTAAATCTTTCTACCAATCTTCTTTATAAATATTTTCCTTATATCAAGGATACACAGTGCGTTATCCCATTATCTACATATCTTACATATGGTATATTCGAAAATTTGACTCATCATTATGTAAAGAAAAATATTTAAATATTCTAATAAATCTTTATTCTCATTATCTAATTTTTCTTCTATTAACTTAGATGCTAAATTGTTTATTGCTTATTTCTTTAATCTATTTGTACATAAGTCATAGTTATTAAAATATCTTCATTCCCTAAAAAATCTTTTAAATAATCAATTTATATGTTATTAACAAACATATATATAACTTTACTAAATTTAAACATATATTAGAATTACTATCATTTATAAGTCTTCCATACTTTTTATAATATATTATATTCCATTTCTTCCTATTTACTAATTAATTTATATATTATTACATTAATCCATAAATTATATATATAAACTATTCTAATACATAAAAAACCTAAGAATAAACTTACTTTGTACTTATATAGGGAAATAAAATAATAACTAATTTACCGCTTCCCAAATACACTCTTTAAAACTGTAACTTTATTCATTAAATATATTATTATATAACAAATAAATAGTATGATTACAGTAAACAATAAACTACCAAAATGCTGTGTTTTTATTAAAAAACTATTAAATACTTTATAATCAATTAATCGAACAATTTCTATAATTAAATTATTAATACATAACAATACAATACTATTTTCACCATATAAACTAAGTAATGAGATATTAAATTTGTCCATGTAATTCCCTATAATCACTAACAAACATAAAGATGTTATTGAAGCATTAAATAAATATAAAAAAATATTTTCAAAGTCAACACTTCCTAGCCCTACAAAACCATTATACTGAGCTAAACAAAAACAAACTATACCTAATACAACTGCTACCATAGAAACTAATTTATTGATTAAGTCAAATTTACTAATACTATATCCAATAAATATAAAAATATACCCAACACCTATTTTTATAATTAAACGAATTAACCAGTAATCAGATATATAAGGAGAAAAATACATTAAAATCAAGCTTAAAATTAATATAACTGATTGTACAAACTTCTTATTAGAATACAAAAATAATAACTCTGAAAAAAAGAACACTGGAATAAACCACATTGATTCAATACCTTGAAATGTTACAATTTTAATAAAATAATCTACTAGCAATATTTTTTCACCTGAAATAAACTGATTAAAAGAAAAATATAAAGCCAATAATAAACAAAAAATAAGATATGGTATCATTAATTGATTAATTCTTTTCTTTATAATGTATCTGTAATCTATACTAATATTTTTATCATTTTTTCTATATTTCCTTTCGAAAAGAATTCCTGAAACAATAAAAAAAGCTGGTATATGAAAAGAAAATAAATATGTTTTAAACATATTCTCCTCAACAACAGTATGTGTATATATCATTAAAATTATACAAATTGCTTTCATATAATCTATACTTTTATCTCTATTTTTTACTATATAAATCTCACTTTCCTTTCCCCTTATAACTATCCAACAATAATTAAATAAAAAAATTAGCATATATTACTTTAAATCTTACCAATTATACATAAAGTTCTTTCATAATTTTGGCAATCTTCTATTTTTATTTATAAAGATTAGTTCAATTTTTATGAGATTTAATTCCCCTATAGTATTTCATAGGGGATTAACTTTTAAATATTATTATAATTACCCATCAAATAAAAATAGATAAAAAAATAATAAATTACAAGATTATATAACTAAATAAAATTTACTATATATTTTCCAATCTTATTCATTATTTTATCCCTTTTATTATACTAATTAAAATATCATCCTTGCTGTAAATAAAATGTATTACTTTTTTAATATTTCGATAAATAATTCGTTTAGTGGTTTTTTAAAAGCTTTTTCCAATATTCTTAAAGTAATCATAATAAAAAATTAAATATTCAAAATAAATTTATTTTTTTATTATTTTTTTTAATTTTTCATATTTTTGAATACCTAAAATATTTCTTAATATTTTATTTGGACTATGTATTAGTTTATCCCTTCTAATCTCTTTCAATCTCTTTTCTTGATCCTCTTTTTGCTTTTCATCGTACCATGATGCATTAAACCAGTGTATAGAATAAGTATTTTTTGTCTTATTCATACTCCTGGTTTGGTAATCCATAGGACAAAAATATTCTTTAGGAAATAAAGTAGCCCCATTAATTACATTAACTTTTCCAGTATTAGTTACATCAGACAATAAATGTAGTATAGCATCAGTATTTCTTTTAGGACAAGGTGTTAAATCTAACGAACCATCTTCTTTAATAAAATGAATATCCTTATAATCATTAAGCATGCATTCTACAATAACATTACCTTTTTTCGCTCCAAACCCTAAACCAGTTGCAATATGTGATTCATCTTCATAACCAAAAAATGATTCATTTACCAATAAATCATCTAAATTTTTAATAAGCTCTACATCTGTATCTAAATAAATTCCCCCATAATGATATATTATCCATAATCTTGCATAATCCGTAACAAATGCCCATTTCTTTTCCTCGTAAGCTTCTTTTACATAAGTATTGCAACCTATATCAAAATTACTTTCATTCCACTCAATAATTTCATAATCTGGACAACACTTTTTCCAGCTTTTTATACATTGTTTCATTAATTTTGGTTTGGGATTATTGCCAAACCAACAATAATGTATTATTTTTGGTATCATAATAAATCTCCTTAATTATTTTTATAACCTTATTTAAATATCTATTATACAAATACTAGTTATTTCATTATATAAATAACTAAAAATTACTCTTTTTGCATTAAAAAATATTAATATATTTTAAAGAATTATAATACTGCATTAAAATAAAAACATATTTATATGTATTAAAAAGAAGCTATCATTACTTATAGCTTAACCATTATTTACTATATAAGTTTTGCAATCTAGCTCTCAATTTTTTAATATGTATATATATATTAAAAATTATATTTGTAAAATTAATAGATTTATCTAGTCCACATATTGGATAAAGAAATTGAAATATCTTTGCTTTAATATTCTTTCCTGGAGGATTATTTAATCTACCATTTCCTTTTATTCCCTCTTGAACATCTCTCTTTTCATATATTAAATACTGTTTAATTTCATTAAAATATTTTAAACCACGATCAGTATTTATTAAAATTAATGATGGTCGATTACTCATCTTATCAATATTATTTAACTTCTTTAACCCCCAAAAATCAGCTATAGTTATATCTGAGATTCTACTGCCTTTAGCATATTTACAATCATAACAAGAATTTCTGCTAATCATATTAGCATAAAATGCACTAAAATATGTATCTTTTGTTTTATCTTTTTGATAGATAATATTTTCATTTTCAAGTATGGTCAACTTTTGATCATATTCTCCTCTAAATAATATTTTATCAATTTTTTTAATGTTTAAATTATGAATATGTTTTTTAAGATATTCATTTGGTGGGGTTCCATGACATACAAGATCAACAGTTATTAAATTTTCATTACTTTTTCCAATAATTGATTTGAGTCCAGCTACTTGACAAGGTGTACCAACAAAAACTACTTTACCATCCTTTAATTTTTCTTTAACATCTAAATAAATATCATAAGAATTACTTTGTGAGTATTTAGAACCCCGTATCTTTGAAATATCTTTTTCAGAATTAACAAGAAAATGTTTTAAATTAATATTACAATCATAGTCACAACCATAAAAATAATTATTATTCTCTAATTGATATCTAGCCATTACAGTAGCAATCCCACCAGAAGCAGATTTAATTCTATCATCTGATTTTTTACTCCATGCAACATAACATTTATATGGTGTAGAATAAGATAGTTGTTTATTTTGTGGACATGTATTAACACATTTTTTACAAGCGATACATTTTTCTAAATTGATATATGGTACTATTTCAGATAATTTATTTTCTCTCATAGAAATACATCCTGTTGGACAAGATATCATACATGCCCCACATCCTGTACAATTATTTTTTGTTATTTTCATAATCTAACTTTCCCAATAACCATTGTCTTGAAAATTCTCTAAATTTGTTGATTTTATTAGTAACAATATCATAATCAATCATTTCATTATTATAATATTTATAATTTTCTTCACTTATTAAAATATTAATTAAATCTAAATATTCTAAAATCGAATAAATTCTTATATTTTGAGAGTTATATGCACTATCATTAAATCTTTTTAAAATAGAAAATTGCTTTTCAAATATTAAAGAAAATAGTAAACCATGATATGAATCCGTAATAACATATTCACTATGCTGAATTAAACTTATAAATTCTAATGGGCCAACTCTCCCTTTATAAACTTCTTCTTGATCACAATACTCCATTTTATTAGGAATGATTATCATCTTAAAATTATTTCTATTACAGTATTCTTTTGCATACTTATAATACCAATCTTTATTTTCCAAAAAATAGCATACAACAAATTTAGATCTACTTTTTAGGGTTGCTTTTTTCGCTATATTTTGCCAAAACAATTTATCATTTAATAATGTTGGATCACATACCCACGCCACGTCTTTTTTTAATATCTGTGTCAATTCATCACTTGTCTGCTTTTCTCTTACCGAAATACCATAAAAATCACTTAACCACTTCTTTATTTGTTCTTGCTTTGTAATTGGAATTGATGCAGTTCCCATACTTGGAGCATAAGCTATTTTTTTCTTATTCACAAAATTTAAAAAGAAAAAACCATCAAAATTTATGTCTGCAACTGACCAAACTTGATCACTCCCACATATAAAACAATCAAATTTTTCATTTAAAGTTTCCATTTTTTCTCTCGAATAACAGAAATCAATCTTCAAATTTCTTTTTTTAAATTTTTCAAATTTTTTTTGAGAATTTATGTAATATCTATATCTAAAATTTCTTTTTGCAACATATAATAATGAAAAAATTCTTTTTGGAAAAAATAATTCTTTTTCTTTCAAAATTTTAGTATCAAAAAATTTACTTTTTTCAATCCGATAAGGAATAATTTCTTTATCAGAAATAATTATATTATCTATTCCATTATTTATTAGAAATCTTTGTAAAGAATAAGCTTGTAGTTCAGTTCCATAATTATTATATGTTATCCACGTTACTGTAGCTGTTTTCATTATAATTTTTTCACCTCAAACGATGGAAGAACGGTATGACCCCAGGATTTTATATTCCAATTCATACCATAGTGTAATTCTGGTTTATCATTAATTTTAAATGTTGAAAAATTATTAATTACACATATATAATTATGCATTCCTAACTCATTTAATGTAAAAGCTGACATTCTTAAATAATACTTTGCTGAAGCCAGAATACTTGTATCTAAAACAAGTTCTATTTCTCCTATTTCGTCTTTCTTTATAGAAATTTGATTATTTGAAATGCACATTCCTAAAATTTCTTGTCCTTCTGATAAAACTACTAATCTAAATTTAATATCACTAATATTATCAACTGCCTTATATTTGATTTTAAATTTAATCTCATCACCACAATAGATATTCGAAATATCATTTTTTATTTCTAATTTTTCAATAAATAATTTCTGTTCACACCACTTTTCATGATCGTCTAAAGTAAATACCTTATCTTGTGCCTCAATATTATTATTTCCCAAATAAATAGCAATGCCTTCTTCTACATCACCTTGAAAGATAACTTTTCCTTTTTCTAAAACAACACATCTATCACAAAGTTGTCTAATTGTATTCATATTATGGCTTACATAAAGAACAGTTCTACCCTCTTTTATGGATACATCCTTCATCTTATTTAAACATTTTTGTTGAAATTTCATATCACCGACAGCTAAAACCTCATCCATTATCATAATTTCAGAATCTAAATGTGCAGCAACACTAAATGCTAGTTTTACATACATACCTGATGAATATCTTTTTACTGGAGTATCAATAAATTGCCTACATTCTGAAAAATCTATAATTTCTTCTATCTTACTATCTACCTCAGCCTTACTCATCCCCAATATTGCACCATTTAAATATATATTTTCTCTTCCTGTTAATTCAGGATGAAAACCCGTTCCTACTTCTAGCATACTTGCAATACGTCCATTTATATATATATTTCCCTCAGTAGGTGCTGTAACCCTAGAAAGTAATTTCAATGTTGTTGATTTTCCAGCACCATTACCACCAATTATTCCTAAACGCTCACCTTTATAAACCTCAAAATCAATACCATTTAATGCATAAAATTTTTCATTTGAATTATTTATCTTTTGACCTATTTTAGCATTTGGATCTTCTTTTCCCTTTACTTTTGCCCACCAGCTTTGTAAATCACCTTGTAATGTACCTCCACCAATTGTTCCTAAACGATATTGTTTCTTCACATTTTCTATTTTGATTGCTAATTCTTTTTGCATATATATCCCTCCTAGATTGTATCCATGAAAGTTTTTTGAACTTTATTGAATAAAATAATTCCAGAAAATAAAACTATTAAAGTTGTTACAAAACTAATACCTAAATACAACCATGGTATACTACCAGATCCTAAAAAAGCATATCTAAACGTTTCAACAATTGGCGCAACTGGATTTAATAACAATATACCTTGCCATTTTAAAGGAATTTGTGATAACGGATATACTATTGGAGTAGCATACATCCAAAGTTGTACTCCAAATGTAACCAAAACTGCTAAATCTCTATATTTAGTAGTTAAAGAAGAAATAATAATACCAAACCCTAAACCTAATAATGCTATCATTAGTAATAATAATGGACTTAACAACATATAAATATTTGGATTTACTGTTCCAGTTGAAAAAGCATAATAAACTACAAAAGCTAAAAACATAGCAAATTGCACACCAAAATTAATCAATCCTGATATAACAGTAGATATAGGAGTTACTAATCTAGGAAAATATACTTTTCCAAATACTGCAGCATTACCTATAAAAGTATTTGCTGTTTTTGTTAAACAAGTAGAAAAATAAGTCCAAATAGTATTACCTGCCATATAAAAAACAAACTGTGGCATACCATCTGTAGAAATATTAGCAATACCACCAAATACAATTGTAAACATTAATGTTGTTAAGATTGGATTAATGATAACCCAAGCAGGACCTAAAATAGTTTGTTTATACATAGTTTTAAAATCTCTCTTTACAAACATCCATATCAAATCTTTATAATTCCATAATTCATTTAAATTCAGATCTAATAAATTAGCTTTAGGTTTTATAATTGTTGTCCAATTTTGCATGATTTTTAATCTCCTTTTTATAAATTATCATAACTAGATTATTTTTTTCTTTTCATTTTATTTATTAGTGTTTTGCTAAACCAATATAAATACATAAACTTTGGAAAAAATTCATTGTATAAAGCTGGATAAGTAGAAATTTTAATATTTATTTGTTTTCTTAACTTCAATACTTCTCTAATGAATTTAATACGATATTTCTCTTTAATAATCCAACTTATCCCATTTTGTTTGATTTTATTCAAATTGTAACTAACTCCTTGAATATATGCATCAGCCACCCTTACATAAGCTTTGTTATATCCATTTTGTTTAAAAAAAACTAATTGAGTTTCAAAAGCTTCTAGTGCATCTAATCTTCTAATATTCCACTGTGACTGCATAATACTATCATAGTTAATAAAATATAAATATAATGGTGCATTAACAAAAGCAATTTGCCTTGAATTAAATAAAACTAAATAAGTAGTAAATTCATCTTCATGAAGTTTACCAACTGGATAACGAATTTCATTAAAACAATCCTTTTTATACAATTTTGCACAAGCAATTGTAGCAACTATTCTTTGTCTCACATAAAAATCTTCCACATTATACTTTTCATACAAAAAAGGCTTTTTCGCTATTTTAGCTTCTCCCTTTGTCCTTATATAATCACAAATACTTATATCCACATTTAATTGAATTGCAGCATTATGCAATTCTTCTAAAAATCTGATATCTATCCAATCATCACTATCTATAAATGTTATCCATTTACTGCTACTATTTTTAAAAGCCCAATCAATTCCTGCATTCCTAGCTGCTGACAACCCTCTATTTTCTTGATGAATAACATGTATTCTTGTATCTTTTTTTGCATATTCATCACATATCTTGCCACAATTATCTGGTGATCCATCATCAACAAGTATAAGTTCAAAATCATTATAAGATTGGTTTAAAATACTAATAATGCATCTATCTAAATATTTTTCTACCTTATATATAGGTACTACTACACTAATACTTGCCACATAAACACCCCCTATAATAAATATAACTAAAAATATTTGTACTATTTTATTATGATAACACTTCAAAAATAAGCACAAATAATAATTATTACTTAATAGCTTTTTTATATAAATTTATTAAAATAAATTATCTAAATCTACTCTATCAAATACTTCTAATTTTCCCCCTCGAGTAGCATTATATATTTTTAAATCATGATTAACAGCAAATCTTTTTGCAGCTACATAAGTAAAAGTACTTTCATCTGTATTAGGTATGTATAAATTATCCTTATCTTGATTGTAATCTTCACTAAAATAATCTTTTACTGAATTATCTATAATAATTTCACCATTACTATTCATACTCATATGAAAATGATGATCCACTCCTATAAGATAAATTTCTTTTATTCCCATATAATATGCAATTTGTAATGCTGTATATACAACTGTTTTTGAATTAATTATACTTTTCGAAATATCAGTACTAAAAGAAGGCAAATTATTATTTTCCTTTGTTATAATATGAAATGGTAAAACATCTTTTATATCCAAATTATAATACCATTTCATTTCTGCAGGAATGAATTTAATTAATGCACTTAAATTTTCAACTTCTTCAATACATCCCGCAAGCATTTTTTCATCTTGTGAAATATAATAAGTTGGTCGCCATTTAGTTTGATCAAAAATATGATAAATACGATTAAATGCAAATGTAATTTCATTATTTTTATATAATTTACTTAAATCTTCAGCCTTAAGACTTGGCCCATTTCCAATAATAAAACATCTTTTTCCTAAATGAATATTTTTTAATTTTTTTAATCTTCTACCTTCTTTAAAAAGATAATAGTGTCTAGCTTTAAATCTAATACTTCTTGCCTTTATAGATTTAAATATCTGCATTTTTTTCACCTATACTTCCAAACATATAATCTATAAACTCTCTAACTGCACCATGACCAGCATTATTTTTACATATATAATTAACCTCTTTTTTTATTTCTATTACAGCATCATTAGGACAAGCTGTTAAACCACAATACTTTATACAATCCAAATCATTAAGATCATCACCTATATAAGCTATTTCATTAAAACTTAAACCATATTTATTAGCTACTTCTTTAAGTTTTATTATTTTATTACCTATCCCTTGATATAATTCATTAATTCTCAATTCTTCAGCTCTTTTTTCTAATATCATAGATTTTCTACCAGTTATTATAACTGGTATTACTCCATGATCTTTTAAATTCACTATTCCATAGCCATCTTTAACATTAAATGCTTTCATGACTTCACCTTGATCAGATATATATATTTTGCCATCAGTTAATGTCCCATCAACATCCATTACTAACATTTTTACATTTGTCATCTTACTATACCTGCCTTATATATGTCCTGCATAAGTATTGAACCTATAACTTTTTTATTTTCATCAAGAACTGGCATACATGTTATTTTTAAATCACTCATAATCTGTAATGCATTAACTGCCATTTCTCTTGAATCTATATATTTTGGAAATGGAGTCATAACATGATCAACAATTTCATTATAAACATCTATACCTTTTTCAAGCATTCTTCTTAAATCACCATCTGTAATAATTCCTTTAAGGTACTTATTTTTATCTATAATCGTTACCATACTAAGTCCTTTACTGCTCATTTCTATTATTGCTTTTCTTAATGTACTCCCCTCTTCAATAATCGCATTTTTACTATCAGAATGCATAACATCCTTAACTTTAACTAATAATTTTTTTCCAAGTGCACCAGCTGGATGATGAAGTCCAAAATCTTCTTTTGTATAATTCCTTACTTTTGATGCAACTACCGCCAAAGCATCCCCCAAAACAAGCAATGCAGTAGTACTTGATGTAGGAGCAAGATGCATGTAACATGCCTCTTCAAATTCAGGAAAATAAAAATGATATTGGCACTGTTTTGCCAATGTAGATCTTGGTTTACCAGTTATAGCTATTGTTGTACATTGTATTTCTTGTAATACAGGTAATAACTTTGTAACCTCTGTACTTTCACCACTATAACTTGCCAACAATACAACATCATTCTCTTCAATCATTCCTAAATCCCCATGCATAGCTTCTGCAGGGTGCATGAAAAATGCAGGTGTTCCTAAACTAGCAAAACTTGCTGCCATTTTTGTTCCTATATGGCCTGGTTTTCCCATTCCAGTAATAATTACTTTTCCTTTGCATTCAAGAATTTTTTTAAGAATAATTTCAAAGTTATTATCAATTGCATCTCTAGTTTTATAAAGTGCTTCAATTTCTTTATCAAATATACTCTTTGCTTCTTTTATAATATCAAAATCATTGATCACCATTATTACCTCTTATTCTCTATCAATATATTGAACTGCTTCATACACTTTTTTTAATTTTATAAGTAACTCTTTCATTTCTTCTAATAACACCATATTAGGCCCATCAGATTTTGCACTATCTGGATCTGGATGAGTCTCCATAAACAAACCATCTACCCCTACTGAAATAGCTGCCTTAGCTAAATATTCAACATATTTTCTATTTCCTCCTGTACTAGTTCCATTACCACCTGGCTTTTGTACACTATGAGTAGCATCAAAAATAACTGGTACTCCAAAATCTTTCATAACTCTTAAACCTGTCATATCAACAACCAAAGTATTATATCCAAAACTAGTTCCTCTTTCACACAGCATAACATTATCATTCCCTGATTCTTTTACCTTATCAAGACAATTCTTCATATCCCATGGTGCTAGAAATTGAGCTTTTTTTATATTAATACATTTACCTGTTTTAGCAGCTGCAACTAATAAATCTGTTTGTCTACATAAAAATGCTGGAATTTGAATAATGTCTGCTACTTTTGCCACTTTTTCTGCTTGCCATGGCTCATGGATATCTGTACAAATTGGTAATCCATATATATCTTTTACCTTTTGTAATATTTTAATTCCTTCCTCTATCCCTGGTCCTCTAAACCCATTAATTGATGTTCTATTAGCTTTATCAAATGATGCTTTAAATGTATATGGTATACCTAATTCATCTGTAATTTTCTTCATTTCTTTTGCAATTGAAAGAACCATTTCTTCTGATTCAATAACACAAGGCCCTGCAATTAATTGAAACATATTTTTTTCCTCCTATTTATCCAAATTATTCTCTTTCATATATCTTTCTACTTGTATTCTATCTTTTTGTGTATCTACTGACAATGTCTTACAATGTGCATTAATATAATAACAATCCTTTCTATTTTCTATAAAACGAAATGAATCATTCTCCTCTATTTTCTCAATAGGCCCTCTAGGTGTATTATGGTAATAATCTAACGCCTCTTGAGTAAATGCTCCAACTCCAACAAACTTATGGTAAATATAATTCATTTCTCCTTTAGGAAATGGAATCGGTGCACGTGATATAAATAAACAAATTCCATCTTTATTAGTCACAATCTTTAAATTCGTAGGATCCACTACCTCTACTGGATTAGAAAAATCTGTCATAAGATTAGAAACATAAAATCCATCTTCAGGTATTGCTTCAGGAATACATTTAACAATATCTTTTGCCATTACAAGTGGCTCATCCCCATTAATCATAACATATAAATCTGCTTCAATTATCTTTGAAACTTCATACAATCTTTCTGTAGCAGTTTCACAATCAGATGAAGTTATAATAACTTTAGCTCCAAAACTTTCAGCAACATCTTTTATTTCTTTACTATCGGTAGCCACATAAACTTCATCAAAACACTCTACTTCTTTACTATGTTTCCATACCCAATAAATCATTGGCTTATCACAAATTAATGCTAACGGCTTATTATTAAATCTCGTTGAACCCTTACGGGCTGGTATCATTCCTATAATTTTCATTTTCTTTTTCTCCTTTTATTAGATATTAATTTTATAATTTATGATTTTAATTTTATTTAACAAATTCACAAGCCAAGAATCAATAACCATTCTTTTAATAAAATCAATAATACTGCAAACAATATAAATAATTACAATTGCAATAAACATATAAGGTACCCATTTTATATTGTCATAAGTTGTAGATGCTCTAAACACATTATTAAATAAAAAATCCATTATATTATAATCTCCATGTATCAAGAAAACTGCAAAAGCACTAGAAGAAAATATATTAATAATGTTACTTTGAAAATTTATTTTTAAAAATAAACCAAATAAAGAAACAGCTGCAATTATATTTAATGGTGAATTATATGCCCAGCTATATGAAATAAATACTCCTAAAAAACCAAAATTTCCAATATGTACAACTGACGTTAACAATATACAAATACAAAATAAAAACAACATTTTCTTTTTAGATAAATCTAAACCAAATTTTCTTATAAATCCAGCTATAGTATACATCAAAATAAGATGTATAAAACCATACCCATAATCATCAATTGGCGGATTTGGAAAAAAACTAGGCCAGATAGAAAATAACATAATCATAATAATCAAAAAAGTAGTATATTGCTTTTTTGTGATTTGATTAAGAACTTTATTTAAAAATGGTATTAATAAATATAAGACAATATAAGCTTTAACAAACCACCTATATCCTGCTAAAATAGGAAACCCTGCTTTCAAAAAACCTCCCAAGCTTAATGAATTTATTTTTAATAAAACACTAACAAAATAAAATACAATTCCATATATTAATACATCTAATAATAATTTTATAATCTTCTTTATACTAACTTCAGAAAATGTAATCATAAAATATCCTGTAATCAACGCAAAAATATTAACCCCTAGATTACATACACTCATGACTAAAACAAATATTAGATATGAAATAGAATTATGATTGATTGAAATCTCTGCTTTACTACTTCCTAACCAGTGTACACCAATAATCATTAACATTGAAATTATTCGTAACAATTCAATATTTGACTTTCTTAAAGAAAAAAATTTTTTCATATCTTTTCCCCCAATACTTCTTTTTTAAGATTTACAATTTTTTGAAATAACCAATATACATAATAGTTATGTCTATTTAATATATTAATAATTAATGGATTTTCATTTTTGCATGTAGCATTCTCTAAACAAAATCTAAATTCTTTAGATTTTATCATTTTTTGATTATAATGCATTTTTTTGATAAAAGAAATTGTATTTCTTTTATCAAAAGTATAATCAAACATACTTATAAATGTGCATAACCATTTATCACAATAATCATTTAGTTGATTTTCTTTAATTAATGGCAAGCGTATCCAAAATACTTGTAAATGCTGTAAAAACCAGTTTTCATGATAACTATGCAAAGTACTCATCAGATTTTCATTGTAAAAATATAATGGTTCATGAATATAAGTAATAGAGTTACAACATTTTTCAAAATACTCAACATTAAATAAAACATCTTCCCCTACGTTCATATTTTCATCAAATTGTATTTTATTATTTATTATTTTAATTCGATCAAATATCTTATTCCACATAGCCCCAGATATTCTTTCATCAAATACTTTTTTATAATCTAAATCTTTTGACTCAATATTTTTTTCTATAAGTACATGGCAATTATTATTTTTATCTACACTAAAAATATTTGATACAATCCAAGAATTAGGGAACATTATCGCACTATTATACATTTTTTCACACCAATTAGAAGATACATAATCATCACTATCACAAAACATAAGCCATTTTCCTTTTGCAACTTTAATTCCAGTATTTCTAGCTGCTGATACTCCTGCATTAGTTTTATGAATTACTCTAATACGTTTATCCTTTTTTGAATATTCATCACAAATCTCTGGACATCTATCAGGAGAACCATCATCAATTAAAATCAGTTCAAAATTAGAAAATGATTGAGCTAAAATACTATCTACACAGCGATTAATAAATGTTTCTGCTTTAAAAACTGGTACAATAATACTTATATCTATTTGATCATTTAACATCAAACTTATTCCTCCTCTAAATAATTTTTATCAATTTATACTGTCATATATTTTTTTCATTATTATTTCTATTGAATATGTCCTTTGAACTGTTTTTAAAGAATTACAAATAAGAATCTCTTTTAACTTCTTATTTTTACTTAATAATAATACTTCTTTAGAAATATCACTTGGATCTTTAGTTGTTAATATTCCATTTTTATGCTGATCAATAAACTCCTCTGGTCCAATTGATCGAGTAACTATACAAGGTTTCTGCAAAGTTAATCCTTCCAATACTGTTAAACATTGCGATTCAACAAGTGATGTATGAATCAACAAGTCTGCATAATAAATATAAGGATAGGGATTATTTTTTGAACCTATAAGTTTTATATAATTTTTAATATTATATTCATTAATTAATTGCTTAATCTTATCCTTTTCAGGTCCATCTCCTACCACATACCAAATAAAATTATTAAACCCTTGTTGTAATAATTCATTTGCAATATAAACAACATTATCAACATGCTTTTCTAAAGATAACCTTCCAACTGTTATAAACTTCCATTCATGTTCATCATTTAAATAAGGATTAAATAATTTTGCCTTATTTTCGATTGATTCAATATCAATCATATTAGGTATAACAATCGTTTTATTAGTCAAATTCCCAAAATAATTTTCAATCATTAATTGACATCCCTTTGATACTGAAACAATAGTATCAAACATATCAAATGTTTCAATCATCCTTTTTCTTGTCTTTTCACTATATTGACACTCACCATGATGCCACCAACATATTTTCTTTTTACTATTTACACAATTTCCAACAACTTCACCACAAAAACCAACTCTAAAAGCAATTGCACAATCATAATACTTATTTATTTTTAATAGTGGTCTTGCTAGTTTTAAAAATTTTTGATTTATCTTTGAAGAAAGTATTAAAATAATCTTCATGAAAAAAGTAAACCAATCTTTTTTCTTTAGACATTTTTTAATACACTCTTTATAAGATCCATATGTACTAGTAATATCTAGAAAGTGTAAATTAACCTCGTTAGGTAATTCATTATAATAATCACCCAAACCTTCAAATAAGATTAAATCAACTTCATATTCTTCATAATTAAAATTTTTTAATATATCAATAAGAGACTTTTCTACTCCACCTACATTAAGATGACCATTTACAAATAATATCTTCTTTTTCATAATTAACCTCATAAATAAAATAAAGCTTTTATTCTATATTTATAAATAAAAGTAATAATCTTTAATTTCCATGATATATTTAAAGAATTAATTTTTATTCTAGAAAACATATTACACACATCAATATTTTCTAGAATATTTTTTATTTCCTTTTCCTTTATTTTCTTATCTAAAGCCGATGTTTTTATATTATCAATACAATGATATACAATAAACAATAATACTAAATCTACCTGCCTTTGAAAATTATAATCTTTTAAAAATAAGAAAAATTTTTCAATTTCTATATGTAATTGTTTCATAATCATCCATTTATTTTTATAAAAAACATTTGTAACAGATGTTGGATTATACATATAATGATAATAATAATTATTCTTCATATAAAAAAATGAATTTGCATAATACATGGCTTGTGCACCAAATAACAAATCTTCTGAAAATCGTAAACCATCTTTATAAAAAATCTGATGACTATCTAATAATATTTTATTAAATAAACAAACACAATTAGATATAGTTGGTGGATAATTAACTGAATTGGTCATTAATAAAGTGGGAAAATATTCTTTATAAAGCATTTCCTTATTATAATAACCTTCCCTAATATTATGCGTAAAAACTTCTCTAGTATTTTTATTTTCCTTATAACAATCACATAATACTATATCGCAATTGTATTCTTCATTAATTTTCATCATATTTTCATACATATCTAATTCAATATAATCGTCGCTATCTATAAATGCAATGTAATCACCTTTTGCATTAGATAATCCTATATTCCTTGATGATGCAGCCCCACTATTTTTTTTATGAATCACTTTAACTCGCTTGTCTCTTTTTTGATACTCATCACAGATTTCAGAACTACTATCTGTTGATCCATCATCTATTAAAATAACTTCTATATTATAATATGTCTGTCCAAGAACACTATCAACACAACGATATAAATATTTTTCTACATTGTATACAGGAATAATAACACTTATTTTCTTCATTTCAAATATTTCACCACCCGTTTTATGTATAAAGTTTATCTAAAAATACTTTTATTTTTATAGTAACTAGTATTTTAATCATTTATTATACTAAACTAAAAAACAATCAAACATTACTAATATTAAAACAATCACACTATTAATAAAATATATTTATATAATTAAAATAAATAATTTTTTTATTTTTTATAAGTTTTTAAATAATTATATGCATCTTTAAAAAACAAAACATCAATATACCCAATAATAAATTGTCCAGTTTTAAGGAAATGATGTTTTTCTTAATGTATATCTATTGATGTAAATAATTCAATAAAAAACTGATCTATTTAAAAATATTACAAACATTGATATATTAAAAATTCAATAAAAATTATTTCATATATAATTTTAACCATATTAATAAATAAACAAATTAACAGTATCATAAATACAATATATATTATTTTAATTGCTAATATTAAATCTTTAAGTTATAAATTTTATATCTATACTACATAATAAACAATAACATTTATAATCTACTAAGTCACTTTTCTTTTTTATAAAACAATTTCTCACTATTTTTGTTTCCAATTAATTTAACTAATATCTTTTTTATAATTTTTTTTACTTTAACATGCCAAGGCAACCATGAAACTAAAAATAAATGCTCACAAATTGTATTATCTGTGTTTTTTCTAATACAATAACCATAATCATATGGAGAAAAATACTCTTGTGGATAAATAATAATATTATTATCTAAAATCTGATATTCATTATTTTTTATTAATCCTTTTTTTAGTAAAAGATTTGTTAATTTTGTAACATTAGTTCCAGAAATAATATTTCCATTATCATCATAAAACATATGATTTATATATAAATCGTAAAAATCCTTCATCAATATAAACCCTTTTTGACAAGCCATAAAACTAGTTGCAACATAATAATCCTGTTCAAAACCTAAAACACACTTATGACAAAGAATTTCATCAAAGTCTTTATAAACCATAACATCTGTATCTAAATATATACCACCAATTTCATACAACGCTTTAACCCTTGCTACATCACTTACAAATGCATACTTACCAGCTTCATAAGCATCCTTTGTATATTTTAAAATATTAATATCAAAATTTGTTTCATTCCATTCAATAATTTGATAATCTGGTAATTTTAAATACCAGCTATTTATACACTCCTGAACCTTTTTTGGTTTTTCTTTGTTTCCAAACCAGCAATAATGAATTATTTTAGGAATCATACTATTTCCTCCAAAATCTTATATACTTTATTAACTTCCAGACTATTTGTATAATCATTTTTCTTAGTATTTTCAATTAATTGATCACATAATTTTAGATTTTCTATTACTTCAATAATTTCTTTAGCGCAAGATTTATTATCCATTGAAACTATAATTCCATCATATCCATCTATTAATTGACTTTTAGAAGTTGCATAATTAGTAATAATGACTGGTTTATTTAGTATTTGTGCTTCCCTAACAGTTACTGCTTTTCCTTCATATCTGGATGGCTGGATATAAACATCGCAGACTTTTATATATGGATAAGGATTGTCCTTTTTTCCAAGTATATGTACATAATTTTCAACTTTATATTTCTTTATTTTAGATTTAATTAATTCTTCATCTCCACCAAAGCCAATAATATTCCATTGAATATCTATTCCTGAATTAATAATATATTTACAAATTTCTGGAATATTATCAAAATTCTTAGCTTCACAAAACCTTCCAATCGACAATAAAAAAATACAATCTTTCTTCAATATATTTTTATCATGCTTATCTATTTCCAGTGTTGCCTGATTAAAAACATAAGATTTTGAAATTATATTTTCAATCATAATAGATTTATGTTTTAAAACAGGATAAATTTTATCTAATGCTTCTTTACATTCATCAGATACTGTAACAACATAATCTACTAACCGATATGCTTTTAAATCCATCTTTTTATCAGGATCTAATATCGCATAATCAGTATGTATCCAGGCCATTTTCTTTTTTGCATTAATTTTTTTCATGTAAAAAGGCACACCCTGAAAGGAAATAGCTAAATCATATTTTCCTTTAATAACAGGTAGTAATTTTGATATATAGTAAGATGTATATTGCATAGATTTCCATACACCTTTATTCTGTCTTTTTATTTTTACCTTTATATTTAAAACTATTTTAGACCAAATACGTATTAAACCAAATAAAAATAATTTACTCTTTAATAAATCAACAATAGGTCTATCAAATGTTGTATATTGATTAACTTGAGGTAATATATTTACATGAGCAGGAATATGTGACATTAATTCTCCTTCATGTCTAAACAAAAATAATGAAACTTCTATATCTTCCCTATGTAATGAATCTAATAGTCCTATTAAACTTCTTTCTGCTCCACCAATAAACATAGAGGGCATAATAACTAATATTTTCTTTTTCATTAGTTTTCCCTCATTTCTTCAATTATCAAATTATCTTTTTGTCTAACAATTGTATAATCAGGTATATTACCAGAAATTACACAGTTAGCCCCAATAACACAATTTTTTCCAATATGAGTTCCCTTTAAAATAACCACATTTGAAGCAATCCAACAATGATCCCCTATACTTATTGATTCAGCTTTAAATTTATATAAAACACCCATATTTTTAGAAAATTTATGATTATTATCATAAATTTTTACTGATGGACCAAATAAACATCCCTCACCTATTTTTACCTCTTTTTGACAACTAATTACCATTCCTTGGTTAAAATATGTATTTTTACCAATCTCTAATATAGCATTTTTACCAATAAAAATATTTCCATATCTTTCAATAATAACATGTTTAGCTAATTTAAAAAAAGAATTAGTATTAGTTGTTATTTTAACAAAAGGGTGAATATCTTGTATAAAAGAAACATCCCAGTTTCCTTTTTTCATAATTTTTTTTAACCAAAGAATTATTGAATAATAAATAACTTTTATATATTCCATAATAAAATTTATACCGATCCCTTTTTTATTGTTAATATTTTTAAACAAAATCCAAATGGTATCATTAAAATAGTTAATAATTTCTTTGGTGACTCTTTAATAAAATTAGGATTTTTAGCTAATAAACTACTTGAAACATAATGAATATTTTCAACAAGTAATCTTTTCTTTGATCTTGTATATTTCATATTTATTTTTCTTATAAAAGCAAAACCTTTAGGGTTTTTATAATATTCTTTCCACATAGTATTACTAGAGCCATCTTCTTGGTATTCAACCACACACACTGGCTCATTTAAAATTAACATTTTATAATCTTGAGCAATTAATCTATATTTATATCCTAATGAAACATACTTTTCATTAAAAAAAACTGGATATGCAGGATATGCATTAATTATTTCTGTACGATATATAAACTTTTTATCCCCTACACCACCATTTTGGTAAAATTCATCTGTAGACATCATTTCTACGTTTGTAGGAAGTTCACTTCCAATCACTTTACCACTAGATAAATACACATCTAATGCCATAATACCTGCCACTTTATCATTACCGCTTTTTTCCCATTTATCTAGTATTAATTCAATGGCATTATCTGTCATATAATCATCTGAATCTATACATACATTTAATAATGTATGTATATTTTCATAAGCTGTATTATGAGCAGTATGCATACCACCATTTTCCTTATAAACATATTGAATCTCAAAATCATTATTTTCTTGTATCCAACAATCTACAAGTCTACCTGTACCATCACTTGAACCATCATCAACAATAAGCCATAAAAAGCGTTTATCAGTTTGCCTTTTTAAACTTTCATATGTTCTAGGTAAAGTATGAGCTCGATTATATGATGGTGTAAAAACTGTTATTAATGGTTCTTTAAATTCTCTTTTTGACATTTTATATAAAAATCCTCCATCCACTTAGAAGTAAATTTAACATCATATGCATTTAAATCATTAATATAACTATGTGATCTATCATAATTAAAATATTTTATTATCTCAACAATCCAATCTTGTAAAGACGAATTTAATGATACTTTTGTAACTATATCAGTTAATATAACTTCATCTGTTATTGTATCTGATATAACTGAAGGTAAACTAGCTGCTTGAGTTTCAATTAATGTAACAGGTAATCCTTCATAAAATGATGGAAACACAAAACAATCCATTCCTTGTAAAAGCTCATTTACATCTGATCTAACCCCTAAAAATAATACATCATTTTCTAATCCCATCTCTTCAGCTTGTTTTACTAATTTATCATAATTTACTCCTGTCCCTACTAATACCAATTTAACTGGATACTGATTTTTCATTTGCTTTATAAGATTTAATAAAAAAGCTTGATTCTTTTGTTTATTATCCATTCTTCCCACATGTCCAATTACAAATTCATTCGTAACTTTTAATTCATTTCTTATTTTTTCTCTTATTTGTTTGTTATAAGCAAATTGATTTAAATCAATTGCATTATTCAAAACTTTAAAATTATTCTTACTAACTATCTTTTTTCCATATCTAGATATTCCAGCATTTAATGAACAACCAAAGAAAAAATCTGCAATATATCTTGTTGGATATGAAAATATTGTATACAGTCTCTCCATATAACTATTTACAACAACTGCACAATGACTATGGGCTATTGTATATAATCCAAATTTATTTGCTATATGCAAATATATAGCAGCTGTACTTCCTAAATGTCCATGAACTATATAATATTCATCTTTATGATTTTTAAAAAATTTTTTCCACCATTTTACATATTGAAAATGATTTTTACCATTATAATGTGGACAATGGTAAATCTTCCCCCCCATTTGTCTAATTTCTTCATCAAAAATAGCTGGTCCAGTACAATTTTGTACAAAATCAAATTGAATTTTTTCTTTATCTATACTTCTATACAAATTCATAATCATAGCTTCAGCACCACCACGATTCATAATGCCAATAACATGTAAAATTCTTATCGGTTTCTCCATTTTTAAAACTCCTCTTTAAAAATAATTTTACTTGGATTATGTTTACAAACTTGATCCTCTTTTGAAGGTAAAGTCATATAATCTTTATATTTAACTTCTAACATATGACCATAATCTTTAAAAATCATTAGATCAGTATCACAAAAACTAATCAGACTATATTCTTGAACTAGCTCTTTTGAAAAATAAAGATTTAACACAGAATAACATGAAGTATCAACTAAACAATAATTATTAGTTAAATTATCATTAGAAGATAACTTTTTTCTAGCTAAATATAATAAATATATTTGTATTTTCTTTGGAATTAATTGTAAAACTCTTTTTATTATTTTTTTCATTAAATTATCATTTACATTATAATTAAAACCTCTAGTTAATAATATTTGACAGATACTATAAAAACGCACTTTAAATCGTCCTATAGAATTTTGTTTAACCTTAGTAAATACAAATACATCAATCCAAATTCCATGATGACCTTTCTTTTCATCTTCTCCATCAGTTAATAAAACTGTACCATTTTTACGAATCTTTGAGTGACTTATACCACTTTCAAACTCTTTATCAGCATCTTGAAAATAATAACCATTTATAGGATTATCATACCAACATTTAACAAATTTAATATAATTCTCAGGTGTCATAATAATATCCACATCATCATCCCAAGGAATAAACCCTTTATGTCTAACTGCTCCTAAAGCGGTACCCGCATATAATGAATATTTAATATTGTTCTTTATACAAAAATCATGAAAATCTTTTAAAATTTCTAATTCAACTTCCTGTAATTGTTTAAGTATATTATTTTCCATATCATCCCTCACCTATTTAAAACAATGTATCAATAAATTCCATAAATGATATTGTCCGATAAGTTTCATCAAAATTAATATTTTCATATACAAAAAATATTAAAAAGCATACTATAGCTATAGATTTTATTACTTTAGCAGATTGTAATTGGAAAAGTTCCGCAATTATTCTAGGTAAAATACAAATAGAACCTAATACAAAATAATTAGAAAATCTTCCAAACATATTAGCACCATTCATTAATGCTAATAACATAAACATCAAACTAATAATACTCATGTTTCCAAACAATTTATAATGATCACTCATTCTTGAAGATAGTTTATGTTTAAAAAGAAATGTCAATAAAGGAATAACTGCATAAACAGCTACCCGAAAAACATTCATACGATTACCATCAAATACTTCATCACTAGTAACAGTTTTACCTGCACTATCAGCAATCTCCAATAATGATGATATAGATGATTGAAATGTCATCATTATTGTAAGAGTTCCTAATAATAAAAGAGTTCCCCGATAATTCCAAACATTAGTATAAAATAATGGTAATATTAAATAGCCAATAGCATACGTATGTATCAAAATAGCAATTATAACGATAAAATAATATTTATAATATTTTTTTTCAATTAACGCATTTAGTGCTAATGTTAATATTGCCATAGCAGTAACTTGTTTCATTGCAGCCATTGAAAATGTAAATGTTCCAAATGCAAAAAATAGAAATATTGCAAATGGAAAATATCCATCAACCGTATACCGTTGGATAAATCTAACAAACAAAGTTGTATTAAAAAAGGCGAATGCCATAAAATATATGCGATAATTATCTGTAAATGTCCTAAATAAAGATACGATTGCATAATATAATGGATTATGAAAAATATCTAAATTTTCAGGATTTGATAAAAACATTTGAATTGTCTCAGACCTATTAAAACTTCTAATATATGCAGTTGTATCATTATAACTAGTTCTAAGACCAATAAATAAAGACATTACAATTATTAAAATTATTAAATAAATATCCCAACGCTGTTTCTCTCCACTTTTACATACCCCTATACCATTATATTGAGAACAATAAGCTAGAAAAACAGAAGTAATCATTACAATTATTAAATTACGCAACGACTTTTCCCCCTATTTTTCAATCTCTTTAATTGTATTTTTTACAACTTTTCTTTTATCAAATTTCATTTCCATCAACTTCCTAGCTTCTTTACCCATATTTATTTTACTTTTATCATCTAATAAAACAAATTTCTTCATTTTTTCATATAAATCATTACTATCTTTAACATTAACTAATAACCCCGAGACATTGTTAATTACTCCTTCCCTACATCCTGATATATTTGAAGCAATAACTGGTCTTGACATAGAAGATGCCTCTAATATCGTATTTGCCATACCTTCATGATATGAGGGCAAGACTAAACAATTTGCCTTTTTCAAATATGCTTTAATATCCATTTGAAAACCATGATAATCATAATGTACACTATTATTCAACTCATTAATCTTATCTCTATAATTATCTTCAAAAGGACCAACAATATCTAAATGAACATCATACCCTTCTTCTATTAATCGTTTCATAGCTACAAACAACTCATCAACACCCTTTTCTTTCATAATCCTACCAATAAAAATAAAACGAGTTGTTGAACTAAAATAATATTCTTCTTCATGAAACTCATTTAAATTAACCCCCGCACCATCCAATAAACATGCCTGGGGTTTATTAATTAATTTTTTTTCTAAAAATAAATTCATGTTACTTTCATTTTCAAAAAAAACTGTTTTGACTTTAGAGAAAGCTATTTTATATAAAACAGTAACAAATTGTGCTAAAAAAGGTTTTTGAAAAGCTGTCCCTAATCCAGTTATATTGGAACAATATTGAACACCTAACTTTTTTGCAGCTATACCTGCATAAATATTAGGTTTAATTGAATAAGTTAAAATCATATCTGGTCTATTTTTTTCGATAAGATTTTTATATTTCTTATATAATTTATAATCAATAATTGGATTTATTCCACGACGATCAACATCAATATCAATTATTTTACATCCTATTTCCTGAAACTCTTGAGTAAATTCATTTGCTGGCATAACCAACGTAATCTGGTGTTTTTTCAACAATTCCCTAATCAACTCTTTACGAAATTTATATAACATAAAAGAATGATTGGTAATTATAAACATCTCCACTACTTTCACCCATCCTCTCTGGTTTGTATATTACTTAAGTTTCTGTATTAGCATAATAAGTTTTTTTATGACAAACAAAAAGAAATACATACTATATTTCTTTCATCCTTATATTCAATTCTTCTTTCTTATTTAAATATTCTTGTTATTTATCTTTTATATTTATTGAACCAGTCCCTCCTTCTATCACCCCATCACTTTTCAATACTGATACTATTGTTCCAAAAAAACATTTCAAATCAAACAAAAAAGAGATACATTCTATGTATTCTCCATCTAACTTTGCTTTTACTTGTATTTCCAATTCATCTCTTCCATTTATTTGTGCCCATCCTGTTAATCCAGGTCTTACATCATTGGCATGATATTTATCTCTTTCTTCAATTAAATCATCTTGATTCCACAAAGCTGGTCTTGGACCAATAATTGCCATTTCACCTTTTAAAATATTAATTATTTGTGGCAATTCATCTAGCGAAGTTTTCCTTAAAAACTTACCTGCTTTGGTAATAAACTGATCAGGATCTTTTAACATATGTGTTGGTATATCTTTTGGGGTATTTATATACATTGTTCTAAATTTTAAAATATTAAAATATGTCTTATTAATCCCAATCCTTTTTTGTTTAAATAAAATAGGTCCTCTACTATCTATCTTAATCCAAATACACAAGATAATAAAAATAGGACTTAATATCACAAGTCCACATAAAGCTAAGATAAAATCTATAACCCTTTTGATTCCATTTTTATACATTTTATACCTCCCTTATAAAATAAATTCAATCTCCATTTATGTTTTACCTTTACCTTAACCCTAAAACAAATTTTACTTAATAAAACCTTTTCAAATATAATTTTAATTCTTAAAATTTAATAATTTAGTCATATAATACTATAAAAGGGCATAGTTCCCCCTTACCCAAGATAGATACTATATTCAAACATTTAAATGTGCGGTAAACCAGCTACATTTACTTAATTTTACTTTTATTATTTAGTTTCACTATGTTTTTTATTAATGAATAATCATACTCAAACAAGACAATTCATTATATTTATCAACTTCAAATTATTAGCTTTCAACAACTTATTTCTTTTGCAATTCTATCTTCTATAAATGCTTGGGACATTTTTAAGATAAAATCTTTTATTTTTAAATAGTCTAATTAAGTCATTATTTACTTTGACCAATTTTATATTGATAAATATCAAACTAGCATATTTTATTAAAACTAAATATAATTTATTTTTTTATAACTACTAACTAATACATATAAGTTTTAATTTTAAAATAACTATTACCTATAATCTTAGATTTGTATACATCTTTTCTGCATACAAAAGTAATTTATATTAAAATAGTTATTTTAACTACAACTCTATATTGAAATTTTCCATAGTTACACACGCATTTTATCATTATTTTACAAAAAAAGATAGATATATTTTTTAAAAAATAAAATATATAGATATGTATATATATGTATAATAAATAACCTTTAATTTCCATCCTAAATTTAGAAGTTGAAAGCATCAATAATTTTAAATTATGTAGATTAAAAACTCAATTTTTATCAACAATTCCAGCTTTTTTGTGTTATTAACAGAATAATTTAATACAATAGTTTAATGTTTCTTAAAGATACTCCTTTCTTTTGCTAAAGGTTATAGTGATAACATCAATAAATATATCTTCAAAATTATTTTAATTTGCAATTCAACACAAAATAAATGGTAACAATCTAGCATTATGAATAAATATAAAACAATGAAAGATATAGACTAACTTAATAGATTGATTCATATTTAATTAATGTTATAAATATAATTTAAAAGATGGTTAAAATATCACCAAATTCTAAATATATGCAAAAAGGCCTGGGATGTAAAACACCCCAAGCCAAAAAACTTTAAATCTCTTATTTTCAATACCTAGTTATTTTAGATTTCCAATAATCAATACTAGTCTATTATTAATTTATAAATCTTTCCTCCAAACCATTTTATTAACTACCCCAGTATATGACTGTATCAGTTTTACTACTTTTGTACTTACATTCTCTTCTACATAATCTGGTACTGGTATTCCTAAATCGTTGTCTTTATTCATTTCCACTGCTGTTTCTACTGCCTGCAGTAGTGATCTTTCATCTATCCCTGCTAATACAAAACTCCCTTTATCCAATGCCTCTGGTCTTTCTGTACTTGTTCTTATACATACTGCCGGGATTGGTTTTTCTATACTTGTATAATATGAACTCTCTTCTGGTAATGTACCACTGTCACTTACTACTGCATAGGCATTCATCTGTAAGTTATTATAATCATGAAATCCTAACGGTTCATGCATTACTACTCTCCTATCTAATTTAAATCCTGTTTCCTCTAATCTTTTTTTACTTCGTGGATGACATGAATATAATATCGGCATATCATATTTCTCTGCCATTTTATTAACAGCTGTAAATAATGACACAAAGTTCTTTTCTGTATCTATGTTTTCTTCTCGATGGGCACTTAATAATATATAGTTTTTAGATTTTAGATTTAATTTATCTAATATTTTTGATGCTTTTATTTCTTCTATATTATTAGCTAATACCTCTGCCATTGGTGACCCTGTTACATATACTCTTTCCTTTGGTAAACCGCATTCATGTAAATACTTTCTTGCATGTTCACTGTAGGCTAGATTAACATCAGAAATAATATCTACTATTCTGCGGTTTGTTTCTTCTGGTAAACATTCATCCTTGCATCTGTTTCCTGCTTCCATATGGAAGATTGGAATATGCAGTCTTTTTGCACTGATAGCACTTAAACAGCTGTTGGTATCACCTAAAATAAGTAATGCATCTGGTTTGATCTGATTCATTAATTTATATGAACAGTTGATAATATTACCAACTGTTGCTCCTAAATCATCACCTGCTGCATTCATATATACTTCTGGATCAGCTAATTTCAAATCATGAAAAAATATTCCGTTTAAATTGTAATCATAGTTCTGTCCTGTATGAGCTAAGATACAGTCAAAGTATTTACGACATTTATTAATTACTGCACTTAATCTGATTATCTCTGGTCTTGTTCCTACGATAATCAATAGTTTTAATTTTCCATTTTCTTGCCATTTTACATTTGAATAATCTGTCATTATTTCCATTTTCTACCTCTGTTTTCCATTAATAAAAGACAAACTGTATCAGCTCATCTTTTATCAATCCTGATTCTTGTTTTATTTTAGGAATAAGGCTGTACTCTTCACCAACATTTGTTACATCAAACTGCATCTCGCTTTTACTAAGCCAGTACCACTTTCCAGCCTATAAAAAAGTACTATTTGTCTACTATCTTTAAAAACTATTGAGCAGTCATAAAAATATTAAAATCTTTCTTATTTCCTTGATATACTCCTTTAGATATTTTTTTAAGAAAACAACTTTTTCATAACACTTATTAATATCAATATTATTTTCTTTAGCCTTTTGTTCACTTTGTATCATTTTCTATTAAGTATATAATATTCAATTAATCTATTATTACCATATGATCTTTTATCCTTTATTATATACTTTGATAAAACTGTCTAAATATTGTTATGTATATTAAATATATTTAACAATAAACTGTAATTATCCCCAACTATTGTTACATCAAATTCTTTAACACATTTTTTTAACCAATCTAACTGTTTAGACATCTCTGTTACTAAATTCAACACATCTGTCATTGTTACACATTCCTTAGATACATAACCTGAGTATTGGCGATGTACAAAATTACTTTTTTCAAAAAATCTTTTAATATCTCTCCAGCCATTCTTATAATTTTTTGAAGGATAATATTGTTTTAGAAGATTATCATTTAAATCAAAATTAATTGCTTTTCTGCTTTTTAAAGAAATTTGCATATCTATTCTTTATTCGATAATATGATTCTAATGCATCTTCTCGATATTCTATCGTATCGCCTTCATACCAGCAGTACCATTTTTCTACTACTTTTAAAAACCACTCACTATTAGGAAATCCTGTTTGTGCACAAGCAAAAGTACTAAAATCCTTATTTGTTCCTTCATAAATACCAAGAGCTTTTTTTCTAACACCTCTGCTAATAAAATATTTGTCTATTTTATTATAACATTCATTAATATCAATATTATTTATTTCAGCCTTTTCTTCACTTAAAACAATTTCCATCATCATATCTATCACATCCTATCATGTATATATAATACCCAAACTGGTCTATCATTTCAATACGATATTTATCCTTCATTATTATATACTAAATAAAATGTGATATTACTTCTAAACTTCTTCATAATATGTATCTGGATGTTCTGGATCAAACTTTTCATTTGCCCACATTATTGTTACCATATCAGTTTCACCAATATTAATTATATTATGAGTATATCCTGTTGGGATATCTATTACTTCTAATTTATCTCCACTTACATAATATTCTATAATCTCATTACTATATATATCTCTAAACTGAATCAATCCTTTTCCACTCACTACTAAAAATTTCTCATTTTTACTGTGATGCCAGTGCTGTCCTTTGGTTATTCCAGGCTTTGATACATTCACACTTACCTGTCCATATTCTTCTGTCTTTAGAAACTCAGTAAACGATCCTCTTTGATCTGTATTCATCTTCAGTGGATAGCTAAACTTATCTTTTGGTAAATAGCTTAAATATGTACTGTATAATTTCTTTTCCAAACTTCCTTCTTTCATATCTGGTACATTCAATGTTCCTCTTGATTCTTTAAAAGATTTGATGATATCTGCTAATTCACCTAACTTAACATGATGTACTGGATGAACTTCATATATTCCTTCTTTACATACTGTTGGATGTCCTTCTAAAGCATTTAAAAATTCATTTACTACATCATCAATATAACATAATGGTAATTCAACATTAGGATCATTGATTTGAATATCTTTTCCATTGGCAACATTATAACACCATGTTGCTGTTACACTGTTGTAATTAGGTCTACACCACTTACCAAACAGATTAGCAAGTCTGTATATATATACTTTTGAATCCATCTTTTCACCATGATTCAAAAGATATTCTTCACCTTCTTTTTTACTTTTACCATAGTCATTGTCTTTTGAAGCCTGAATAGAAGAACTGATTAATATTGGACTTTTATTATCATGTTCTTCCAATAAAGAACATAATGTTTCTGTAAATGTTGCATTACCTTGATAAAATTCACTAATATCTTTAGGTCTGTTGATACCAGCTAGATGAAAGACAAAATCACAGTCACTTGTATACTTCTTCAAATCCTCAATAGTATTATCAACATCATAGCTATAGATATCTTCAATATCTATATTACGTGTTTTATCTTTACCACCTTTGATATTCTTTAATGTACTGACTAGATTCTTGCCTACAAATCCATTAGCACCTGTTATTAAAATTTTCATTTTATCTATTCTCCCAGCCTGATAATTCTTCTCGAACAAGTTTTACTTCTAATAACTTATTCTTTACTTCTTCTACATTCATTAGCTTAGTATTATTTGAATTAAACTGTGTCAATCTGTTCTTCTCTATTCCTTCAACGAAATATTTATCATAATTTAAATCTCTTTTATCACATGGTACTCGATAAAAGTTTCCTAAATCTATGGCATTTGCACATTCTTCATCAGTAAGCAATGTTTCGTACATCTTTTCACCATGCCTGATTCCTATTACTTTTATTTCATTATCTGCTTTGAATAACTCTTTTACCGCTTTAGCTAAGATTTCTATTGTACAGGCTGGGGCTTTTTGTACGAATATATCTCCACTTTCTCCATTTTCAAAGGCAAATAGTACTAAGTCTACCGCTTCTTCTAATGTCATGACAAATCTTGTCATACTTGGCTCTGTTAATGTTAAAGGATTACCTTCTTTTATCTGATTAATAAAAAGTGGTACAACACTGCCTCTTGATGCTAGTACATTTCCATATCTTGTACACATGATACTTGTCTTCTTAGGATCTACTGTCCTGCTTTTAGCTACGATTACCTTTTCCATCATTGCTTTACTTGTACCCATTGCATTTACTGGATATGCTGCTTTATCTGTACTTAAGCATACTACTCTTTTAACTCCACATTCTATTGCTGCTGTTAATACATTTTCTGTTCCTAATACATTTGTTTTAACTGCTTCAATTGGAAAGAATTCACAAGATGGTACCTGCTTTAAAGCAGCAGCATGATAAACGTAATCAACACCATACATAGCATTTTTTATACTATTAATATCTCTTACATCACCTATGTAAAATTTAAGCTTATAAAAAACATTAGGATATTTAGCCTGATACTCATGTCTCATATTATCCTGTTTTAATTCATCTCTTGAAAATACTCTGATTTCTTTGATATCTGTTTCTAAAAATCTGTTTAATACTGCATTACCAAATGATCCTGTTCCTCCTGTAATCAGCAATGTTTTATCTTTAAATTCACTCATCTTTAAACTCCTCTTTTCTTATATCCAATATATATTGTTAAAAAGCTAGTATCTAAGTATTAACTACATAATTAGTTGAAATTCATAATAAATAATTAAATTTAATAAACATATTATAATTTCTACACTATTTCTAATGATATTCCTTAGAATTTATTTAACAAGACAAATAGTAATTTTAATTTCTTATCTATATCCTTTTAGTTATTTTTCTAACCCAATTCAATGCCAAAGGTACTCTAAACAATACACTTAAAATAAAATATATTAAAATACCAATACTAACTGATATAATCAATGCTATTACTGTAGATGAAAATGTTTCAATAATTCTAAATAAAAATATTACCACTAATCCCATTAAAACACTACAACTTATACTTTTTATTGAAACAACTAAAGTATTAACTAAATTAAAATCACCAATTTTCTTTCTTAAGAAATAATAAAGAGTAACACAGCTAAATATTGCTGAAATACTAGTAGCTAATGCCAATCCATTTATTCCCCATATTTGTGAAAGAATAATATTAAAAACTATATTAATTCCAATAGCTGTAGTAGAAATAATAGTTGTAATTTTTGTATTTTTATATGCATAAAAAACCTTTACAATAGTATCCCTTATCGCAAGAAAAACTAAACCAATTGTATAACATCTCAATGCACTCATTGTTAAAGCAATTGAATTACCATCAAAATTTCCTCTACCTAAAATAACTTTAACTATAGGCTCAGCTAAAAATATAACTCCAATAGATGCAGGAATTAATAAACAAATCATAGTATCTATGGTATTTGATAATTTTTTCTTTACTTCTAAATGTTTTCCTTGTGCAACTAATTCAGAACAACTAGCAAACAAAATTGTAATAATTCCTGTTACCAGTACTTCTTGTACAGCATTATTTATAATAGAAGCATACGATAGCGCTGATACTCCTCCTATTATAAGAATTGAAGCTAACGATTTATCAATAATCTTATTTATTTGTCCAACACTAACACCTATTAAAATTGGTGTAATAATACGAAATGTTTCAATAACCTCTTCATCTTTTATATTAATCTTTATTTTAAATTTATATCCGCTTCTTCTTACAAATGGCAATAAAAATATAAACTCTGCAACATATGCAAATAAAATTCCCCAACCTAAAAACTCAATTCCAAAATAATATGCAAATATTATTGACAAAATTATAACAATATTTCGTGGTACACTTACCATTGCTGGTACAACAAAATTTTCATATATTTGTAAGTAACTTCCATATACATTAACTAATGTCATAAAATATAAACTAAATGCACTTACCCTTATATAATAAGATGCTATATTTGTTGTCGCATCATCAAATCCAGCAGCAAAAAGTTTAACCATAAAATCAGGACTAATTAATAAAATAATAACTATAATTGTACATATAACCATAGCAATGCTTATGATAATATTTGTGTAATCATGAGCTTTAGTTTCTCCCTTTGTACTTTTTATTTTATTATACATTGGAATATAAGCTGTTGATAAAGAATGTCCGATAAAATAAAAAATCAATGTAGGTACAGAAATAGCGATTAAATATGCATCACTTACATTAGAAGTTCCAAAACAATTTGCTAGTACAACATCTCTAAACATTCCTATCAATTTAGAAAAAACAATAATCAGCATAAGTGAGCCAACATTTTTTTTAACTTTCTGAAATATACTCATTTTTCTTCTCCAAATAATTTATTAAAACCTATTTCTATGAACTTTATCTTTATTGTTTTACAACAAATTCTATTATATTTTTCATTAACTCAGAATTCTTTTCTATATTATGATTTTTCTTAGCGAGTAAAATTGCATTATTTATATACTTATTTTTGAAATCATTATCAATTAACATTTGATTAATTATTTCATTCAATTCTTCAGTAGTTTGCGCAATATAAGCAGCTTTATTATTATGTAAATATTGAACAAATGGATATTTTTCTGAAGCATAAACTAAAAAAGGTTTTCCTAATGCTAAACAATCTGCAATCTTTGTTGAAAAAGCATAATATAAATTATCCACTCTATTAGTATTTTCACAATGTACTAATAAATCACAACATGACATCAATTCTAAAGCTTCTTGATAAGATACTCTTCCTCTATAATCTACACAAGGTATAGAAGATGCTTTTTTTAAATCATCATCAGTAGGAAAACTGCCACAAATAATAAATTTAATATTTTTATTAATTTCATTAAAAACGTTTGCCATTTTTACAATAATTTCAGCTCGCCCAACACCAAGATTTCCACAATACAAAATATGAAATTGATCATTTTCTTTTTTATCACATACAACAGCAGGTTTTAAAGAACTAGATACATACAAAGACTTACTTTTTCCTGGATGAGGATACTTTATTTGATAATCTTGTTCTAATGCTTCTGTTGAATATATACAATATGATGCTTTTTTCATAATTGCTTTATATTGGCCTTTTAATTCATATTGTAATAATTTATGAAAAAACGAATTTTTCTTTACTCTACTATATAACTTCTCTTTAAGAACATAGCTTTCACTATTATATATTATAATCGGAATAGAATATCTTTTTGAAATCTTTCTTGTTATATGAAACATAAAAGGAGAATCCCCTGCTTGTAATAAAATACATTCAGGATTAAATGTAGAGATAAATGTATCTAATTCTTTACTCCACCATCTATAACTTCTCCAAACTATATCTCTAATTAAAAGATTCCTACAATTCCTAATTACTTTATTATTACTATGTTTAGATACTACTTTCTTTTTCTTATCTATTTTACGCCCTAAAAAAGCATTTTTTGCATCAGTATCTGTAACTTGGAAATAATTACTACAAATATTTTGATCAGGAGTTCCATGCAAAAAAAACTGTGCAATGCTTTCTTTATCATAATCTTTAAAAAAATTCATCAATGTCCTTCCATTTGAAGATGATGATGAGAAACATTCATTTGAAACTATAAGTATTCTTTTATATGTACTCATTTTAATTTATCCTCACTTCGTTTTAATAAATATCAAATATTTAGTTAAAATTTAATCTCAATATACTTGTGTGGCTGCTTCTGTAATTCCTTTGGAGGTTCAACTAAATAATCACTACCAAATACCTTTAAAAGAAATGCTTCTTTATTTTTTGGGGCACAAAATATATGTCCTTCAAATATACATGTACTTCCCTCTTCAAAAATACTTGCTAGATGAATTTGTTTTTTCCAACCATAGTTATGTAAAAATAATACTGCATACTTTCTTTTTTTTGAATTCTCTTCAGTACATATCTTTTCTAATTTATTATCAAGATAACTTGTTGGAACTAACTTTAAAAATATAGAGATAATTTTTTTTATATATCTAAATCTTTTATTGTCATAACCAGATTTAATAGTTTTCATAGTTGCTAGAAAGCGAATTTTTTTCCCTTTCATTTCCATTTTTTTCCCTTTATTTTCATCAACAAAGTCAATTGGGAAAATATCTATATAGATTCCATCATTTAAAAATTTTATATTTTTACAACTTTCTTCTATAATATGTGTTCCCTTAATTCGCAATTTTAATATTCCACGAGCAAATAAAGGATCTGTTTTACTACTTTGCAAAAAGTACTTAGTCATCGCATCTTTTTTCCATATTTGCTGAAATAACTCATAATCTTCACGTGGCATAGCAACATCTATATCGTCATCCCAAGGAATAAAATGATTATATCGTTCAGCTCCAAGTAACGCCCCGCCTATAAGATAGTATCTCAACCCATGCTTTTTACAATAATTATCAAAATCAATCAATAATTCCAATTCAGTTAGTTGCAATCTTCGTAATTCATCACTATTCATTTATTCTTCCCCCACACTTATTTTTCATCAAATGTTTCAGCCTTTATAGCATTTCGAACATATTTTGGAATAATAAATGCCATTATAGTCAAATAATAAGCATCTATATTAGAATAAAATATAGTACATGTTGAAGTCATCATATATACTGCTGCTATCAGGACAGATCCTGCATACAAAATTAATAAAAAACTATACTTTTTAGCTTGTTGAATAAATTTTAAATTAATAATAAACTGTACAACTAATATTCCAACAGTAATAATTAAACCACATATCCCTGTTGCTAATAACACTTGAATATAACCATTATGTGTATTGCTATGGATTGATGATAATTCAATCATATCACTAACATTTGAAAATCCATTTCCAAATATTTTTCTATCCAATGAAGAACTTTGATAAATATTCAAACCTATATTTGCCAACTCACTTCGTCCACTATCTGCATTACCTTTAAATACAATATCCACAAAAAACTCTTGTAAAGATGGTAAAAGAAAAATAGCAGCTATTGCAATAACAAACAAAAATAATATTATCTTTTTAGTTTTTTTACTTTTAGCAAAAAACACATATAATAACATTAAAACTATAAAAGCAATAATAGATGTACGTGAAAAAGTTAATACTAAATTAATAGCAAACAAAACTACTATAAAATAGTAGCACATTCTTTGAAATTTATTTAATTTTTCATTTAATTCCAAACAAATTATACATGCTATTATTCCAAATAAAAGATACATTCCATATTCCATATTACTTACAAGAAAAGAAGATAATTCATTTCCATATGCACTTTGCAATGAAAACGCATTAAAAAATTGATCTGAACAAAATAATAATGCATAAACTACCATATATAAAACAATTGCTATGTTACAATTAAGAAAAACTAACAATTCTTTTTTTGTTATTTCAAATTTATGCCCAATTGCAAATGTTAAGAAAAAAAACAATACTGGAAAAATATATGGAATCATTATTCCTAAATTAAATCCTGACTTATCCTTAAAAAAGGTGACTAAATAACAAAAAAACCAAATATAAGAAATAAGCAAAGCATTTCTATTAACTTTATGAGACTTAAATAAATAACAGCATACCAAAAATAACAATAGTGATACCTTTATTATTACATCCATACCAGAACGATTATCACCTGAACGAATATTTTGCCAAATAACCAAAATAAACCAATAAACAAATAATACCATATGTATTTTTTTTATACTATTGTTAAATAGACTTGACTTTTTCATATCTACAACTCCGTTTAATTAATTTATTTGTTACATACATAAATAAAGAACATAGTAATGTTAGCACATAAAATATAAAAATTCCATGATACGAAGGATATTGAGGTAATAAAAATGCATGTATCAAATAAATTTCATAAGAAATTATTCCTATACAATAAAGAGATCTTGAAATTATTTCCCTCTTATTTTTAACAAGATTATCTACAATTAAAATAATTGCCATTCCCAATAATGTACATTGGAACATTTCTACAGCATAAAATATTATCCATGATGAGTTTCTTATAATTGCAATTTGTTTAATACCAAGTAAAGCAACACCTAATATACCTAAAATAATTCCTATATTTATAGAATCAGTTTTATATTTACTATTATCACTTGCCATCCAAACACCTAAAACAAAAGAAACTGCCTGTTGTTTAAATAAACTTCTCATAAATATAAATAACAATAATGATGTAATAAATAATCCCCAATACTTTAACCCTTGTTTCCTTTGTTCTAATAATGATGAAAAGTAAAATGATATATACCATATAAATAAACACTGCATATACCACCCAAATGGGTGAACTGTATCAATTAAAATAATATCTTTTATAATTTCTAAAGCCGATATTTCTTTAACTAAAAATATATACGAAATTATTTCTATACAAATATAAGGTATATATGCTGCAAAAAATCTTTTTTTCCAATAATTTTTTAAATTTTTTTTATAATATGATTTTTGTAAACCATACCCTGAACAAAATAAAAAAATTGCAACTCCACACGATCCTAATGGATTAAAGACTCGTACACCAAAAATATTTCCTAGATGTCCCATAATAATTATTAATATTGCCATTCCTTTTATAGCAGTCATCGAATATTTGCATAAAAAATTCGTATAAAATAATTTCTCTTTCTTTCTATTAATAATTAAAACGAGATTCCCTAATAATAATATTAATAAACACATTAATCCAATAGAAAAAAATACATATTTCAAATATATTTCCTCCTAACTATATAAACATTATTACAAACAATCTGTTTTTATATCCATTTTGCAATAAACTCTTATCTTTTCTACTACTTTATAAAATCTTTCCATTCTTTACCCTTTTGATAAGCAATAATTCCTTTATTAAAATAATTTATTCTTTTACTAAAAGTTAATTTTGATTTCACTCTAAGACAAAAATATAATCCCCATAAAAATTTTGTATATGAGTGTAAAGCAGCACAATAAGCTCCTTTATTAAAATAAAACTCTTCATTTGCTCCTTTAAACCAACATGAATCACTCATATCAACTATACCAATATTAACACTACTTACATATATTGATAATTTGCTTTTTTTTAAATCATGCAAAAACATAGAATCCTCTCCATTAGTATATTTAGCCCCTCCTCCAAATAATGTTGTAAACCATACATTACTTTTCTGCCATGAAGACCTGCGAAAAGCAATTCTAGGGGCCCCATAAGGCATTCTATTATAAAAATATAATTTTCGCGTTTTAGAATTATATTTTTGCTTTCTTTTTTCATCATTTGAATCTATATTAAAAATCATTATATCTGCATCAGGATGTTTTCTAAATTCCTCAATAATATCTTTTTCATATGTTGAAGTATACTTTATATCATCATCAGATAACAAACAAATATCCCCACTTGCATACATAAGTGATAGATTTCTATTTTTACCTACACCTCGAGTATTAGTAGTAATCATCTTGGCACTATGACCTTCAAATTTCATCTCATCAAATGATACTGTATCTGATTGATTTGCAAATATTACATCTGAATGTATATTCATTTGATTTATTTTAGAAAAGTCAGTCTGATTCATAGTAACACATAATATTTGAAATTTTATCATTTTATATACTCAGTATAATTCCTTTCTGTATCATAAATATAGGCATGAACAGCAGCTTTTTGTTGTTGCTTTGATGGCAATTTCATATAATCTCCATAACGATATGCAAGATATTTTTTTATGTTTTTTGATCCTAAAAATTTATGTCCCTCAAAATTAATATCAATAGGATTTTGAAACATATAGTCTTCAAAAATTCCTTGTTTAAATTTTGCAGGTGTAATAAAATAACACCATTTAAATTCACTTTCCATATCATCATATTTATATATCCCTTTATAACTCCAATTAGCAAGTATTTTTTTAGGTAAAAATTTTAATAAATTTAAAACTATTGCTTGAGTTTTTCCTTTAGGTTTCCAGCCACGCTGTGAAAGTCCATATAAAGTAACAAACTTAGATTGTAAATAAATCAATTTTTGTTTCCAATATATATTGGGACATTTATGTAAAATCATAATATCTACATAAATACCATGATGCATATCTGGACGATCTTTAAATGCCTTTTCAATAAAAGTAGTACCATTCATTCTTACTTTTGCATATTCCAAATATTTTGGTACAGTCTTCCATTCTTGAAGCATAAATTTATCACTATTTCTTCTTTCAAATACATCTTTAAATTTTTTATATTCCTCAAAAGTCATAAATATATCTAAATCATCATCCCAAGGAATAAAACCACCATGCCTTATAGCACCAAGTGCTGTACCTCCCATAATAAAATATGTTATATTATTTTCTCTACATATGTTGTCTATAAACACCATTGTTTCGAGTATTTTATCTTGAACATCCCTAACTGTTTGTTTATTCATATATTCAAAATACAACTCCCCTCTTTACCTTCTAATTTTACTATATTTTTCAATTCTTCTTTTTCCACTTTAGTTAAATTAGATATGAATAATAAATATATTTATAGTTTTCATATTATGTTTATAGCTTCCAATATTATTCATATAAAAATTAAATATTATTTATATTCAACAAATAATTTATATTTTCTTAGCTAAGTAATAATATTTACCCATTATTTTCTTCATAAATGGTATATGTAATAATAATTTTGATATTTTCTTTATTATCTTAAAAATTAAATCTTTAATCACATATATACAAGCAGATGAAGTCCAACGATGTGGATGAATACTAATAATACTTGATTTATTTAACCCATTAATATACTTTAAAAGATCATCTAGATTATCAAATGGTATATTTTTATCATCTGAATTTATAATATCATTATTAATAGGATCATAAATCATTTTAAATTTTCTACCTGCATCTGAAAAATATTCATAATCTGTATTAATTTTTTCCTTAAAATTAACCATAATATCTAAGGTATTAGGATAAAGTGCTTGAACCCTATTGCTACGAAAAAAATCTCGATTAGAACTATAGCCAACCCTCTCAATTACTGGATTTCCATGTTGACAAACTGTTCTAATTTTAAAGCCATTATTTTCAAATAACGCAACATTTTTATCATACTCTTTAATTGCTGTTTCTAATTTTCCTTTACTAAAATCCATAACATCATGATGATATGAAATCTCATGACCCATAGCTGCCATTTTTTTTAATAACAAAATATTTTTTTGTTCTTCCATCAAATATGCTTGTACATAATAACTGCCACAATGACCATATTTATTTTCAATTTTTGCTATTTCATAGGCACTAGAAACATTAGTTTCTACATCATGCTTTAAAACTATATAATTACCTTCTATTGATTTTTCTGTAATACTCTTAGCTGTAACACTATTTAAACCTTTTTCTGCTAATTTATTACAAAACTTCTCCCAATTGCTATATACAAAAATCATTCTCTATTTAGTCTCTTTCTTAAAATTGTAGATGATATCCCATCTGTGTAATCAAGGTATATTACCTCGCAATCCTCTTTAGCAAATTCTTTTTCATATTGTTTCCAAGAAGATGTTCCTTTCCAATCAGATCCAACAAAAACTACATCTACTCCATATCTTTTTATCATTGCTAATTTATCCATATCTACTTGTTCAACTACTTTATCTACATATTTAATTGCTCTAACAATTTCAATACGTTCTTTTTCACAAACAATCGGTACTTTATTTTTTCTTTTTTTACACAACTCATCTGTAGTAACACCTACTATAAGAAATTCACACTGCTCTTTAGCTTTTTTCAATATATTTAGATGGCCTATATGGAACAAATCAAAAACTCCTGTAGTATACCCTATCTTATATTTTTTCATTTCTTATCTCCTTGCTAATTTTTGAAAAATTATACCTCTTAATTTATTTGGCATAACTATTTGCAAAACAAACCTTTCTGCTACATTAATTATCCATCTAGGAACACTTATAATTCCTTTTTTTAACATATAATTCTGTAATCTAAATTCACTTAAAAAATATTTTTTACCACCTCTTCGCTGGTACGCCTCTTTTCCAACTCTCACATAAACCAAAGTATCATCAATATTTTGAAACTTCAAATTATTAAGAGCCATCCTAATCCATAAATAATAATCCTCATTAGAATACCAATCTAAATAATTACCAGCTTTAATAATATCCTTCTTTTTAAACATAACTGTAACTTGATTCATTGGACATCTTTTTTTCATATACGTTTTTATATTATCATCACTTAAAGGTACTTCTCGTTTTCCTATAATGTTTTCAACATCATCTATAAATTCTTCTATTTGACCTCCAACTATACTTAACTTACTATTATTTTTAAATACATTAATTTGTTTTTCAAACCTATCTTTTAAACAGATATCATCAGCATCCATTAATGCCACTAGCTCATTATTACATAATTCTAATGATTTTCTTCTAGCAACTCCATGACCTTGATTTTCTTTAAATCTATAAACTGTCAATTCTTTAAAATATTTATCAATAATCTGTTCATGTTTTTTAGAAACTGGCCCATCTACAATAAGAATTATTTCATCTGGTATTAATGTATTATCCAATATACTTTTTATTGCTTTATCAAAAAAAAGTGGATTATCCCCTTCATATACACACATCGCTACAGAGAAATTCATATTATTTATCCTCCAATAATAATTCAGCTTCTTTTTGTTTCTTTTGATATTGTTCAATAGTAATTTTTTTACAACGCAATAAATAATCCCCAAAATCTTCTGCTGTATCCATTCCCTCAGTAGAAACCCCTTCTCTTTTAAATACTTTTAAAACAGTATTCATAATTATTTTAAAATCATTGATAAACGTTATTTTATCAATATATTTCAAATCATAATTTATTTTATCTTCCCATGAAATATTATTTCTACCATTAACTTGTGCCAATCCTGTAAGTCCTTGTCTAACTGAATGTCGCTTTCTTTGCTTATCACTCATGAAAACCATATCTCGAACGAGCTGAGGTCTAGGACCAACAATTGACATGTCACCTTTAAGTATATTAAAAAGTTCAGGAAGTTCATCTAAGCTTGTTGCTCTTAATAATTTCCCAAACTTTGTTAATCTATCTTCATCTGATAATAAATTACCTTTCCTATCTCTTTTGTCACTCATGGTTCTAAATTTATACATTTCAAAGATTTTTTCATCCTTACCTGGCCTTTTTTGTTTAAATATTACTGGTTTTCCCAATTTGATTCTTATCATTATTGCAATTATTAACATTATTGGTGATAATACTATCAATGCTACTAACGATAATGTAAAATCTAATAATCTTTTAAATAATAATTTATACATTATTCCCACAATCCTTTTATGATTTTACAGATTCTATTTAAATCTTCATCACTCATCTTTGTATCACTTGGCAAACATACTCCATTATTAAACAATCTTTCAGACGTTGCGTCATTATCAATATAATCATAATCTTTAAATACTGGTTGTAAATGCATTGGTTTCCATATCGGTCTTGATTCAATATCATTTTCTTCTAGAGCTATTATTATATCTAATGGTCTTACTTTACAGTTTTCATCTAACTGGATTGTTGATAGCCAGCAATTAGAATACGACTTATACTTATCTCTTGGCATCATTGTTAATCCCTCAAGATTCCCTAACTCCTTTTGATAATATTCATAGATATATCTTTTTTTAATCACTCTTTGATCCAATACTTTTAATTGCCCCCTACCAATTCCAGCAACTATGTTACTCATTCGGTAATTGTATCCTATTTCTTTATGTTCATAATGTCTTGCCTGTTCTCTTGCTTGTGTTGCCCAAAACAATACTTTCTTTGCTCTTTCATCAGCATCATCAGTATTTGCAAGAAACATTCCCCCTCCAGATGATGTAATAATCTTATTTCCATTAAATGAGATAATTCCATAATCACCAAATGTTCCTGTATACTTACCATCTATTGTTGTTGCTAATGATTCTGCTGCATCTTCAATCAAAGACACATTGTACTCATTACATATTTCTTTAATTTCTTTGATATTTGATGCCAATCCATAAAGATGAACTACAATAACTGCTTTAGGTAAATTATCTTTATACTTTTCAAACGCTTTTCTTAAAGCCACTGGTGACATATTCCATGATTCATCACTATCAATAAATACAGGTATTGCTTTTTCATAAGTAATAGGATTAGCAGAAGCGCTAAATGTTAGACTTTGACAAAATATAATATCATCTTTTTTTACTCCTAATGATTTAATAGCCATATGTATAGCAGCTGTACCACAAGATAATGCTACTGCAGCTTTAGCACCTAATTTATCTTTTATTTCATTTTCAAATTCATTTACATTTTTACCAAGTGGAGCAATCCAATTGGTATCAAATGCTTCTTTAATATATTCTTTTTCATAACCCTCATCACTCATATGAGGTGATGCTAAAAAAATATGTGACATATAATTCCTCCTATAATAAAAAAAACTGCTTTATGCAGTTTTATATATAATAAAAATGAATACAATTCCCCCTACCCCAAGGAAAAACTATATTCAAATTACAAAATGAGCGGTAAACCAGCTCCATTTATTAAATTTTGCTTTTAATATTTAATCCTACTAGGATTTGTCTATTCATAAACTTTAAATCTAAACAAGCTAATTTATTGTGTTTATCAACTTTAACTATATGATCTTGATAATAAATTAATGGTCCCTTTGTAACAACAGCTTTTTTATCTTCAATAAATGCTTGGGACATTTCTAAGATACCTTCATTATTAAGAAGTTTTTTAAACATCTCTATTTCTTCTTTTCTTAAAGCTGATATGCCATCTTTTTTAAGTTGTCTAATTAAACCATCTCTTTGATCTTCTAATTTATATAAAAAATTATCAAAATCACTCTGATTCATTTCACTTTTGATAAATATATATCCTGGAAATAATGACTTTAATGCATTACCTTTAATATCTCTACGATAATATTCCATCTGTGGGATAAATGCATTTAAACCTTTTTTCGTTAAAACTGAACACAATTTTTTTTCTTTTGCAACTAATACAAATAACACATACCAATTTTCTTTCATAACTATCATATCTATGATTTACTCATTACCTCCAAAGCAGTTTTAATTAGTTTATCACAAACATTATCAAAAAAGCTAATATTATTTTCAATTAATTCTTCTTTACTTATTTTGAACAATTAGTCTAGAATTAATCATTACTTTATTAAATGATTATCATTTAATAAAGATTTCTTTTCTTCAATAGTTAAAATAAAAATAGTTTGTGTTTTATCTTGTAATGTTTTCATTGTAGAATCTAACATAATTGTTAAAAACAATATCTTAATCACCATAAAATTACTTTATATCATAATCTACAAAAACTTTCATAGTTACATACGTATTTTATCATTATTTTTCAAAAAAAGATAGATATATTTGTTAAAAAATAAAATATGTAAATATTATAGATAATAAATAATTTTTAATTCACTTTATAATAAAAAGAAACTCTTATTTTATTTCTTTAATATATATGACAAATATTAACATAATTTTAATTATTTTATCTTGAAAAAATAGTATATAATGGTAAAATACATTCAGTCAGTGTAACAATAGGGGGAAGACTAATGAAAGCATTTACAAAAATGAATAAAGATGAATTACTAACTTTAAAAAAATCATTAGAACAAAGATATCAAGAGTTTAAAGCATTAGACCTAAAACTTGATATGTCACGTGGTAAACCATGTGGTGAACAATTAGATTTATCAATGTCTATTTTAGATATGAAAGAATGTACTATTGACAATATAGAATGTCGTAATTATGGGGGATTAGAGGGTTTACCT
>NZ_FOIN01000021.1 GCF_900102365.1 Thomasclavelia cocleata | reverse complement strand
CAGCAATAAACATAAATCTGATATCAGTTTTGCACAAATCAGCTAATCTTCTAGTAGAACAGTAACCAAAAAGTGATTTGGCAAGAACAAGAAGTTTAAACATCATAACTCCATCATACCCATAAGAATTTCTGTTAGAGAAATCGACATACTTAGCAACATTGATCCCTTCCGCAACTTCAATAACAGTTCTACAAATATCATCATGAGCAATATCTTTTTCGAAAGATAATGAAAAATCCAGTAGCATATTCGGTTGATATGCGTTATAATTTTTTGTGTGTAGTGTTGTATTCATAACTAACATTATACCAAAAAACACGGATGACCGTGTTTTTTTTCGTTTTTTTGAAACTGAAATGAGTTATTTACTCGTTACAGCCCCTACTATTTTTTTATAATGTTATCATAGAAATAATTGTTATCAATGAACTCTATATTCTACCTTCAAAAATTATTTGAAGACTTGAATATATAACTCATAATAAATTTTAGTTTTTATTTTCCAATAAAGATACAACCAATATATTTAATGATATTGTTCATAAACTTTCATCAATTTTTGATAAGCATTCTTTATACTTGTTTCATGTTCTTCTGCAAAGATTATAGTTGTATTTTCTAAAACAATGACTAAACAATAATGAAGTCTTTTATTTAAACGGCGATCTAATAATCCAATATTACCAAAAATATTTATATTTACTTCTTCAATATTTCTTTTTAATTCATCTGTTGTACCATAAACTATTTTGATAACTTGATTATATGAAAATTTCTTCTTTTTAATTAGACCATTTACATAAAAACAATCTCTATCAATAACTAAAGTATAAATAGCTCGTTTAGAATATTCATTAATTCCACTAATATAATTGAGATTGTATTTAAAACTCATAATCTACCCCCTATTCTTTATGATATTTCTTTAAATCTTGTAACAAATAATTATATCCTTTAGGTTGACGGCTTTTAAATTCAGCCAATTTTTCTTTATCCAAATATTCAATTTCTAAACGTAATTCCCTAGATGAAATTCGCTTGGCCCCCTGTCCTAAAACAATCAATTGTTCTAAAGCATCTGATGTAGCAACTGTAATACTATATTTACTAGCTAATTCATGAGTAGTACGTTCAATATACATATCAGCAGTTTGAGCTTCTTTAGTATATACAATATAAATATTATGATACTTATAACTACTTCCCAAATTATCTTTTACTTTATAAGCATCAAAAACTAAAATTAAAATACACTTTTTATATCCTTGATAATTACACATAATATCAATCAATCGTGACCTTGCGGCATCTAGATTATCTTTAGCTAGTTCTTTAAGATCTGGCCATGAATGAATAACATTATAACCATCAATTAGATAACATTCAGGAATATGTTTATAAACTGGTTCATTGAGTAATTTTCTTGGTGTTTCTTTCATAAAATTACGGTTTTTAACAGGTCCATAAGTTTTTGTGAATATTTCTTCTAGTTCTTTATCTGCATCATCAAATTTAGTAGTTTGCTGATATTTTTCTTCTATTCTAGAAGTTTTTTTTAATTGTAAAGGAATGTGCATATGCTTCTCTACTTCATCCCATTTAACATTATAACCTGCACCATGACTACAAAAAACAGAACCAGTCGGGTTATCTTTATCAGTTTCACTATCATAATTAATTTGTTTAATAACCTCATCTTCATCTTGACAAGGATGATATCCAGCAACTTGACATATTAACCGACCTTTACCCTTAGTATAATTAATTACTTCACTTTGATAATTTTGCATTCTGCTTACTGGAGCACTACCAGTAATACTAACAACTTCTCTATGAATATCAGGCATAACAAAAGATCCTTTCATTGCTTCAATATCATAAATAGCTTTACTTAAAAATTCAACAGGTAATTCTAAAGTAAAATCAAAATATGGTTCCAATAAAATTGATTTGGTTGACTTTAAACCTTGTCGAACAGCCCGATATGTTGCTTCACGAAAATCGCCACCTTCAGTATGTTTTAAATGTGCTTTACCAGAGATAAGAGTTATTTTCATATCAGTAATTGCAGATCCAGTTAATACACCTAAATGTTCCTTTTCCTTTAAATGTGTCAAAATCAATCTTTGATAACTACTAGATAAAACCTCATCCTTGCAATTAACCCCATATTCCAAACCACTCCCTGGTTTACCTGGTTCTAAAAGCAAATGAACTTCAGCATAATGACGCAATGGTTCAAAATGCCCCACTCCTTCTACTGCTTCTAAAATAGTTTCTTTATATATGATCTTACCATGATCAAAACTAACATTTAATCCAAATCTTTCATTAATAAGGTTTTTAAGAACTTCAATTTGAATAGCTCCCATTAGTTGAACATGAATTTCTTGAGTATGATTATTATAATTAATATGTAATTGAGGATCTTCTTGAGCTAATAAAGATAATTTTTCTAATGTTTGATGCCAATCATGATCTTCTGGTAAAATAATTCGATAATCCATATAAGGTGATAATACAGGTTGGATTATTTCCTCTTCAATTCCTAATCCCTGTCCAGCCATAATATTCTTAAAACCTTTGATAACACAAATATCTCCAGCTTTAACTTCATTTACTAATTGATATTTATTGCCAGAGTAAATTCTAATTTGATCAACCTTTTCATCTTTACCAATTTGTGCTTTTGTTTTTAATGTTCCACCAGTAATTTTAAGATGAGTCAATCTATTACCTTGTTTATCATGACTGATTTTAAATACCCGAGCTCCAAAATCTTCTGGATATTCCTTTTCTTTAATATAACTAGTGAATTCATTTAAAAAGGTATCAATCCCTTCCATTTTTAGTGCTGAACCAAAGAAACATGGAAAAAGCTGGCGCTTTATAATTTCTTCAATTAACATTTCTTTTGGAAGTGTATTATGTTTTAAATAATATTCTAATAATACTTCATTATTTAATGCAATATTTTCATAAAAATCATCATCAAGATTTTCAAAATCATAACACTGTTCATTTAAACGTTTTTTTAATTCTGATAATAGTTCTTCTTTATTTGCATGGATATTATCCATCTTATTTATAAAAATAAAAGTTGGTATTTGATAATGTTGTAACAACTTCCAAATCGTTTCACTATGTACTTGAACTCCATCTATACCACTGATTACTAAAATTGCATAATCTAATACTTGTAATGTTCGTTCCATTTCAGTTGAAAAATCAACATGACCAGGAGTGTCAATCAATGTTATTTGACAATCATTCCAATTAAATACTGCTTGTTTTGAAAATATCGTAATTCCCCGATTTCTTTCTTGGACATTATAGTCCAAGAATGCATCTCCATGATCAACTCTCCCTAAAGTACGAATTGCTTTACTTAAATACAAAACACTTTCAGTCAATGTTGTTTTACCTGCATCAACATGTGCTAATATTCCTAATACTATTTTTTTCATTTTATCATCCTGCTTATATTGTAATAATATTATTATAAATATAATTATAAAAATTACAATAATATTAAAAAGTTATTTAAAGAAAATAAATTATTCAAAATTATATATTTGTAAAAAAGATTGCCAGAAAATTTTATTTCTACAACAATCTTTTTATTACTAACATATTTAATTTATTGATTTAAAAAACGCTTTAAAAATTCTTTTGTCCTATCCTTAGAAGGATGGTTAAAAATATGATCAGGAGTCCCCTCTTCAACAATCACCCCATTATCCATAAATACAACTCTAGAAGACACATCACGAGCAAACTGCATTTCATGAGTAACTACTATCATTGTTAATCCTTCATTAGCTAAATCTTTCATAACCTTAAGTACTTCACTAACCATTTCAGGATCTAAAGCACTAGTTGGTTCATCAAACAATAACACTTCTGGTTCCATACATAGTGCTCTAGCTATTGCTACTCTTTGTTTTTGACCACCTGAAAGCTGAATACTTCCAGCTTTAGCAAATTTTTCCATTCCAACTTTTTCAAGAAACTTCATCGCAATTTTAGTTGCTTCTTCACGACTTCTTTTTAATACTTTCATTTGACCAATCACACAATTTTCAAGAACAGTTTTATTATTAAAGAGATTAAACCCCTGAAATACCATTCCAACTTTACTACGATGTACATTAACATTAATTTCACCTTTTAAAATATCTTTTCCATGATACATGACACTTCCAGAATTAGGAATTTCCAAGATATTCAAACAACGTAGAAAAGTTGATTTACCACTACCACTAGCTCCAATAATAGTAACTACTTCACCTTTTGAAACAGTAAAATCAATATCATGTAATACTTCTAAATTACCAAACGATTTTTTTAAATGTCTTACTTCAATAATTAATTCCATTACTTTACCCTCCCTTTACTATCAAATGTAATTACTTTTTTACAATTCATTCTATTTTCAATATAATTTAAAATTCTAGTAGTTGGGAAAGTTAAACACAAATAAATCAATGCAACAACAAAATAAGTTGGTACAAATGCATATAAGCTTCCAGCTACACTTTTAGCTTGGTAAAATAACTCAGTAACTGCAATAACATTTAGCACACTACTATCTTTGATATTGATTACAAACTCATTACCAATAGATGGAAAAGAATTCTTAATTGCCTGAGGTAAAATAATATATACCATTGTTTGAATACTATTCATCCCAATACTTCTAGCTGCCTCAGTTTGTCCTTTATCAACTGATTGAATCCCCGAACGAACAATTTCTGCCATATATGCTCCAGTATTAATAGTGATGACAAAAATTCCTGCTGTAAATGGATCCCAATGAATAATATTTTTAAGTCCATAATAAATAAATGCTCCTTGTACCATCATTGGTGTTCCTCTAAAAATCTCAATATATATGGTTGTAATAATCCAGGCAGTTCTTTTTATGATCTTACTAAATAATTGTTCTCTTTCTTCAATTTTAATAGCTCTGATTGCTCCAATAACTAGTCCAATTAATAACCCTAAAATCGTTCCTCCAAAAGCTAAAGTTAATGTTGAGCCAATTCCACTGAAAAATAATGAACTATATACTTCAAAAATCTGTTTTGCTGCAACAAAAATATTATCACTTAAACTAGTGATAGTAGCAGGAATTCTATCAATTGCTTCATCCATCATTTCTTTTTTATCTTCATCAGATATAGAATTAAGATATTCATCAATTTTATTTTTTAATTCTAAATTTTCCTTACTTACTGCAATAGATACTGAAGTATCTGTTAAATCAACATCAAATCCTTTTCCCTCTTCAAATTCAACATATGTTAAATCAGGATTAGTTGCAACAATTCCAGCAGCTACAGGTAATTCAGCAGTTACAGCATCTACTAATTCATTATTTAACTGCATTACCATTGCTGGATAATCCTCTAAGGCAGTAGCATGTTTAACACCAGGAATCTGATCAATTACAGTATCATACAAAGTATTTAGTTGTCCCAGTACCTTTTTATTAGAAAAATCTTTTAAACTCTTAGCATCTTCTAATTTATCTTTCTTTCTTACAATTAATACCATTTGTGATTCATAATAAGTCTGGGTAAAATCAACTCTTTGACGACGATCTGCAGTATCAGTCATACCAGCAATAATGGCATCAATCACCCCCGCTTGTAAAGCTGGTTCTAGCCCATCCCAACTCATTTTTTTAATTACTAATTCTTTTCCTAAATGTTTAGCAATTTCACGAGCAACAGCTACATCATAACCATCAGCATAACCCCCACCCTCTAAAAAAACAGCCGTTTCTGTCTCATTTACTTGTGTCCAGTTAAATGGAGCATAATTACATTCCATTCCTACAACAAATGTATTATCATTCTCTTCTTCAGCCTTTATAGGAACAACTGGTATAATTACAGTAAGTACTAAAACTAATACTGTAAAGATTTTTAATATTCTTTTCATCTATTTATCTCCTTAAACAAAATTAAAAAGTCGTGCTACTAACACGACTAAAATTCTGTGTCAATAGCTCCTCTTCATTACTGAAGGAGTACTGTAGGTATTTCCTACAGCACCTAGATAATAAATTGCCATCTATTATCTATCGGCAAAGATTACCTTTCCTATAGATCAATGTATGCCTACTCACTATAGTACTCTGATGCCTTGCAACCTCTATTTTTTCCTCATAACAATATCTTAATCAATAAAGTTTGTCAATATATATAATTATTTTGTTTTAAATCATTTTCCTAAACCAAAAATAATAATTTTAGGATTATTTTCAAAACAAAACATTCATATCTAAAAAATTATTTATAATAATAAAATAATATATAAATTATCTATTTTAGACAATAACTTTCTTTTTTATACAAAAATAATTAAAAATTCAGTATTTCCATAATAAATTACTCGTTTTAATAAAAATATATTATTAAAACAAACAGCTTTAACTAAGAGTAATAAATTATGTTATAAACAATTATAATATAAAAATAGAATAGTTAATCATTTATATATCAATTTAGATTATCAATCATTTTTCCTATATATATCATATTCCAATACACAATAATAAAAACAGAGTTTTTAAGCTCTGTTTCTTAGTTTTAAAACACGTTTTATTAGTTTATGGTAAATAGGAATCATTTCTTTTTCCTTTACCACTTGTTCTATTTCATTAAGAGCAATCCATTTTACAGCTTTATTTTCATCAAGTTTTGGTATAACTTGTTGTTTATCATCAGCAATGAAAGCAAAAGTAAAATTAAAATGCAAATGAAAATCTACTAACTGATTATTTTTAAAATGTAATTGCACAGGTAATATGTCTATTGCTATCCAGTCATCACTTAAAAAACAAATATCTTTAATTCCAGTTTCCTCCATCGCTTCACTAATAGCAACCTGACCTAAATCATGGTTACCATCAGCATGTCCACCAAGCCAAGCCCAAGAATTATATATATTATGATGTGCCATTAATACTTTATTTAATGTAGGATTTAATACCCAGGCAGATACTGTTATATGAGCAGTTTTATTATCTCTTGTTAAAGCATTAGGACTATCTTTAATAAAATCTTTAATAATTTGAAGTTGTTTAACTTCAAATTCATTAATTAGATTGAGATTTCTTGATCTTTCTAATTCTATCATATTTAATCTCCAGTTTCTTACCCTTTAAGATACTGAATAATATCTCTAGTTAACTTAAAATTATTTTTTAAATTAGGGTTTATAATTATTTCATTAGTATCATCCATCTTTTTCATTAATTGTAAACATTCAAAGATAGATACTGACAAACAATATTTAAATTGTCTGTTGGTATTTTTTTGATTAGAAAAAACAGAAAAATATCGTTTATCATTTATAATAAATAAGTTATCTAGAATCATTAACAGATCATCTTTTGGTATTTGAAATAATTTGCGTTTAGAAATTTTTATTGTGGTAAAAAGATATAGAGGATTTTTTTGTAAATAATCTAAAATATCTTTTAGATTATTTAACTCTTTATCACAATTATATTTAATTATTAAATCTAACAGCTTATCTTCATTTACCATTTATTTTCCCTTATCCATTCTTATTGATAATCATCAATTAAATCCTCTAATTTGTCTATATCTAATAGCTCAAGTCCATTTTCAATTTGATAAAATAGACATTTATCTTGATGTTGATTAATAATCTTACGTCCACCTTGATCACCCTCTAATTTCATTAACTCTTCAATATAGGTCGCATCAAATATAGTTGGATTTCCTACTCGACCTTGATAAATCATCGAAGCTAAAGAATAATTAGAATTATTATAAATATCAAGCATTTTATTTAAAGTTTGATAATTTAAATAAATTTGATCTGCTACAACAAACATAATTTGAAAATTATCCTGCTGATTAATCATTTCTATTCCAGCTTTGATTGAATAGGAAAGCCCCTCCTGACATTTAGAACTATATATATAATCAAGTTCTGGATAACAGCTTATTATTTCAAGGTACTGTGTCACTACAATTAATTTACAATCACTGCGGTTAGAAGATAATTTAATTAAATTATCTAAACCATAACGATATAATTCTTTTCCCCTTACTTTATACAGTAGTTTATTTGAGCCAAAGCGAATACTATTACCAGCTGCTAAATAAATAATATATGTTCTCATTATTCTTCTGGTAATGCCATTAATACTTTTTCTGGTGTCATTGGTAACTCCCTAAGCCATATTCCTGTAGCATTATAAATAGCATGTGCAATTGCTGGAGAAGGTGTATTAATTACAATTTCTCCAATTGATTTAGCACCAAAAGGTCCTGTCTTTTCATAACTGCTTTCAAATTCAACTCTTAATTTACCCATATCTAAACGAGTTGGAATTTTATATTGCATGAATGAATTTTCAGCAATAGCACCTTTTTCACTATATTGAACATTCTCATAAAGAGCCATTCCAATCCCTTGAACTAGTCCTCCTTCAGTTTGAACTTTTGCTAGATTAGTATTAATAACAGTTCCACAGTCAACTACTGCCACATAATCTAAAATATCTACTTGTCCAGTTTCTTTATCTAATTCAATTTCTACCATTCCAACCATAAATGGTGGTGGTGATACTGGTGAAGAATGTGTAACAGTTACTTGAGTTGAAATATTATTTCCACACATTGATTTAGCTGCTAATTCTGATAAAGAAATAATTGTATCAGTGTTTAAGTTTTTAATACCATTTTTAGTAAATTCAAGTTCCTTAATTGAACACTCTAGTTTTTCAGCTGCCAATTTACATAGATTTTCTTTTAATTGATAACAAGCTTTTTCAACAGCCTTTCCAGTAACATAAGTAGTACTTGAAGCATACGAACCAGAATCATATGGTGAAGCATCAGTATCTGCTCCAAACACAATAATTTTATCAACATCACAATCTAAACACTCTGCAGCCATCTGTGCTAAAATAGTATCACATCCTGTTCCCATATCTGCAGCTCCTATCAAAAGAGTATAATATCCTTCATCATCAAGTTTAATTGTTGCTGAGCCAACGTCTACCCCAGAAATTCCAGATCCCTGCATTGCCATTGCCACACCAGCAGAACGAACTTTTCCATTTCCTAAATCACGGACTTTTGCTTTGTTTTGCCAATCAAATAGCTTTTTAGCATGACTCAAACATTTATCCAAAGTACAACTTGTTGCTACTTCATTATAATAAGCACTCATTTTTTGTCCTTGACGAACCATATTTTTTTCTCTTATTTCGACAGGATCAATTCCTAAGCGACTAGCCAATTCATTTACAGCTGATTCAACTGCAAAGGTTCCTTGAGTAGCTCCATATCCTCGATATGCTCCTGCTGCTTGGCAATTAGTATAAACAACATCATAAGAAAATTTAAACGCTTCTAAATTATTAGAATATAAAGGAATTGATTTATGACCTGATAAACCAACAGTAGTTGGACCATGTTCACCAAAAGCCCCTGTATTTGATAGAGTATAAACATCAAGTGCTTTAATTGTTCCATCTTTCATCGCCCCAATTTTAACTGTAATTTCCATTTCATGACGTGGAGTAGCAGCAATTTGGGATTCTGTTCGTGAATAAATAATGCGTGATGGTTTTTTAGTCATCCAAGTAACAAACGCAGGATAAACTTCAGCCACTACAGTTTGTTTTGCTCCAAAACCACCACCAATTCGTGGTTTTTCAACTCGAATCTTAGATTTAGGAATTCCTAATGCATTAGCAAGAATACGTCTAACATGAAAAACAATTTGAGTCGAGCTAATTACATGTAAGCGACCATAGGGATCGATTTGACAGTATGTCCTAAAAGTCTCCATCATTGCCTGCTGATTAGCTTTAGTATGATAAATTCGTTGAAATACCTCATCACACTGTAAGAAAATATTTTCAATATCTCCTTCCTGGCAACTGCCACTAGCACATAAATTCCTTTGATTATCTGCACCTACAGAACATAATGATTTCCAATTTTCTTCAGGGTGAACTAATATTTCATTATCTTTAGCTTGATTTAAATCTAGCACTGGTTTTAAAACTTCATATTCAACTTTAATTAGTTTCATAGCTGCATTAACAACTTTTTCATTTTCACCAGCAACAATAGCTACTGCATCACCAACAAAACGAACTCTTTGATCAAGTATCAAACGATCATATGGACTAGGTTCAGGATAAGTTTGCCCTGCCATAGTAAAGCGTTCTTGAGGAACATCTTTATATGTATAAATCACTTCAATTCCTGGTAATGCTAAAGCAGCAGAAATATCAATCTCTTTAATCAAAGCATGAGCATGAGGAGAACGCAAAACTTTAACAATCAAACAATCAGCAGGAGTAATATCTTCAACATATGCTGGTTTTCCTAAAAGTAAATTCATGGCATCTTTTTTACGAATTGGCTTATTAACCTGTTGGAAAGAATTTTTCATTAGTTACCCACCTTTCCTTTTTGTTCTTGAAAACTCAAGTAAGCTTTAATCCCACGCAATTGTCCTTCATACCCCGAACACCGACATAGATTACCAGCTAAATAAGCCAAAATCTCTTCATCACTAGGATGAGGATTTTCTTTTAACAATGCTATTGTATTCATCATAAATCCTGGATTACAAAATCCACATTGCTCAGCACCCTGATCAGCAATAAACGCTGCAAATTCACTAGCTTCCTCTTGTAATCCTTCCAATGTTACAACTTTATGACCATTTGCTCGAACTGCTAGAACACTACATGATAAAACTGGCTGTTCATCTACAAAAACAGTACATAAACCACAATTACTTGTGTCACACCCTCGTTTTACACTTACACATCCTAGACTACGAACAAAATCAATTAATAACATATCAGGTTCAATATTCCTACAAATATCCTTACCATTCAAATTTATCTTAATTTCCATGATTAGCCTCCTTATCAAGAGCCATAAGTGCACGTTTAATTAATACTTTAGCAATTCGTCGACGATATTCTTTACTGCCACGTAAATTAGAACCTAAAACTAATTGTTCAGCTATATCATTGACAAAACTTTTTACTGTTTCTTCAGTAATACCATTATCTAAATAACCTTTTTCATCCTCAAAAACAATTGCTTTTAAAGGACGAGCACCAATTACACATAAATAATTATTGTTTAGCTTACTGATAGCACAAGTTAAAACCGGAAAATCTGTCTTAGTGTTTCTTTGTGACATATATTTTATCTGTAAAGGAACCTTTTTAATAATTACACGAACCAAAATATCTTTAGTTATTGGCATAGCTGCAAACTCCTGAATTGGAATAATTCCACCATGATATAACTCAACATAAGCATCCAAAGCCATGAATATTGTTAAAACATCTGAAAAGCCATAACGACCAAATAAGCTTCCTCCAACTGTAGCCAAGTTTCTAAACTGGACCCCAACAATATTTTTAACACTTTCTCTGATTGCATTTTGAGTATATTCATTTAATATTGGATTTATTTCCAACTGACGTAAACTCACCATTGCTCCAATATGAATTTCATCACCTTTATCCTCAATTAAATTCAATCCCAAATCACATAAATCAATAGCATAGTCAACAGTACGATTTTGCATTTTTAACCAAAGCATCCCACCAAGAACAACACTACTACGATTTTGGCATAATTCATAAGCTTCCTCAATACTTTTAGCTCGAATATATTTATGAATTGTAAGCAAAGTTTATGCCTCCTCTACATTTTTTTCTTTAGGTAAACAAACATTTAAAATAATCGCTACAAAAGCTGCAGGAACAATTCCTGATCCACCAAAAATCATTTGTACTGCTTCAGGTAATCCTGTTAATATCGCACTATTAGCACCTAATCCATACCCTAAACCAAGTGCTACAGAAACAATTGTCATATTACGAGCAGACAATGGTTCACGTGTAATCAATTGTATCCCACTCATAACAATTGATGAAAACATGATTACTGCAGCTCCACCCAATACACTTTGGGGCATGATTGAAATCAAAGCAGCTAATTTTGGAAATAATCCACATAAAATTAAAAACACAGCTCCACATGCTAAAGCATAACGATTTACAATTTTTGTCATTGTTACTAAACCAACATTTTGACTAAATGAGGTATTTGGTAAAACACCAAATAAAGCTGCAAATGAAGAACCTACCCCATCGCAAATAACTCCACCAGATAATTCCTGATCAGTTGCTTCACGATCCATTCCGCCTTCAATAACTCCAGATATATCACCAACTGTTTCTACTGCTGTTACTACAAACATGATCAACACTGGTAAGATTGCTTTTAAATCAAATACAGGTGCAACAGGCATAAATTCTGGTAATGCAAACCAGCTAGCCTTAGCAACTTTATCCCAATTTAAAACCCAAGATTTTACAAATTCACTTCCATCACTAGCTATTCCTGTTGTAGATAAAAACATTGGTAAAATCATACATACAATATACCCACAAATAATCCCAATTAAAATACATGAATAACTCATCATACCTTTAGTTCCATGTTTTAAAACTAAAATTATAAATAAAACAAATAAAGCAATTAATAAATTTTCAACTGAACCATAGTCTTTTGCATTACTTCCGCCACCAAAAGAACCAACTCCAACACCAATTAATGATAATCCAATTGATAAAACAACTGTTCCTGTTACAACAGGTGGAAAAAAACGTCTCAGTGGTTTTAGAATAAAACCTAAAACAGTTTCTAATAAACCGCCAATAATTGAAGCTCCCATAATTGCTCCATAACCAATGATTCCACCACCCATTACATTAGCAACGCTTTGAAATACACCAATAAAGCCAGAACTTGTTCCCATAATAATCGGAACTTTTCCACCAATAGGACCAATTGCAAACAATTGAATTAAAGTGACAATTCCAGCAACCAGCATTGCATTTTGTAATAACGAAACTTGAATTTTTGCAAACTCACTTGCATCACTCATTGCTGCACAAGAACTAGTAATAATTAAAATTGGTGTTAAGTTACCAACAAACATTGCTAAAACATGCTGCAAGCCTAAAGGAATAGCTTGTTTTAATGGCAATTTTCCTTCAAATTTATATGGATCTGAATATTCTTTTTTCATACCTTTCCCCTTCATCTTGTTAAATAATAATATTGTTGATATTCGTCATCTCTTTTTATGATAACATTTGAATAAATTAATTGAATTTTTTTTGTGATTTCTTCACAACTTTCTAGTTGTGGTTTTATTTCGCTAATTATTTTACCTTTATCCATCAACAAAACCCGATCACAATACATTAATGCATATAATGGATTATGTAAAACAATTAATGCTGATTTACATTTAAATTTAATTAATTGTTGTAAAGTTTTAAACATCATACAACGATTATCGAAATCTAAAGCACTATCGGGTTCATCTAATAATAATACTAGTGTATCCTGCATTATTATTCTAGCTATTTGTACTAACTGTTTTTGTCCTTCACTTAAAATAGAATAATCTTTATTTAGTAAAGATTCAATCTGTAAACTTTTAGCAATTTGTTGAACTTTTTTTATATTAATTTTTTGATTAAGCTGTAAATAAGGATAACTTCCTAAACCAATCAGCTCACCTGCACTAATACCTTCAACCACTTCTATTCTTTGAGTTAACATTGCTATATTTTGAGCTCTTTGTTTCATTTGCATAGTCATAAAATCACGGTTTTCAACAGTAACAGTTCCAGAATGCTTCAATGAACCCATTATTCCTTTTAACATCGTTGATTTCCCACAACCATTATGACCAATTAACCCAACTAATTCATTTTCATGCAAAGTCAACGAAACGTTGTCAACAATCAATGAATCATAATAAACCGAAAAATCTTTTACTAATAATAGTTCCTTCATCAAATTTTTCCTCTTTGTTTATACATCCAAAATACTAATACTGGTGTGGAAAATAAAATTGTTAAAATACTCAATGGTAATTCAACCCCAGAAGTCAACATACGTGCCAGCATATCTGCAACTAATATTAAAACTGCTCCCACTAAACTACTAATAATATAAAAATAACCTGTTCTTTTTTTTAACATCAAATATGTAATATGGGGAGCAATTAATCCAACAAATGAAATTACACCTGTTATGGCAATCACTGAAGCTACCATCCATGTCGTTAAAATCAAAATTACTGCTCTTTGCCATTTAGCATTAATTCCTAAATACTGTGCATTTTCATCACCTAGTGACAAAATTACGATTTGTCGATGTAATAGACATAATATTAGCAATGGAATTAATCCACTAAACAATGAAACCCACATTTTATCAGCAGTGATAGCAGCAAGACTCCCCATAGTCCAAAACTCAATTGTAGCTAACTGTCCTAAAGGATCTGCCATATATTTAAACATCATAATTCCTGCATCTGCTAAAGAAGAAATTACGATTCCTGCTAATATGTAAGCTGAAGCCTTTTGCATTCCCATTGTTTTAACTAAAACAATAACCAAAATAAGACTCAACATTCCAAAAATAAATGCACCAAACATTTTTTCAACTGTAGTTCCAGCCCCAATTACTATTGCACCTGCTGCTCCTAAACTTGCACCTGAAGCTACTCCAGTCAAATCAGGTGAAGCTAAAGGATTAGAAAATAACATCTGATAAACAGCTCCTGCTAAACCTAATACTAAGCCTGTAAATAATCCCATAACCACTCTTGGTAAGCGTAAATTATAAAAAACATTTTGTTGAATCAAAGAACTATTAGTACCAGTTAAAATTTCGAGAATATCATTAATTGATAAATCATAACTTCCAACTGTTAGTGAAAAACAAAACAAGCTCAAACAAATTATAATAAATGCGATTAAATATATCTTTTTATTTTTCATTTGAAATTATTTAATAATTAAACTTTGATCAATATCAAATTTATAAAAAGTTTTATAAAAAGAAGAAACATCTTTTACGAAATTATCAAATGGATAATCATTTTCATGTAAAATACTTGTCAACCACATTGTCCCTAATATTCCAGAGGGAATAGGTGAATCCCATTCTTCAATTCCTTTAGGCATCTGATAAACAGTTTTATTCTTTATTGCAGTTAATGAAGTTAATTGAGTATCATTTAATATATCTTGAACACTATATGTAGCACCAGATGGAACTATAATAACTTCAGGGTTTAATTGTAATAACGTTTCATAAGAAACAGCTGTCCAATAATCTCCTTCAATATCTTTTGCAGCATTTACCCCACCTGCTGTTTCAATCAATTTACTTTGATACATACCTGTTGGTGCAGTTTCTAAATAAGACGAATTAGAACCTATATAAACAGTTTGTTTAGCAGTACTATATTCCTTGATTATATTTATTTGTTTTTCATAATAATCAGTTAATTCTTTAGACTGATTTTGTTTCCCTGTTGCCTTACCAATTAGTTCTAACATTTCAACTAGTTCTTCATGACTTTCTGGATTTACAACTAGAACAGAAATTCCTAAATCTGTTAAAGCATCAATGTTATCTTTAAGTTTCATTGGTAATAAAACTAAGTCTGGTTCTAATTTTGCTATTGCTTCTAAATTTAATCCTTTCATAGAACCAACTTGTGGTAATTGTAATAATTCAGGTTTAGCCATTTTATAAATTGGTCTTGTATCAGCCTTTTGTTCAAGACCAACGATTTGATCCCCAAGTTCTAATGATAAGCAGGCATAGGTTGTAATATAATATGAACTAACAATTTTTGTAGCTGGTTTATCTAATGAAACCTTTCTTCCAGCCTGATCAGTTAAAGTGATTTTTGTTTCTTTTTTTATTGTATCTTTATTAGATGCACAAGCTGCCAATGAAAGTGCAATCATAACCGATAAAGTTAAAGTTAGTATTTTTCTAATCTTTTTCATTTTTTCTCCTCTCTTTGTAATATAATATTTAGTTTAGAAATAATATCCTGATAAACTTCATCAAATAAAGAATCATCTAAATTATAAAGATAACAATCTGGTCTATCTTTTATCAAACTTAAATAATCAATCGATTCAGCTTTTAATACCGCAATCACTATTTTTTCACTAGATAAGACTTTATTAACCATATCAATAAAATCATAACTAGTTCTTTCAAAACGCCCTAATTCATCCATCACTACAAATAAATGTTTACTAGTTATCGAATTTTCTAAACATCTTTTACCAAAAGTTGAAAATGTTATAGGAATACCGACAATTCGTTTACCAACACACTTTGAAATAGGCGTTTGTTTTTTAGTAATCAAATCTCTCATTAAATAAGTAGGACCTGCTTCAAATATCTCAAAAGGAATAGTTTGAAACCCAGCATATGAAGCACTAAATTGTTGTAATATTTTTTGAACCAAAGTTGATTTACCAGTATTTTTACTACCAGTAATTAAAATATTTTTCTTTATCATTTAAAATCTCCATCTAATAAATAAAAACAGCTTATACGATATTTCTAAACTCTTTAAGCCTAAAAATTATATCATATAAACTATTTTTCTACAATAAACCGACTTTAATTACATAATTATTATGTGTTGATATTTTAAATCTGTTTCATATTAGTAAATTATTTTTATATCAATTCCCAAAACTAATCAAACAATGTAAATTCTAAATAATAAACCAGCTCATGAAACATTTTAGTATTAAAACCATAACAAATACAATCCTCCCTTTCACCTTCCCAATCATCATTTAATTTATCCAATAATGATTGAATTTCATTTTCATGAATCTTAAACGTACAATAAAATTCACTATGTTCTTTTAATCCCTGATAATCACGAGCTGGTGAAATCGAAAATTCAGGATTAATTTGTAATAATATCTGCTTAACTGTATTAATATCTTTATCTATTTCACTTGAAATAATAACATGTAATCTTGCTAACATAATATCCCTACTTTCTTTATTTTACTAAATATGCATTACCAAATAGCTTAATTATTTTTTCTTCAACAACTAAACCACCATCATTAGCAATTGTATAAGTTGGAAGTCCTTTTTCTTTTATTACTCTTTCAATTCCTTGATTTTGAATTTGACTACGACAATAATGAACCTCAACTTCAAAACCACTTACTAGGCCTAAACCTCTTTGATATTGATAAATAGGATAATCATCATCAGGAGTAATATGATAATGATCTATTTGAATCAATGCTCCAGCACTAGCCCCTATAATTAAAGCATTACTCTGTTTAATTAAAATATCCAATTTAAATTCTTCTAATCTATCAAGATATTGATCAGGTAATCCCCCTGTTAAAAAAATAATATCTGCAGACAATACTTTTTTATGTGCTATTTCAATATTATCACGAAAATAGTCTATAAACTCAATATCTTTAATTCCATAAAAATGAAATGGTCTTAAAATATATGGTGTATGTATACCATTTTTTCCATAATGCAAATCAAACTCTTCAACTTTTGTAACTTCCTTTTTATCAAAAGAAAATGGAATAACTACTACCTTCATATTTTCCCGCAATAAAGGTTTCATTACATCTTGTGCCCATTTTTCATGAAAATCATATGAACTTAATAAAATATTCATCTTCTATCTCCTATATAATCTATCTAATTAAAACAAAACTATGAGTAATATTACTTATCTATTTTAATCATAATCTGTGTAATATAATCTTCCTGGCTTGAAATCACAAATTCATTCAATCCTAATTCATAGGCATAACCAGTTAATTTCAAATCATTCTTTTTAGCAAAAGCTATCATTTTTTCATACAATTCTGGTATCCTATCCCATCTTCCTTTTTGATAACCACATAGATATGTTCCCTCTGGTTTTGTATAAATCTTTTCATATGGTATAGAATTCAAAACTGGTGTATAAAGCTTATCATATAGTTCAAACTCTTTATTCATAACTTTTTTAAGCGAAAGCATTCCTCCTACTCCCATTTGAATTTGTTCTAAATTCCATATTTTTTTTATATAATCAAATAGTTTTGATATATCATTTTCTACAAAACTATAAGGGATAATTGAAATTTTTTCTTTTTTACAATTAATCACTTTTATTTCTTGTTCCTGTAAATTATTACAAAAATTTACTTGTTCTTTTTTTATTTGTAAAATCTTTTTAATATGTTTAAGTTTTTTGATTTGATTTTCAATTTCTTTTTCTTTAGTTTCAGCAATTTCTATAAACTTATCAGGACTAGGTTTTCTTAAATATAATTTAATTTCTTCTATACTCATATTCAAATCTTTCAACATCCGAATATATTCAAAATCTATACTTTGTGAAATCTCATAATATCTATAACCATTCTCACCTTTTGTACATGGAGAAAAAAGACCAATATTATCATAGTAATGTAATGTTCTTTTATTAACATTATGCATTTTAGCAAATTGTGCTGTTGTTAAATGAACAAGATTTTTTTTCATTTCTTAATCTCCTTATTGACTTTACAGTTACTGTATACTTTATTATATGTGTTGTTAAAACAAAAAACAAGGAGAATAAATCATGGAAATAAAATTAAGAGAGTATCAAAATCAGGATTTTAATGAATTAGTGAATATTGTTAGAGAAACATGGCAGTATGATAAGTTTTGTAATTCTAAGACTGCTAATAAATTAGCTCAAGTATTTTTAAGCAGTTGTCTAACTAACTATACATTTTCACAAGTTGCTGTTTTAAAAGATAAAGTAGTAGGAATTATTTTAGCAAAAGATATAAAACAACATAAATGTCCTTTTAAAAATCGGATAAAGCAGCTTCTTGCTATTTTATCATTATATCTTACAAAAGAAGGAAGAAAGGTATCTAAGATTTTTGCAGATGTCAGCCAAATAGATAAACAACTTTTAAAAAACTGCACCACCCCATATTCAGCAGAATTATCCTTATTTGTAGTTAATTCCACTTGTAGAAACACAGGTATCGGTAAAGTACTATTTCAATCTGTTATTGAATACATGAACAGACAAAAATTAAATAATTTTTATTTATTTACTGATACAAGTTGTAATTACGGTTTTTATGAACATCAGGGAATGATACGTCGTTATGAAAAAGAACATAATTTTATTGTTAATAATCAACTTACAAAAATGAATTTTTTTATATATGACTATTTATGTAATAACACTTATAAAAAAGATAAATTTTAATTCATTGTAATATAAAACCGACAGGATTCTGTCGGTTTTATATTTATTCAGTTACAATTGCGCTTTCTGCAATTAAACGACTTGCTTTAACTCGATTAAAATCATGTCTTAAACCTTCTGGATCTATTTTTTGTAATACTTCTTCTTTAGAAACTTTATTGTATGAAGCAATTGATTCCACTTGCTGATCAACTTCTTCATCACTTGTTTCAATATTTTCTACATTTATGATTTCATCAATAATAGCTTCAAATATAGCTTGCTGCTTAGCTGATGGTTCAATTTGCTGACGAAAAGCAGTTTCATCTACTCCCATCATTTGAAGATATTGTTCCAACTGCATTCCTTGTTGAGCCAATTGCATACTAATATGCTGAATATGTTTTTCTAAAGCTTTTTGTAATTCACTATCATCAATTTCAACATCACTATCTGCTAAAATTTTATCAAAAATAGCAGTTTCTTTTTGTGCTTGATATGCTTGATCATGTTGAGCTTGGATATTAGCTTTCATACTTTCATATAAATCAGCTACAGTCTGCATTTCAGGAATATTTAATGAAACAACAAATTCATCATTCAATTCTGATTCTTTTTTTGTTTCAATCTTATGAACTGTTACTTTAAAAACAACATCAGCTCCTGCTAAATCTGGAGCACCATAATTTTCAGGGAATGTAAGATTTAATTCTCGTGTCTCACCTTTTTTCATTCCAATCATTTGGTCCTCAAAACCAGGAATAAATTGTCCTGATCCAATTTCTAATTGATGTCCCTCAGCTTTTCCCCCATCAAATGCTACGCCATCTTTAAATCCTTCAAAATCAATAGTTGTAACATCTCCATTACTAACCTCTCCATCTTTTTCTTCAAGAGTTGGCTTTTGAGCTAAAAGAGCTTTTATTTGGTTATCAATTTCTTCTTGAGTTACTACTTGTTTATTTACTTTTACTTCGACACCTTTATATTGTCCTAACTTATTAATTTTACTCATGCTTTATTTCCTTTCTATATGAGGTCATTTAATTGTAACATAATTGTTATTGTTTAGGCAATATTTCTTATTTTAAGTTATATTATAAAGCATATTTTAATTATTAATATAAATAAAGGAATATTTTTAGCTTTAAAACAAATAGATTTTAACATTATTTATCAGTCATAAATATATCTAAATCATCATCTCATTTATTTTTCTTTTCTAGCAGCTCTCATTTCTATATTTTTATAAATATATTTTTACAAACTATTATAAAACCAATCCATACAAACTAGTAAATAAATAGATATACCTATAATTATAAATAAGCTATAATAGTACATATATAAAAAATTGGAGGTACTGAAAATGCATTATATTTATGAATATAAATCACCTATTGGCGATATTACAATGGCAAGCGATGGAACATCACTAATTGGGTTATGGTTCAATGGACAAAAGTACTTTGCAAGCACTTTATCTTCTAAATATGAATATAAATTATTACCTGTTTTTAAAGAAACAATTTTATGGTTAAACATTTATTTTAATGGTAAAGAACCTGATTTTATGCCAAGACTAAAATTAGATGGTACTGCTTTTCGCATTGAAATTTGGCAAATACTTCAACAAATCCCATATGCTACCACATTAACATATGGCGATATAGCTAAAAAGGTAGCTATAAAAAGAGGAATAGAGAATATGTCAGCCCAAGCTGTTGGTGGAGCAGTTGGACATAATCCCATTTCTATTATTATTCCTTGTCATCGCTTATTGGGAAGTAATGGCAGTTTAACAGGCTATGCAGGTGGTATTGATAAAAAAATAGCATTACTTGAATTAGAAGGTATTGATACTAATAAATTTATCATCCCTAAAAAAGGTACAGCTCTCTAATAATCAATTAAATAGATAATTTCCAAACTAATCATTGCAGAACAATTTTAATTAAATAAATTTTATAAAAATAAACCTGCAAATTTATGCAGGTTTATAATAATTTTTTACGTAATTCTTCCACAGATTCAATATGTAAATAAGCTGGTGCAATATCAAAAACTGTTTTACAACCATGTTGTCCTTCCTGATGCATTCGATATGCTGCTCGAGCATACGCAACTAACACACTTGATGTAAATTCAGGATTTGAATCTAAAGTCAATTTATATTCAATTACATGTTTATTTTCTTGTTTAAAACCAGTAGTACCACTTCTTAACACCACTCCGCCATGAGGAATTCCTTGATGATCACGTAATAATTCTTCTTCACTAATGAAATGAACTGTTGTATCATAATCAGCAAAGTAATTTGGCATAGTTTTAATTTCTTTTTCGATTCTTTTTAAATCAGCACCTTCATCAGCAACAACAAAACATTCACGAGTATGTTTTTGACGTGTTGATAAAGTTGGATTATCACCATTACGAACACTTTGTAAAGCTGCTTCAACAGGAATTGTATACTGTCTAGCATCCTTAACTCCAGCAATTCTTCTGATTGCATCTGAATGACCTTGACTTACACCTTTTCCCCAAAAAGTATAATCTTGTCCTTGTGGTAAAATAGCTTGTCCATATAAACGATTTAATGAAAATAATCCTGGATCCCATCCAACTGAAATAATACTAATATGTTTGCTTTTTTCACTTGCTTGATCTACATTTGAAAAATGTTCAGGAATTTTTGCATGAGTATCAAAACTATCAACCACATTAAAATATTCTGCTAATTCTACTGTTTGTTTAGGTAAATCATTAGCACTTCCCCCACATAAAACAAGAACATCTATTGCATCTTTCATTTCATAAACTTTTTCCATGTTGTAAACTGGAACATCACTATGAGTTTTTACTGTATCTGGATCTCTTCTTGTAAAAACCCCCACTAATTCCATATCTTGGCTATTTAATACTGCACATTCAACTCCGCGTCCTAAATTACCATAACCTACAATTCCAATCTTAATCATTTTATCACTCCTCATCTTTTATTTTTGTCTATTTTACCATTGTTAAGTAAAAAAAACAATTAATTAGGAGACATGAATATAAATTTTTTATTATATCTTGATATTTTTCTTATCATAATAAAATAATTTATTTTTAAATGATAAAATATTTTAATAACTATATATATTATGATTTAATTGCCCATCTCATTTTAGTTGATTTAGCTCGGCTGTTTGTATGGCACTCTTCCTTAGTTGGTCTGATTACATTTCTTGCTACATCACTATAAATACCAAGATTCTTCATTTCTTTAAAAGCCTTTTTAACTATGCGATCTTCTCCTGAATGAAATGTTAGAATTGCTACTCTTCCACCAGGTTTAAGAATAGCAGGTAGTTTTTCCATAAACTCATACAAAACATCAAATTCACTATTTACTTCAATTCGTAATGCCTGGAAAACTCTAGCAGCTGATTTTTTGACACTTTCTTTTCTTTCCTTTATCGGGATAAAAGATAAACTTTTTTCAATTATTTTATATAGTTGAGTTGTTGTTGAAATTAGTTGTCCTGATTTTAAATATGAATCAATGTTTTTTGCTATTTCTTTTGCATATGGCTCATCAGAGTTTTCAATAAAAAGCTGTTCTAATTGATTTTTATTTAATTCTTGTAATTTAATAGAGGCAGGTATTCCTTTTTGAGGATTTAACCTTAAATCTAAGGGACCTTCTTTTTTATAAGAAAAGCCACGTTCTGGATTATCTATCTGCATTGAAGATACTCCTAGATCAGCTAAAACAAAATCAAATAATCCTGCTTCATTTGATACAAGATCAATATCTTTAAAGTTGCAATTTTTAATTGTTAAAATATCTTCACCATATCCTTTATTTAATAATCTTTCTTTAGTTTTTACACTTTCAATTGGATCAATATCTAAAGCATACATATGACCTGTATGATTTAAACATTCAAGCATTTTTAAAGTATGTCCACCATATCCTAAAGTACAATCTAAACCTATTTGTCCTTCTTGAATATTTAAAAATTCTAGAATTTCATCAACCATGATCGATAAATGCATTCCTACTGGTGTACTTCCTTTTTTTATTACTTTTTCAATCGTTTCAGGATATAATTCAGGGTTTAATTCTTTATACTTTTCATTATATTTTTTAGGATGAGTTCCTTTATATCTAACTCTTCTTTTATGTTTAGGTTCCATTATCAGATTCCTTTCTTGCTAAATCATTATCTTATATTACCACTATAAAACATTAATTGTCTACAATAATTATTCTTTATGCATTTAATTTAAGTATAGCTAAAACAGCAATTACAATAAATATTTTTAAATTTACAACATATTAATACTAAACAAAAACTATTATTTATTAATGAAATATTATAATTCAACTCATAAAATAAGCTAAATCATATAAAAATACTAATTATTCAAAGCATTTTTAAATAATTAGTGTTTCTACTTATTAATATTTTCAAGTAAAGCAATTCTTTGTTTGAATGCTTGTACTAGTATAGCTATATCATCTTCTTTTAGTGGAAGTTCATCAATATATTTATTTAATAATTTCTTAAAATAAATAGGGACTTGATAAAGTTTCTTTATTCCCATATCATTAATTGGATAGTCAATGAACTGTTTAACTGTTTCACTATTAACAAAATGGTTAGTAAAAAATCTCATATCTACTATTTCATCTAACCAGTACTTGTTATTTAAACTTCTTCCTGTATCAAATATAGGGCAAATAGCAACCCATTGTAATGATTCAACATCTCTAATTACACCAAAATTGCCAAGATGGCGATCTTCATTAGCCATGATAAAATCAAGAATAATCATTTTCTGCAAATATTCTTTAGCATTAGGAACATTTTGTTCTTCAAGAATGCTTAGATATAAATAATAATCATTAACAGTATTAGTAATTTTATCGCTTTTTTGAGTTAATACCTGATATGCAGGAATAAATTCTTGATTATGATCAATCATCGATCTACAAATACTAACTAGAGCATTAGATTTAGCACCTTGTAATATTCCAATTTTATAGTTAACATATGGTACATCTAAAATCTGACATAAATAAAAAGCTACATTTTCACAAATCACTTCAAATCTAACGTGTCTACTGATATTACATTTCCGTCCATTTGATAGGTATTGTGTGGTAATACAATTTCATCAGTTTTAGCATATAGCAACATTCCAGCAGCATTACCATTTTTATCCTTGTCATAAATTTTAACATATGTATAAATTTGATAAAGATTATTGGAATGAATAGTATGAACACCATATTGTACTTGCATTGTTTTAGAATAATATTTTGCATCAATAATTAATTATTTCTCATTATGTTGTAGCATAATATCGCTGTTATACCAAATTCAGTATAAAAGTGATCGAGAAATACAGTTCACAAGTGAAGAATATAGAGAATTAACAGAAAAAATGAAAAGAAGTTATTCAAAAAAAGGAACACCATGGGATAATGCATGTATAGAATCATTTCATGCATTAATAAAAAGGGAGTGGCTAAATAGATATAAGATATGGGATTATCAACAAGCAAAGAGATTAATATTTGAATATATAGAAACATTTTATAACACAATAAGAATACATAAACGTTGTGATTATTTAAGTCCAGACACATATGAAAAAGAATATTATGCAAATCAAACAATTAAATCTAAATTAAATAATAACAATATTTCAGTTTAATTGGCACTTTTTCTTGACATAATACCAATACTTTAGAGACTTTTCAGAACAACCTTCTATTTTCTTTGCGGAAATAAACAGTTTTACATAGTTTTGTTCTTCTTTACTATCATAAGTTTACTTTCAGATACTTCATACTAAAAAAGTATGTGTTGCATTACCGATTGTAATTTTTCTGTTCGAGAATTATTCAAGTACAGTAACATTTCTTCAATAACATCATTTATTAAGTTTTGTTTCATTGTAGTTTCTCCTTTTTTATTGAGAACCAACAAGCAACGGCTGTTCTTTGATATTAACCTCTGCCACTGATAGAAGTACATTAATTACAAATTACTTGCCTTAAATGTTGAATAGCCTTCGTAATAATAGCTGTGATCAATACCTTTCATATAAATCTCACGGTCATTGATTTTATCTGTCAGTGCTTGCTTTAATATGTGTTTGATTTCAATATCTTTAATAGGACTACGTTCCATAGCAGAAAGATAGTCTTCTTTATCTACAAGACTCCAATCAACAACTTGACCTAATTCTTTTTTCAAAATCAAATCAAGCCAAATTCTTGTGCTTCTGCCATTTCCCTCACGAAAAGGGTGTGCAACATTCATTTCTACATATTTTTCTATGATTTCATCATATGTTGACTGAGGCATTTTTTCGATATTTTCAAGTGCTGCTTCTAAGTACATAAGCGGAGCAAAACGGAAATTACCTTTTGCAATATTAACAGTTCTTATTTGTCCAGCAAAATCATAAATCGAATCAAATAAATATTTGTGGATTTCAGCAAGTGATTTAAAAGTTCCAGCTTCAAGGTTATTTAAATACCCGCTTTCAAACAGTACTATTGCTCTTTTTTTACTGATTTTTTCTTCAGCTTTGGCTAATTCTACCGAATCAGCGATGCCGAGTTTATTTTCTAATGTCATAGTTATTTTCCTTTCTATATTTTTATAATATTTGAGATAAACGATAATTTAGAAGAACAAGCAATGGCAATTTTCAAATCATGGTTTATTGATTTAGAACCATTTGAAAATCGAGTTCCATCTACATGGAAAAATGGTGTTCTTGGCGATTTTGTTGAAATAAAATGTGGTCAATCACCTCGTCCTATTCAAAAGTACTTGTCTAATTGTGGATTGCATTGGTTGAAAATATCTAATGCTATTGGTATTAGTTCTCCATTTATCAGTGAAATTAAAGATGTTCCGATTTCAAGTGTATGAGCTGCTGAAGAAATTCTATTCCAACGAGCTTCTTCTGAAACATGAAAAACATTTTCTTCAGCATATGCATCACGATCATCTTCAAACCCATAACCTTCAGCTACAAGTTTCTGATAACGTTTTTCAAATGAACTAGAAATGTATCGAAGGAAAATTAAACCTACAATAACTTTTCTATATTCAGCTGATGGAATATGTCCCCATAAAACACAAGTAGCATCCCATATTTGTTTTTCAAATCCAATATTTGCATTGTTTTTATCCGCTATCTTTTTTCCTCCTATGTTACTTCTCTAACTTTATTTCACAAATATCTCCAATATCACAATGAAATACTCTGCATATATGCATTAAGACTTCTATTGATATCGGTTAATTTTTGTAAATCTTTGAAGCAGTACTGGAACTCATTTCAGTGGCTCTAATCAAATCTTTTTGTTTCATTTGATTCTGCTTCATTAAGCCAAATAATTTATTATATTTTATCTCCATTTCTTGCCTCTTTTCTAAGTCAACAAACAAATAGACTAATATACTTTATATTATAATCCCAAAAATTTGCCATTACAATAAATCAAGATATATTAACCTATAAATATATGTATGTTGTTATAATTTAGTGACAATATATGCAGTTTTATATATAATTTTCTTCAATAAGCTTTTCTAAAGCCTGATTTTGTTATCTTTAATTCATTACTACCACTTAGAATTTCTACTCTTGGATAGCCTTCTTTACTAGTCATTTCTGCAATAACACTGCTACTATCATTTTTTCCACTTGTACTATGTGGAATAGGTCCAAATAATACAACTCGGTAATTCAAAGCATATTGTAACTTTTTATAATTATATGTTTTTGTACCGTTATAATCTAAACAAAATTCAAAGATTTAGTAATTTCTATTAATACGTTTTTCTTAACCTTAGATTGAACAATAACAACAATTTTTCCATCTTTGTTAGTCTCGTATACTGAATCATCTGATAATAAACCATCTAAGTCCCACTAATGAAGAAGAGATTCTAATTGCTCAGTACGATTAGCTAATGTAACTTTTCGAATAATAGCATTAATAACTTCTTCTAATTCTTCACTTTTTAGCAAAGTTATTCCTCCTTATCAAAAATGCTTCTTAATCTATTTTTACTTTTTCTATTTAACATTACTAATTCATCTATTGTGGTAGCATATTTATTTGCGATATCCATTTGTTCTTCTAATAGCAGAAATAAGATAATCATCTTTTTCAGCTTATCAAGTGTTATTGTCGGAATTGCTCCACCTGTATAAATGTTTTTAAATATTGCAACTCCTAAATCACTTGATAGAAACGCTTGTAAATAATATGGATTTATTTTTATTTCGTCTAATTCTATTACAAACAAGTTTCTTTCACAACGTCTTGGTTTTACGTTTACCTTTTGGACTTCGGTTTGCTTAGCAACCTTATCCACCATTTAGCCTCATCAAGTTTCTGTTCGTACGCTCAAAAGAATTGTTACACCACTTCCTTCACCCATAATATCACTATCAACAGCTTGTGGTTCACTACACTTGGCAGTAACTACCTGTGGTTGGTTTATTTCCAACTGAATTCATAAATGCCTGGCACATACATAAAAGAATACATTTGCATTCTTTTCTAGCATGTAATAAATTGAAATAATTTACTGTTTAACACATCGTCAACCAAAAAAACATTAATTTTGTGCGATTTCGTATTTCTCAATTAATTTTTACTTCTAATATGATTTCCCCTTTCAATCATTTGAACAAACAAAAATCGCCACCAATAATTAGTGACAATCTTCTAATAATAAATTATTTAATTCATAAGCCAAGCATAATTTTTACGACAATCAATAATATAGTCAACATAAACAGTATCATCTTTGATTTGATAAAGAACGATATACCATTTTTGAATAAACATTTTGCGATATTTATTTGGTATAATATATGTTTCATTAAAAAAAGGGAAACGTTGAAGCATTTGATTAAGAGAACGCATAACATCCATTATTTCTTTTTTCTTTGCCTTTGCCACATCTCTATTCACTTGAGCAATAAAATGAATGTGTGAAGCAAGCATTCGTTTTGCTCTATCAGAAATAATAACTTTATAATGTCGGTCTACGCTCATACACTATACCTCAGCAATAACACCATCAAGGTATTCATCAAGTTCATCTAGTGTACAACCCATATTACCAGCCATTCGATCTTCTTCAACCGCTAAAAGTTCTTCACGAAGTTTAAGCATTTGTTCCCTACGATTAAAAGCTTCGATGTCCATAACAACCAAATCACCTTCACCATTTTTTGTAAGGAAAACAGGTTCTCCAGTTTTTTTACACATATCAGCAATTTCATTGTAATTTTGTCGTATTGCAGCAGATGGACGAATATTCATAAAGAGACCTCCTTCTATTCGCGTAGTATAATTCTATATATATTATATCTAAATATTACAATATGGTCAATTATAGTCCCATCATTTTCTAATGGTACGATCAGACATCTCAACTGTTCCTACTAATACAAGCATATTAAATATTAATTGTCCTATATAAGACCCACACCTGAGTGATGGCAGCTACATCTACAACTGGTGGTGATGATACAAACAGAGAAAAGATAATACAAGCTAGTAATATGTCAACTCCTTCTAAAAGAACAACACAATAGCTTTTAGTAAAACTCCTTCCTACATTTTGTGTTGATTCACCAACAAACGTTCGCCATATTGTCTTAGACGAAGACATACTAAATGAACTTTCTTACCAGAAAGAACTTCAACAAAAAGTTATCAAAACAGAATTTATATTAAATTATAACGACATCTTCTTTCTTAACCCATCCACCTTCCACAACATCCGCGTAAGACCAAAACACATCCAATTCAGCACAAAGCCAATAACCTTAGAATAATGTAAGGATAGAGATTTTCAAAAAAACACTCTAAATTCCAATATAATTCCCTTTTTTCCACTAACAGCTTCAAGTAATTTATCGTATATTTCTTTTTCAGAAATAATACACCTACGAGCGAATTCACCAAAATCATAACCATTTTCTTCAAATTCAACAGCAAGTTTTGGGGTATTAATTTTGTTAACATTAATAGTCTTTATTATATTTGCAAAATCATCAAAAGAAAGTAATATTTGTAATTCATGGCATAATGCATCACACTTTATTTCATCATACATGACATCGATTTCATTAAGTGTGTACTCAAGTAAATCCAATCTTTTTTTTACATACTTTAATTTTTTAGAATATCCTTCTTTTTCAATAATAAGTGGTTTGTCATCATCTCCAACATAATAATAAGGGATTAATTTGACATCTTCTGGTTTAAATAGCGCAGAATGATCTTTAAAATAACTATTTCTTTCCCAATCAATTTCCATTGTTCCAACACCTAACGAAATCATAGATCCCGTATATATAAATTCCTCCATTATAGATGATAAAAATATTATAGACTATCTTCTATTCTATTATCTAAGGCAAGTATATTCCATTTTTAAAACTTTTCACAGTTCTTCATAAAATCAATTATATTAATATGTTTAATACCATTACGTTTTTGTAACAAGTAATCAGTTGTAGCAACATACTTTGGATAATTATCTTTGATTTGCTCTAATGATTTATATTCTCTATCTTCTGTCTCTTTGCTTGCTAAAATTGTATATGCCACTTGAACATAAGAATAATTTGAGTCATGATCCCGTAATATAAAATCACATTCCAATTTACCAATTCTCCCAATACTTACCGCATAATCATGACTTTTTGCATAAATATATATACAATATTTTCTAAACAAGGTCCATAATTCATTTGATTATCTGTATTTAATGCATAATAAAAACTTAAATCAGCTAGATAATACTTCTTTTCACCTTTAATAGATTTCTTGGATTTCATATCATATCTAGAACAGTCATAAATAATCTTTGCATCCAATAAAGCATGAACATATTTAATTACTGTTGGCTTAGTTATTTTATTACCATTTTTTCTTAATGAATCTACAATATTATTAATACTTATTGGAGAAGCATAATTATTTATAATAAAGTTTTTAACTATTTCAAAAGCATCTCTATCTTTAACTTTAATTCTTCTAATATCCTTCTCAAAGATTTCTTTGATTACATTTTGAGCATATGTTCTTCTATCTGCCACACTATCAAATTGAATAGAACGTGGAAATCCACCATCTATAATATAAGAACTTAATTCCTCTAATGGATTAGAACTGATTGATTTTTTATAGAACAATTTCATTGATTCATATTCTTCAAAACTAAGTGTATAAATCTCGAATTCAATATAACGTCCTGTTAATTTAGTTACTAATTCACCACTTAATAAATATGAATTTGATCCAGTCACAAAGATAGAATAATCATCTTCTGATCTAAATCCATTCAATACTTCTTCAAATCCATCTACATTTTGAACTTCATCAATAAATAGGTATTTTGTACCTTTGATATCCATTGTTTTTTCTTCAATCAAAGCATCCAATTGATCTGCGCTTTTAATATTTCTATATCCATGTTTATCTAAATCAATATAGATAATATTATCTTCAGAAACACCTCTATCAACTAATTCATCAGCAATTGTTAACATTAATGATGACTTACCACATCTACGAACCCCAGTAATAACTTTGATAATATCAGCCGCATCATAAAAGCCCCTAATCTTCTTTAAATAATTTTCTCTTTTAAAAAGCTGCATATTTATCACGATAACAAAGTTATATGCAAGTTATCAATACCATTTTTTCAATTTTATCATTTTTGGTATTCATAACAACAATTTAACCACCTGAAAACAAAGTAACTTAGAATAATATGATACTTTTATTAATTTGATAACAGTCATTACTTCATATTATATAGCTAGGTATTGACCAAAATTAAAAAATATTCATTTTTGGTCAATAGAATTATCACATTATTATAAATTCATTATATGATAACTTCATTTTTGTATAATGCATATAAATAAGCATAAATAATATACGAGAAAGAAAAAATCGCCATGAAACATGACGATTTAATAACAAATATAATTTTGGACTATTCCCACTCGACTTACAGACCTTATTTTCTCATATTTTTCCGTACTAACAATACATATTTCGTCTATAATTTCCTCATATTTTAACTATTACAGTACGTCTTTGAACTTTTTGTAGCCAGTAACATTTACCACTGGCTACTTTTTTATTTTTTTATATTTACATAACATTATCAGTCCATAGTTCGCATTGCATCATTACTATTTGAACAGCATCTTCCATTCCTTCAGGTGGATACCTATGTTTTTTAAGTAATTTCTTGATTAGCATACGCATTTTTGCACGTGCAGATTCTTTTTTCTGCCAATCAACAGTTTTATTGCTTCTTAGTGCTTTCGTTAATTCTCTAGTAATAGCGATTAACTCATCATTTTCATAAAAATCTTTAATTGCTTGTGGTCTTGTTAAAGCGTCATAAAATGCTAATTCATCGGATGTTAAACCTAGTGCATTTCCTTCTTCGCGAGCTACTTTAATTTGCTTGGCTAAATCTAACAATTCTTTAATAACTTCTTCATTACTTAACATTCCGTTTAAATAAGAATTAATTGTCGTTTGAATTATTTCAGAGAATTTTTCTGATTTAACTACATTGGTTCTTCTATATACCTTAATTTGATCTGCAATTAGTTTTTTAAGTACCTCCACAGCTAAATTTTTCTCTTTTATTTTGCCAATTTCTTTTAAAAAGTCAGTATCAAACAAAGAGAATTCTTGTTTTACATCACTAAATAAATTGATTACTCCATCACTCTTGATAGATTGCTTTAACAACTCATTAATCCGTTCATTCATTTCTGGAAGAGAAATTTTACCTTTTCCACCTTTATTCATTAAACGGTTTAGCATAACACGTATTGCTTCAAAGAATGCTGCTTCAACACGAAATTCTTCTTCAACAATAGATGAGCATAATTGAACAGCTTGATGTAACGCTGTACTTTCTCTAATAAAATGATCCTTATCTTCTTGTCGTTTTGGGTCTAACATGAAGTTTACTGCACCACTGATTGTTTTTGCTTTTTCTAGATTTGTTCCAATCTTAAATTTATACCAATCATAACCATGCAATAAATCTTTACAGATTTGAAGTTTCTCTTCAAATTTAGTGTAAGCAGCTTTAGATATATCCATATCTCCATAGTTTTTCTTATCTCTGACAGTATAATCGTTCATAGCTTCTTTTAAAGCTTGAGCGATGCCGATATAATCAACGACAAGTCCACCTTCTTTATTCTTGTAAACACGATTTACACGAGCTATAGCTTGCATTAAATTGTGCCCATTCATAGGTTTATACACATACATAGTTGCTAATGAAGGTACATCAAATCCTGTTAACCACATATCAACAACAATCGCTATCTTCAATGGGTCATCATTGTTTTTGAATTTAACAGCCAACTCTTCCTTATGTGCTTTATTCCCAATAATATCATGCCATTCTTCAGGATCTTTATTGCTAGAAGTCATGACACATGTCACTCTTTCCATCCAATCAGGGCGTTTCTCTAATATCTTCTTATAGATTTTTATTGCGATAGATCTAGAATAAGCAACAATCAATGCTTTTCCAGTTAATAAATTTGCACGATTGTCTTCATAATGTAGCAAAATATCATTAACTAAAGATTCAATTGTCTGATCAGCTCCAAGAACTGCTTCCATTTTACCTAATTCTTTCTTGCTCTTTTGAACAACTTCCTCATCAGCAGAGTTAGCCATTAAATCATACTCTGCATCAATCAATCTGATTATGTTATCATCTAAATGAAGTTTAATAACTCTACTTTCATAATAAACAGGGCGAGTTGCTCCGTCTTCAACAGCTTGAGTCATATCATAAACATCAATATAATTACCAAATACTTCTATAGTACTTTTATCTTTAGCAGAAATCGGTGTACCAGTAAAACCAATAAACGTTGCATTAGGTAAACTGTTACGAATTATACGTGCTGTGCCTTTTACAACTTTCGCTTCATCTTCACCTTTTTCATTTTTTATAATCTTTACTTTTTCTTCCAATCCGTATTGACCACGATGAGCCTCATCAGCCATAACTATAATATTTCTTCTATCGGTCAACACATCAAATGAATCTTCAAACTTCTGCATCGTAGTGAAGATAATTCCATTTACCTTGATATTATCTAACAGATTTTTTAAATGTTCTCTACTAGTAGCTTGAACTGGTGTTTGTCTTAAAAAATCTTTACATTTAGAAAACTGTGAAAACAATTGGTCATCTAAATCATTTCTATCTGTTAAAACAACGATAGTTGGTGATTCTAAAGCTTTTTGTAATAAGTGTGCATAGAATACCATTGATAATGATTTTCCACTACCTTGCGTATGCCAAAAAACTCCACCTTTCCCATCGGTTACAGTAGCTTTTTTTGTAGAAGTAATAGCTTTTCTTACAGCAAAATACTGATGGTATGCTGCCAATATTTTTATAATATTTTCTCCATCATTTGAAAAACAAATGAAGTTTTTTATAATGTCTAATAATCGTTCTTTCTCAAACATTCCTTCAAAGAATGTATCGAATTGAGCAAATTGGGTATTTTCATAACTACCATCTTTTGTTTTCCATTCCATATATCGATCTTCACCAGAAGTTATTGTTCCAGCTTTAGAAGTTAATTGATCACTCATAACACAAATTTGGTTATAAATAAACATTGACGGTATTTCTAGCATATAGTTTCTTAATTGAGCATATGCTTCAGATACATCAGTTTCTTCTCGTGATGGCGATTTTAATTCAACCAATGCTAATGGCATACCATTGATAAATAGAATAACATCAGGTCTTTTGTTACTATGCTCAATAAAAGTCCATTGATTCGCAACTACGAAAGAGTTATTCGATACATTTTCATAATCAATTAAATAGACGATATCCGACTTTTCTTTTCCATCTTTGAAATATGAAACATCGACTCCATTTTGTAAGTAGTTAGTAAAAACTTGATTTTTCTTTTCTAACGATCCGTTTTCAATATGGGTTATCCGATAAATGGCATCTTTAATGGCTTCTCTATCTTTTCCTTTGTTAATTCTATAAACTGAATCTTCAAAATCATCTACATATAAAGGATTCATATAATCTCGCTCAAGATCTGGTCCATAGACATATCTATAATCCATTCCCTCAAACAATTCTATAATTGATTCTTCATAACTTGATTCTGTAAAATGTGTTGGCATACTTTCACCTCATTTCTAATATTTTTACATATATTATTAACTTTTTTATCTACATTTAATTTTATAACTATCATTAACCACTAAACAATAATTTAGTGGCTTAAAGGTCAATGTCGGAGACATCAAGTTCGCCAGACATCAATTTTGGAAGTAAAGCATCACGAATATTGGAAAGCCTAATATTTTCTGCTTCAAGAATTTCTTGTTGCTGAAAAATAGGACTACAAAAATCATTGAATTGTGCAATGGTTTTGTCATCAGGAATAACAACTGGAACGGATTTCATTCCTGTACCAGAAATTTCTTTGAATGTTGAACCTGATGCCATTCTTTCAATAGTTGGCAATAACCACTTTAGAAGAAAATACATAAAAGCTGTCCCGATATTTTCATTTGGTACTACCGATTTGAAACCTTGATTAGTTGTTAATTCATTAGCAGCAATAGCAATATAGCCAATAGGTGCTCTTGAACTAAATAAAACAGTTCCAGCTGGCATTTTGGTCGTACTACTTTTGGAGAAACCCAATTCCGAAATATCATTTTCTCCATGGGATATAAATTTTGACTTATTCAGGGATAAGTCTTTAGGAGTAATCCAAGCAATTCCATGTTCAGCATAGTATTTGGGTTTTGCTTTAGATGGAGTTCCACCAGCAACGATGGTTCCAAGATCAGAAAGTACGCCCTCTTGCCATGCAGAATTTACATTTTCCACAAAGAGTGAGCGAAAAAGCGTTTCCATTTGATGCTCTAAATTATTGTTTATTCTCTGATTGTTCTCAATTTTATCATCTATAGCAACTAGCATTTTCGCTATACGATGTTGCATTTGAGTATCCGGTATAGCAACCTCAATATTTGCGAAAGTATCCCTTGTAATCGTATCGAATACTGAACCATGAGTCATTGCTTTAAGCTTTCTCACGCTGTTTTTTATCAAGTAATACAAGAAGGTATTATCAATGCCTTCTTTAGCTCTTATACCATAACAGGACTGATTAAAAGCCATCGGAAACGGTATCATAGCCAGTTCTCCAACAGTTCCTCTGGCTGAAATAATGATGTCATCTCTTTTGAGTAATTTCGTTGAGCTGTTATTAAGTCCTTCTTCTGTAATAGTTTTTTCTGTGAAATAAACATAGCGGTTCTCATTGTTAAAATCTTTAACTGACAACCAGTTAATATTTCCGCCCCAATACTCCGCTTTAGATGTTTTGGGTGTACCACCACCAATAAGATTCACTATATCTATCAGTAAGGTTTTCTGCCATTCAGCCATAATCAAATTCCTCTCTATCCAATATATTTTCGATGAGCAATTTTAACATTGCTCTGTTTAACCATTGCGTATTGCAAGGTTGTATCTATTTTTCTATGCCCCAAGAGCTGTTGCAATTGCTCAATAGGCATTCCTTTATCTATTGCCATAGTTGCAAGGGTACGCCTGAATTTGTGAGGGTGTACCTTTTGCAAACCTAATTGTTTTCCAAATTCTCTCAAACGAACTTCAACACCACCAATTTGTAATCTTTCATGTGGTGATTTTAATGACACAAATAGTGCTTGGTTGTTGTCCGTTCTGCTTTCTAAATAATTCTGTAAATGTATTTTGGTACGAGCATCAAAATATACCACTCGTTCCTTACTGCCTTTACCGAAAACAATACATTCTCGTTCGTTAAAGTCAATATCATTTCGATTAAGCAGTACCATTTCTCCAACACGCATACCTGTTGAAGCAAGCAAATCTATAATCGCCAAATCTCTCAACTCAATGCATTTATCCCTCATAAGCTCTAATACTTCATCAGAATACGTTTCCTTAATGTTTGTACCTGTTTTTACCTTATGTATTCTTCTTACAGGGCTTTTTAATATGTAATCCTCATCCTCTAACCAAGAGAAAAAGCTTGAAAGTATGCGACGGATATTATCAATCGTAACCTTACTTGATTTTTTTCTTTCCTGATAATCAGTTAGATATCCTCTAACGTCATCTGTAACAATATGCTTTACGTTCTTGTTAAGATCGACAAGCATTGCATCAATGGTTGCTTTGTAGTATTTAAGAGATTTCTCGGAACAACCCTCAATTCGTTTTGCTGACAGGAACAGCTCCACAAAGTTCTGCTCCGAGAATTTCTCTTTATTCTCTGATTGTGTTACCTCATAATCTGCAAGAGTGTATTTAAGTACCTCTTGTAGCTTTTCGTTTTGTGCATTGTTCAAGTAAGGTAACATTCCCTGAACAATATCTTTGATTAAATCTTGTTTCATAGTCAATTCTCCTTTGAAATATTCTTAGAGAACAACTATGGAGCGGAAGTCCCCTGATATTAACTCCCGCCACCCACGAAAGTTATAGGATATGTTATATGCTAAACAATAATTTACTGGAACAAGTGCTAACTTTATATCTTAATAAATTTGTCGATACCATCAATGATGAGCGAAGAATTTGCCGTGCTGACGAATATTTTGATATTTCTATTGGTAAAACGCCACCAAGGAAGGAGCCGCAATGGTTTAGCACTAATCCTCAAGATGTCACTTGGGTATCTATTTCAGATATGGGTAATTGCGGTCTTTATATCAGTAGCAGTTCTGAGCAACTTACAAAAGAAGCACTTGACCGTCATAATGTTAAAGTAGTACCTGATAACACAGTTTTACTTAGCTTCAAACTCACTGTTGGCAGAATCGCAATTACAAATGGTGATATGACAACCAATGAAGCGATTGCACATTTTAAAACTAACAAGAAAGAAATAAATGAATACCTATATTGTTATTTGAAATGTTTTAACTACCAAACTATGGGCAGTACATCTTCAATCGCAACTGCCGTAAATTCAAAAATAATCAAAGGTATGCCATTTGTCGTTCCAACCGACAATGAATTGAAAGAGTTTCACGACTTCGCTGCACCAATGTTTGCAAAGATTAAGCATAATCAAATTGAAAGCGACAATCTGGTAGCACTTAGAGATACGCTTTTACCTAAGCTTATGTCTGGCGAGTTGGATGTGTCAAACATTGAACTCTAAGCCACTAAATTATTGTTTATTTTATTATTTAAAGCAATTTTATCATCCAGTGATTTTAGTATACTGGAAATTCGAGTTTGCTTGTCAAGTGAAGGAAAATTAATTTCAAGATTTGCTACTATATCCGTTTGTACTCTTTGTCGTCCAGATGATCCAACCATTGACTTTATTGCAGGTTCTCGTACAACCGAACTGCAAACAAGGTAGTAAACAAAATTAGGAATTGTCCACCCTTTTTTTGCTCTAAACACAATGTATTCAGTTGAACCGAAACCCACCTCATTTTCATCCAAAATAGTCACCATAGCGGTTTTCCCGTTCTCAAGGCAAGGGGTAATTCGAGCCATAATAGTATCACCATTACGAAACTTAGAGCCTCCATTAAATTCGGCTAATTCATATTCCAGAATATCTCGACAAAATGGTTGGAGTTTGTCCATTCCTATTTTCTTAGCTATACAACCTTTAGCAATTGTTTCTCTCGGATTCATTTCAATATAATCAATTAAAGACATTTTTGTTCGATTTATATTCATATTTAAGTCTCACTTTCATCTTCGTCCTCATTTATTCTATATACATCTTCAACAGAAAAAACAACATCCTCCAATTTTTCAACTTGAATACCTGCATTAATGATTTCTGATATGTTTCCGCCATCTTTTAAATTGTATTCAATTCTTAAAGTGGTTTCTATATAATACTCTTTTGAATCTTCATTTTTATTTAAACATTCAATATTATCAATGCTTACCAAATGAGCAGTTGTTGAAGTAATTAAACGCCCTTGTTCAACAAAACCATAATCTCGTTCTATTATTTGTACAAGAAAATCTCCAGAATTTAGCCAATCGATAATTTCCTTATTTTCATCAAAATCTTCAATTGGTTGATAGGAATATTTATCGATTTCTAGCGCCCACTCTTCTAATTGTATCTTAACTTCACTTTCATTTTTGCATATAAATAGTGAAGAATCTGATATGTTTTCTGTAAACTCCTTTAAAAGAAATTCTCCAAAAGCATTATCTTTAGAATAGTATATAATTTTTGAGTTTCGATGCTTTAATGCAAATTCTAAAATACTTTCCCATAACAATGCATCTTTAAATCCTTTATCGGACTTTTTATCTTTTCCTTCAAAAGGAGGTAATTTATCGAATGCACGATTTACTATGCTTTTAAATCTATTATTAGAAGCAATTGGAATCTCTATAACTTTATTCAATTTTTCTGAAATTTCTTTCTTATATTCTTCAATTCTAATTTTTATGTACTCTGGATAATTTATTGTAGAATTCTCCTGTATGGAATACTCAGGGAACCGTTTCTTTGATATTGTATTTTTATAGGTTAAAAGTAATTCATCATGCTTTGCTATAATCTGTTTTTCCATTTCATTCCAAACAACACTTGGGATCGCTACGGTTACCTGATTATATATATCAAGTTGGTTAATCATATCAATTACATTTTCAAATGTTGCATTAAAGTTAAAGATTGTGAAATCCGCTTTCTTTTCATATGCTTGGAAAAGAGCATTTGTATCAAAAATCAACCAGTACGTTGTTTCATCGCTTAAGTTCATACCCAATCGCCCCCAATTTATTACGAATTTCCTCTTCAAGTTCATGGGATTTGGCAAACATATCAGATAATTCAGAAGTTAATCTAGCCATCTTTTCATCAAATGGTTCATCATCTTCTTCTTGCTCTTCAATACCGACATATCTTCCTGGAGTTAAAATATAATCTTGATTTTTAATATCTTCTATAGAACACACAGCACAATAACCTTTTTCATCAACATCAATTCCATTTTGGAAATCTTCAAATGTTTTTGCTATTTTATTGATATCTTCTTCTGTGAAATCACGATGTGTTCTATCTACCATGTACCCCATTTTGCGAGCATCAATGAATATTGTTTTTCCTTTTTGTTTTTTATCTTTAGAAATAAACCATAATGTTACTGGAATAGTAACGCTGTAGAACAATTGTGTTGGTAAAGCGACAATACCTTCGATTAAATCATCTTCTATAATGTTCTTTCTAATTTCACCTTCACCACTTGTTTGTGATGATAAAGCACCATTAGCTAGTACTAAACCGATTTTCCCTTTTGGTGCTAAATGATAAATCATATGTTGAATCCAAGCGAAGTTTGCATTTCCACCTGGAGGAGTACCATATTTCCATCTCACATCATCTTTTAGTTGATCAATTTTTAATCCTTTCCAGTTAAATGGAGGATTAGCCATTATAAAATCTGCTTTTAATGTTTTATGTAAATCATTGGTAAATGTATCTGCATTATATTGTCCAAAATCAGCATCAATTCCTCTAATTGCCATATTAATTTTTGCCATTTTCCATGTGTCTGGATTTGCTTCTTGTCCATAGACAGAAATACTATCCCTATTTCCACTATGAGCTTGAATGAATTTTGCCGATTGAACAAACATCCCACCTGAGCCACAACATGGGTCATACACACGACAGTTATCATATGGTTTTAATATTTCTACTAATAATTTTACAATGCTAGAAGGCGTATAGAATTCTCCTCCATCCTTACCTTCTTTAGCCGCAAATTCAGCTATACAATATTCATATGTTCTACCAAGTAAATCCATATCTTGATCGGTACCATCCATATGAATTTTGTTAGTAAATAAGTCTACCACATCTCCCAAAACTGTTTTATCTAAATCAGGTGTTCCATAATTTTTAGGCAATACACCTTTTAAAGTTGTATTTTCCTTTTCAATAGCTTCCATTGCTTCATCAATATATTTACCAATCTCTGGTTCATGGGAATGGACTGCTATATAATCCCATCTGGCGACTTCTGGAATGAAGAAAATATTTTCTTCTGTATATGCATCTTTGTCTTCTTCAAATCCATAACTTTCTTCAACTAATTCTTTATAACGCTTATCAAAAGCACTGGATACATAGCGTAAAAATATCAATCCTATAATTACTTTTCTATAATCAGCTGCTGGGATATGCCCCCATAACACACATGCCGCATCCCACAGTTCTTTTTCAAATCCAATATTTGCATTTGTTTCCTTCGCCATATCTAATCCTCCCATACAATTTCTACTACATCTTCAATATTGCATTTCAATCCTTTGCATATCTTTACAAGAACTTCCATAGATACATATTCGTTCTTTGAAAGTTTAGCTAAGGTATTTTGACCAATGCCTACTTCTTTAGCAAATTCCGTTTTCTTTAATCCTTTATCGATTAATAGCTTAAACAATCTGTTGTAACAAACGTTCATAACACTCTCCTTTTTTACAATCCATTATAGAAATCTTTTATTTTACGAGCCATTAAAACTCTACGTTCTTCTAAGAATTTTCGATAATTCTCTATTGAATAATTACAAAAATCATCTGGAATACAATTTTGTTTAAAATTATCTTTTAAATTAACCATATCAACTATTCCACCAATTGTAGGCACTTTATTTTTGATTTGATCTAAAATACATTTCATATAAACATGTGGAGCTACGTCTTTTATTTTTATGTTGATTTCCGACTGAGTATAAGCATAATTTGCGATTTGATTATATTCTCCTCTTGCATCCAATCCATTTTTTTGAAGATATTTTTTAGGAAATAGATGGTGTATATCCCCTCTATTCTCAATCAACGCTTGAACAGTTATGTGATTTGATAAAAAACCATGATTTCCTTCCTTTACTTGAGCCATTAAATACAATTTAAAATAGGGGCTACTGGCAACGGAAGTGTTTAATCTTGAAGGTAAAATATGTTCCCAATAAGCATCAGACAATTCTCCTAATTCAACACTATGTAAATATTCCATCGGCTCATTGCTATCAAAACGCTTAATATCAAAATCAAACATTGATTCTGGTGAACCTGAATACCTTCCAGTTAAAAGCGATAATACAATCCATTTTCTAACTACAGTTTCTATATAATCTGCATTAAACCCTTTATCTCTTAGTAAAATGTATAAAGCATACCCAAAATTCAAAGCATTGTCCGATCTAACCAATGATTCATCAATGATGCCCGCAGATTTTACTATCATTATAAAACGGTCAAAATTTGTTTTATTAACAAATTTCATTACACCATTTCTTAGTTTTTCATAAGATTCTTCTGATATTTGTTCTTCATAACCTCTAGTTTCAAAATTTCTTCCTGACAATTTACTAACTAAGTCAGCTAACTTTCCTCTTAAAAATTGAGAAGTAAATGCTACTCTTAATACATCAGTATAATCAGGACTATATATATCATCATGATTTCTTGCAATCCATTTTAGTTTGTCAAATTCATCTAGTTTGCAGAAATCTCTATCATTTTCCATGATGGTTTCTATATCCATTGGTCTTTGCTTTAAATGACAAAAATAATCTATAGTTTTACGAATAATATCTCCTCCGTATTTTTCATTAGAAGAGATTTTAGACATGGCAAAATCCGCTTGCGATAGCACTGTTCCCTTTGAATTAATTCTTATAAAAATATCGGTCACAGTTTCAATATCTAGGCTATGCTCTAATTCAATTACACCTATGTTATTCGCCTTTATTGCTTGAAGATTGGTTATTGATTTACTTATTTTAGATGGATCTACATTATTTTCTTTTGAATACTCAATTGAAAAATTAAAACTATCAAATCCTGGTTCAAAAATAACTGAAATATCGTCAATCATTTTACTATCTTTTCCAATAGCTGGATTATAAACTTCAAATATTTCATTTATTGGATTAAACGAAATCTTAATTCTTACCTTCTTGTATTCTTGATTAACAACATCATGTCCAGCAATAGCAGCAGTTAGTGCAGTAATACGTTGTTGTCCATCAATTACAATTTTCTTTCCACTACTTAAAGTTCCGTCTTTTAATTTAATATCTGGATTTTTCCATATAATAATATATCCAACTGGATAGCCTTTATATAATGAATCTATCAAATCTCTTACTTTTGTAGAATCCCACACAAATGGTCTTTGCATCTCTGGAATAGCAAATTCACCACTTTTTATCCAAGAAACTATGTTTTCTACTGAGTAATTATTTACTATATACCGTGCCATAATAATCTCCTGTCCGTAAATTTTTATTTTCTTTTTAATTATAAACCATTTTATATCATAATGATAGATAATCTTTGCATTTACAAATAGTTTTATACAAAATATAAAGATACAGTATCTATATACAGTAAAAGTCCTGGTTATTTCCAAGACTTTGATTTTTTATAATGATTGCTCATGTTTTTTGTGAAGCTGATATGCAGGATTTTTATTTTCTGAATGAATTACTCTATGAATGAATCCTTTAACTAACTCTGGTGCTTTTCGAACAGCTTCAATAAGATCTTTAGTTTGTTCTTTAAGTTCTTCATACAATAATTATCTCATTTATTTATAAACTCAACAATATATTTCATACAATTTGAAAAAATAAATTTTTGTTAAAAAAAAGAAGTGGTTTCCCCAATGTCATTAAGTTAAGATATTGTCTTTATAGAGGATTACAATAAAATGTAACCCTCTTTTTTGTTTTGTTTTTTATTTAAAGTATTGACATTCGTACATATTTGTGTGGCCTATTATTTATCTTTTTAAAATAAATAATAGGCCAATTGTTTATAAGTATACGAAACGGAGGATTACTTATGAACAATGTCAACTTTTTACGAAATATGGGTGCTAATGCACTCAAAGATGAATTATATGATCTGTTTGATTTCAAAAACACACCTACGACTTCTGCTTTTGTTCAGCAGAGTTTTCAAAAGAAGAGGAGCAGAAAAATATCGATATGGAATAATGACATCAGGAAGAAGAGCATGAGTGGAAAGGCATTTTTCACATCGAACACGTTGGACATTGATAAGTTCATCACTGTTATTAAAAAGATATCTGAAATATCTGCCATGATTATGAAAAAAACCAACAGTACCGCATTTAGGACATTTAACAGTGGCATAATTTAAGCATCTGATATCGCTGTCATAAGAATCCTGATTGTATTTAGTATCAGTATTGAAAACCTGGCTAATAGATGTTATCATAATAATGGTTTTGGAGAATATCAAGTGGCTCGGCAAAGCGGTATGATATTCTCTATTCCATTCTATAAAGTAGTTAGAATAATGTGATTATACAATTATCATATTATTTCACATAAAAAGAATCAACTGATTAATCTAATTTGATTAATATGCAGCTGATTCTTTTAATTTAATTTAGTAATTAACAATAAACATTTATTATGAATTAGGAATCTCCATCATATTTTCACCTTTTTCTTCTATTATTTTTAAATGCTCAAACTTTGTCACATATGTATCAGCTGTTGAAATCGGGATAAATTCAACTAATCTAACATCACCTTTTACAAAAGTATCAATTTTAAATTTTAAATCATTAAGATTAACTGAATATTTACCAAACACATATGCTAAATCTTCGTCTTCTAAAGTTGCATCATATAATATAGGTAATTCTTTTTCTAAACGATATAAATAAGTACAGTTGGATTTGTTCATCATAGAATAAATTGATTTTAAAGTGTCAACATTATTGATACTAAGTTCAATTTTATCTGGTCTTAAACTAGATATTATAGAATAGCCTTTCTCGATAAAGTTAATAAGTTCTTTCCTATATTTATCATCAAGTTGGTAAACACTCTCTGGACAAATAAATTTCGCATCAAAATAATTCTCGATTTTCCTTAATTCTTCTAATATGTTTATTGTTTCATTATCATACTCATCGCTACATGATAAATTATCGGCACTAATAATTATTTTTTCATTACTTTTCAAACATATTTTTTTCAATGGATCTTTAGAATCAGCAAATTCATTACTATAGTTATATATTTTTTCCCTCTCTAAAATAGATTCTATATTATTCCTCTTCTTGTTGGGTAACTCAATTTTAAAATCAACGCTTTTATCTGATTTACACACAATTGAAACATCAACATTTCTTGTCACATGCTTTTTATTACTCATTTTTAAACAATGACTTGAATTTTGTTCTTCTACCATAACTTTTAAGTCTATCTCTCTTTTCAATTGATCATAATTAAATTCTAACTTACAATCACTAAACATTGTACTTTTATCACAAAAGCCATTTTCGTCAGGTATACTTATATTTGGTTCGTCAAATTTGTGCCATCCACATATACTATTATATTGATAACTAACTACATCAAATTTCTTTTTCTCCTTAACTTCTATAATACTAAACGAAATTGGATGACTGTCGGAATAATATGTTGCACCACCTGTTAAGATACTTCCACCATCTTTTTGTTTATTTATTATCGGTTTATCACCCGTTTCAGTGTGTCCACATAAAATTAAATCTACATTTTTTTGTAATAAAGGTAAAGTTGCCTATCTATTATCATACGAACACAATTCATGAGATGATAAATATCTACTTGGATGATGAAATATTGCAATTGCAAAACAATCCTTAGTTGGTAAAATATTATTTCCTATTAAAGATTTTACCTGTTCTAAACCTATCCACATCTTATCTTCACTTATAGTTTTTTTCATATAAGACAAAAGAGCAGTATTAAAACTTGTTAGTATTAATTCTTCGTTATTGCTTGTTATTTTTTTATACCCAACACTGTAACTATACTCAAGATCACTATTCATAAAAAATATATATGGCTCAACATTTAAACTTTCACAAAATTGTTCATAATATTCTAATGTTGTTTCGTAAAATTGTATATTTTCATATCGATAAATATTATCGATATCAGCTATATCACTTTCTTTATATAAATGTTGGTAATTGCCATGTTTATGATATAAATCATGATTCCCAACACAGAAACTAAGATCTTTTCCATCGAGTTTAAGTGATGATAATAATTTTTCAAACCACTTTTTCGCCTCATCAAAAGAAGAACTTTTAGGAATAACATTACCAGATAAAAACTGATTGCACTTCTTGCATTGTATGTAAGGAGTGAGATTATGGCAAAAGACCCCATTAAAAAAGCTGACAATGGAACTTATTATTTCAGAGCAAATTTAGGATATGATACTTTAACAGGTAAACAAATTCAAAAATATCAAAGTGACTTTAAAACAAAAAAAGAAGCTAAAACAGCTTATTCTAAATCAATGTCATTAAGTTAAGAAGATAAGAAAGAAGTCATAAGTATAGAATATAAAAAATCTATGCTTATGGCTTTATTTTATGTACACAAAAAAGTACAGTCTTGAAACTGCTTTTCCAAAGGTATATAATAGTCGTGTGTTAGTCAAACCTATAGTTGAAACATACGACTTTTTTGGCAGAAACATGACGTGTGCTTGTTCTTCCTGGTCGGACAGGAAGTATTTCTTTGGCTATCAGGTTCTCAACGGGTGATTTTTTACCCGTTTTTTTGTTTAGAAACCTTCTTATGATATGCGATGCCCTTGTAAAATTAATTTGATATGTATACTTTGTCTTCTTTTTTATTATCTTTATATCCTGT
>NZ_FOIN01000022.1 GCF_900102365.1 Thomasclavelia cocleata | reverse complement strand
TAAATTATCATATGCTCCATCTACTTCTTCCTGCATTGCATTTTCATTGTTTAATACTGTATTTGCATTTGTTAATGCTTCTTCTAATACTGCCCATGTTTCAGGTGTATATTTTTCTGCTGCTAAGTCTGCTGTTGAATCTACTAGATCTTGTAATTCAGCCTTGTCACCTTTTAAGAATTCTAACATATGCATTGCTACTGATAATCTTGCAAATGATGCATCCACTTCTTCTTGTGTTGCATTATCATCAGCTAAGATTACTCTTGCTTCTTCTAATGCAGCATTGAATTCAGTTACTACTGCTGGTACTACTTTATCTAAATCTTCTGCTGTTACAGCACTAGCCATTTCTACAGCTATTTGTAATGCTGCTTTATTTGTAGATATAGTATTTTCCAATACTAATACAGTAAATGTTATTTCTTTACCTTGATAACTTACTGTAATCGTTTGTTCTCCTACTTTATCAGTTAATTCGCTTACTGTATAATCTGTAATTTCTTCTGTATTTCCATTATTATAAGTACCTTCAACTATTAAACCACTTAAATCAAGTTTTTCACCTACATAATACTCTATTTTATTAGGTAATTTTTTTATTGTTAATGTGTCTAAGACAAGTTCTTTTACCTCAACATCAAAACTTATGGTTTTTCCATTATAGCTGATTACAATTGTTTGCAATCCTGGCTCATTTGTCAATGATGAAACAGTATATTCATCAGGATTCAATGAAATTTTATTCCCAGTATTAAATATAGCATTAACTACTAATCCCTCTACGTCTAACTTTTCACCTTGATAATAACTTAACTTGTTTGGTAAAGATTCTATTTCAATAGATTCTAACTCCATAGTTATACTTGGTTCAACTAATAAGTTAGCAGTTATTTCCTTACTATTAATAACATTATCATTTTGATCTAGTTTATATGCCTGTAATACATAATTACCACTAGTTGGTAATGTGTATTCAAATATTACTTTTCCTTCAACTACAAGTTCTTCTCCAACTAACTCACCATTACTATATAAAGCAATTTTTTTAGTATTTTGATCAGTTACATTCATTTCAACTTTAATTAAATTACGAGCATTACTAATCCCATTGAAATCATTTTCAGCTGGTAAAACAATTCCATTATGATCTTTTAAAATTAATTGTTCATTACCTACTTTAACTCCTAGAGAAGCATATAATTTTGAAAGTGATGAAAATTGTTCATCCATAAAAGCAAGACGATCTGTTAACCAACTCTTTAATTTACTAATTTCATATTCACTAGTATTAGTATTACCATACCAAATAGCAGAGTTACTAGCACCAGCCTCTTTTAAATATACACGGTAATCTTCTATACTCGCCATCATATCAGCAATTTGATTATTTCTTACCTCTTCATAACGTTGTTTAACACATGAAACAAAGTATGGATCCTTTATCAAATAACGATACCATTGTCTTAATTGTGGTTCACTTGAGTTGCCATATGCTGGAAAATATAATGTTTGCCATTGATCAGTTGGAATAGCTGCACTTTGGCTAGCCCCACTGCTCCAATCCATATCCCAAATTGGCCCCATATGGAATTTATCATCAACATCTTTATACATATATGTACTCTTCTTCATTCCATCTTCATTGAAGAACAATTCAGTAACTAACCAATAATCAACTAATGAATCCATATCAAACAATTCACTGTAATGAACATTATTTCCCTCATACATACTATGATAATCCTTAGACATAACAGCATTTTCATAAGCTTGGATATAATTTTTAACATAATTCATCATATCTTGGTTACTAACAGCAAATTCTGGAGATTTAAACATAAGTGGTTGATTACTGTTTGTTTTAAACTTAGAAACTTCATCATAATTAGAATCCAATTCTAACAAATAACCACCATTAATACTAGGAATTGTATAATCATAATTAGAAATAAAATATGTTTTACCCTGATAATTAAATTTTCCACTAGTTGTCCAACTTAAATTTTCTGCTAAATAACTCTCTAAATCATCTGCATTTAAGCCCTCTTTAGTAGCAATAATTTTTGATAAATCTTTTGCTTCATCATCCCAATTTAAAACATCAACCCTTTTTTCATCTACACGAATTTGTTCACAAAATTGATATATACCAACATATTTCCCATTAAAAACAACACCTGTATGAACTGTTTCTGTTTGTGGCATATCTAAAGCCCCCGATAAATCATAAGACAATGTATTACGTAAACTTGAAGAATCATAATAATTAGCTAATAAAACCCAATGTTTATTTTTTCCCATTGAAAATAAATTAGTTTTTGAATCCAATTTTATTTTATATGGTTTTTTAGGTAATCCCCAAGTAGAATTACCGCGTCCTTTAATTTCAATTTTTCCATCATATAATTTTGTTGTTTCAAGATTATATCGTTCATTACCTTGAATTTTCATTTCACCATTTATATAATAATCTTTACTAGTTACATCACTACCGTTTTCAGTATTGATATATACTACAGGTAAACGACTAAAATATGTCCTAGTTGATAAAGTTTTTATTCCATTACTTATTTCAACACTAATAAACTTTTCTAAATCATTAACTGTTGGGCTATAGCTAACAGCATTCGAAACTAACTTGTCTCCAACCTTCCATTTATAGCTTAATTCTCCAGTTAAATTACTCGTAACGGTTAATGGTTCACCTATTTTTGCATACTCTTGTTCAAACATAACACTATCTTCATTAATTTCTCTTATATCTAAATTATTAGTAAAATTTAATGATTTTACAGGTTGTAAAAATCCTATTGTGTTAGTTATTATACTTACTGATAAAACACCAATAAATATTTTTTCTAATCTTACCTTTTTCATCTTTATTCCCCTTTCTATCTTATCCCCTTACAATATTCGAAAGGGGTTTCATAAATTTATTTTATCATAAATTAATATATTTATTAAGTATTTATGGTAATCATTAATAAAAAAGTAAAAAACCAAAAATATTAATTTATTTTTGATTTCTTATAAATTCTCTTTTCCTGATATCTCCAAAACTTCTAATTTAAATACACATACAGAACTAACCATTGAATCAGTAAATTGCCAATCTTTTTTACCAGTACTATGCTCCATAATCATTCTTAAAGCTAGTTTTTTTTCATCTTCATCTTCAACAAAACTTACTTTTCCATTACCAATTATACTTCGATAAAAAGCAGAATGATTACAAGGCAAATTTGATGTAACTAGTTTATAACTTGTATCTAGTTCAAACCCTACATATTTATTTTTTTTAATAAGTTCAATTTTTCGACCCTCTGCTGCTCCATGAAAATAGAAAATTCGTTTATTATTTTCTTCATGATATCCAAAGCTTAAAGGTACAATATATATTTTGCCATCATCATTAAATCCTAATCTACAACAATAACAAGCTAATATAATTTCTTTAAATCTACTTTCAACTACTTTACGATCTTTTCTTCTCATCATACTTTCCTACAACATCTTTACACTTTAAAAGTTTTTAATTATTCTTTTTTGTATCTTTAACTAATATTGTACTATTTATATATAAGCTAAAATAAACTTAAAATATATTTTCTTAAAAATACCTGCTTTATGATAGATGATTTTAATTTGTTCATCATAATAATCAGTGACTCTTTTAAGTTCTTCATCTGTTATATCATGAGTTGAAAACCGAGCTTTATCTGCAAGAGATTTGATTTTAGAAGTATCTCCATTTAATTTATTTAAATAATGATAATAATAACAAACTAACTGATTATTTGTTTTAGCATTTATAAACATTCTTTTTTTACGAATAACTGCTTGTAAGATAAAAATAATTCCGCCAATTATAATTGTTCCTATAATATATCCATAAAATGGTATTTCAATTTTAGAACTATTTTCATTTTCATTTTCAATTACATTTCTTTCACTAACTTCTGGTATTATTGGAGTTGTCTGGTTATTATTATCTGAATTAATAGGATTAACAGGTACTGTGCTATCTTCATTTCTTACACCATTTCCAATTGCTTCAATTGGAATCCATCCCAAATACTCATCAAATATTTCAATCCAGGCATGTTCATTTCGATCTCTAATAATTAATTGTCCTTTTTTATTCTTGCTATCATTAGCTTGATATCCTAATACAAAACGTGATGCGATACCATTTCTTCTTAACATCAATGCTAGTGATGATGCATAATGTACACAATATCCTTTTTTATTAACATTAAGAAAATAATTCAAATAATTTTCATCATCTGGTAAATCACCTGGTCTTAAAGTATAACTAGTTTGCTTAGCCAAAGCATTTTTACATTGATTAATCAAATCATAAACATCACCATTATAAACAATATTATTTTGCAATAAAAATTGATCAATGATCTTGCTATCTTCATCTGATACACTTGTTAGAATCCCATCATTATCATAAAAACGAGTTTGTAATTCTTTAAAACTATCCTCTGTTCCATTTCTTTTTCCAATTTCTAATAAGATTTCTTTTTTTTCATCAGCTTTTACACTTGCAAACAAAGAATTAAAATCATCATTAGGTATAATCATTTCAAAATTTTGAGGATTTTCACCCATAAAATAATTACCATAATATGTTAAATCAGTATTAGTGAAATAATAAGGCGTATAATTTCGATAACTATAACCACTTAACTGTTCAACTGTAATAGTCTGTTTTTTAGCTTTAGTAATATCAGCAAGAATGTTCAAATTACGATATACCCAATAAATATATTTCTGATCATCTTCAATAACACTCCAATTACCATTATCATATTTATCATAACCAATTCCCCGCATCTTAAAGTTTGTCAGTTCATTAGCTCCATCAATAATAAAGTCAACTGAATTTCGATAATAACGATCCCCTTGTTTATTTACATTATAATTCTCTTTAACATTTCCTGCTGTAGCAAGTGGTAACTTAGAACGATTAAACAAACTTATTGAAGATAAACGGTATGTCTCAATTCCAAAGACCAGATATGTAAAAAACATTGATACTAGACAAATTCCAATTATTGGAATCTTTACATTTTTCCCTTTTTGCATTGATACAATCAAAAGAACTAAAAAATATAATACAAAACTGCCAATAAAATACCATGGTGGAGTAATAGTAAATAATAACTCTATAAATACTCCAGGTAATAGAGCAATGATTCCTAAACCATATTTATTCTTTTCTATTGCTACACAGGCCAATATATACATTGGAATAAACAATAATAAAAATGTACAAGTACATACAAAAGATTTATCAAAAAAATCCAACATACTTTCATAACCAAAATTATAAACCGAAACATCATTATATTTATGTACGACAGTTGAAACCAAATACGAAAAACATGCAAGAGTATTAGGAAGCATTAATAAGATTCCATCTATTACTAATCCCCCAATTATAAACTGTCGCTTATTTTTTGTATTGGTATATCCTAAATAAATAACTAGTCCAATCATAACGCAGAAAAAGAAAATTAAATTAGGATTACTATTAAAATCAAATGAGTATATTAAAGAACCAGTTGAACCAATAATACCTAATAAATAAATTAACAGTTTCATCGGTGACCACCTTCAATCCTTTTTATCCCATAATAACTAATAATAAATTCATAATTATGTTTAGTTACATCGGGATAATAATCTTTATTCCATAATAAATATTTAAACTGATCTTCATATTCTTTAATACTAGTAATTTCTTTATTTGATAACAAAAACTTATACTTATTTTCTAATAACTTAATACAAAATACCTCTAAATAACTAAAGACTAAATCATTATGATCATCATCTTCATCAAAATCACAGTGAATATTTATTATTTCACTTACAGATAATGCATTATCCTTTACTAACACATCGTCATATTTTGCACTTAATTTCCAATGAATATTTTTTAGTAAATCTCCTTCTCGATATTTATGAATATCATATATTTCTGTTGGATCATCACCTTTTTGATTTATCGCATAAACTTCTTCACCATCTTTAGGAAGTAAATGTTGATATACACTAAAGTCAAAATCAATCTTTTTTGGATAAATTGTTATTGGAATTTGATAATAACAACGTTTCTTCAAACAAAATAGATTTAAACTATCATATTGATAATAGTCCTTAATAATTAAATTTTCACCACCACAATGTTTAAACGAAATATCAAATTTATCTTGATTTCCCCTTAAAAGATACTTTTTATTATCTATCTTGAACTTAATAGCCCCTAAACCAAACTTATCCCGTTTTACAAAAATACTTACTAATTCATTTTGTCTTACTTTTTTATCATCTACAACAAATTCTAGTTTCAAAAACTTCCAAGTCAATAATAAATAAATGAAAGAAACAATTGGTAAAACTAATATAACTAATAAAAAATAATAAGAAAAATAACCAATAAAAGCAATATAGAAAAACACACCAAATCCAATTAATAATAAATATACTAAACGACATCGCCACATACTATTTATATGTAACAGGTGTAATTCGCATCATAATTTCTTCCATTATGATTTGAAAACTTTTACGATTTTTTTTAATACTAGGAATTAAGAAGATTCGGTGATTAAGCACTTCATAAAGATTTTCATTTATATCCTCAATAACAACATAGTCACGTCCATACAAATAAGCTGTTGCTTGAGAAGCTTTTGTCAAAGCTATTGAAGCTCGAGGTGATGCCCCTTGTTCAATTTTTTCATGTTTTCGAGTTTGTTGGACTACTTGAACTATATAACGAACTAAACTTTCATCAATATGAACACTTTTAATTTCTTTTTGCATCAAAACCAATTCTTCTGGTGTTATAACAGCTTCAATATTATCTAGGGGATTACTATTCTTTTTACGATTTATAATTTCAATTTCACTAACCTCATCAGGATATCCTAATGATAACCGCATCATAAACCGGTCTAATTGTGAATCTGGTAACATCTGAGTTCCTGCACTACCAAAAGGATTTTGTGTAGCTATTACTATAAATGGTTTACTAGTGGGATAAGTATTTCCATCCACACTAATAATACCTTCTTCCATTACTTGTAATAAAGCAGACTGAGTTTTACTTGATGTACGATTTATTTCATCAGCTAAAAAGATATTAGTAAAAACAGGCCCTTTTTTAAAACTCATTTTTTTACTATCAAAATCATAAACTGAATATCCTAATAAATCACTAGGTAAAATATCAGATGTTAATTGTACTCGTTGATAATTTAATGATAATGCTTTTGTAAATGCTACTGCTAAATTTGTTTTACCTACCCCAGGAATATCTTCAAATAAAATATGACCTTCAGCAAGAATAGCAACAATCGTTCTTTTGATTACATCATCCTTACCCAATACTGCTTTTTTTACTTCATTTATTAATAAATCTAATTTATCATTCATATTTTTTCTTCCCCCTACTACTTCTTGATACTTCAATTTTATCATAAATTAGTGGAAATTCAGTGTAATAATTATTAATCTATATTGAAATTCTTCTTTTTTATTTAGTAATTTTAATATATTTAATAAAAATTATACTATTTTTTAGAAAACTTCTTTATTCTGTGATATAATTTGTGCTTGAAAGAAGGTGTTGTTATGTCCCCTGAGCCCGAGCAGGTTTATATCAAACAATTAAATAATAAAAATGCAGGAGACATAATAAATTAGTCTCCTGAGATGGAGGCTAAGATGTTAGAATTTTATAAAACTTATGGATCAATAACAAAAAAAATTGATGAACCAGAATCAGGAAGCTGGATTAATGTAGTTGCTCCAAATGAAGAAGAAAAAAATTTTTTAATCGAAAAGATTGGTGTTTTACCAGAATTTATAAAATCATCTTTAGATGCTGAAGAAAGTTCACATATTGATTATGATGAAGACTATAATCAAAGGCTTGTAATCATTGACTATCCTAGTGCCGAAGAAGAAAATGCTCAAGGTTATGATAAAAATATGCTTCAATATACTACTTTACCACTAGGTATTATTATTATGAAAGGTTATGTTGTAACAATTTCTTTGTATGAAAACTTAAATATAGATGATATGCGTCAAGGTCGAGTTAAAGGAATAAATACTAATTTAAAAACTAGATTTTTATTACTTTTACTCCTTAGAATTTCCCAACGTTATTTAATTTACTTACGTCAAATAGACCGAATTTCATCACGTACAGAACAAACCTTGCATAAATCAATGCAAAATAAAGAACTAATTCAAATGCTAGGTTTAGAAAAATCATTAGTATATTTTTCTACTTCACTAAAAACTGATGAAATTACTTTAAATAAAATCATGCGTGGTAAAATAATAAAACTATATGATGAAGACCAGGATTTATTAGAAGATGTATTAATAGAAATACATCAGGCTATTGAAATGTGTAATATTTACTCAAATATTCTTTCTGGAACAATGGATGCTTTTGCTTCAGTAATTTCTAATAACTTAAATATTGTTATGAAAGTATTAACAGTGATTACTATTGTAATGGCTATTCCTAATATTATATTTAGTTTTTATGGAATGAATGTAACAGGCCTACCAATTGCTCATTGGTGGTTTCCGACCCTAGTGGCAGTTATTGCTTGTATTATTGCAACAATAATTTTTATAAAAAAAGATATGTTTCATTAAAGTAAGAATTACTATTTAATTCTTACTTTTTTATTAGTTCAATAATTTATTACTTAAAAATATTATTTAATAATTAAATAATGATAAATACCATGTTATTATTTCTGTTCCATAAAACAGAGATGTTATAATTCCTAATACTAAAAACGGTCCAAATGCAATATGTCCATCAGCTTCAACTTTATGTCTTAATAATAAATAACCTGCATATATTCCTCCTATAATAATTCCAATAAATCCAGCTAATAAATTATTTTTCCAACCTAAAAGCAATCCTGAAACAAACATAAGTTCAATATCACCAAAACCAAAGCTATAAGGTATAATCAGGTTAAAAATAAACATTGGTACACTGATGCATAATCCCCCAATTAATAATGTCATAAAATCTATTTGAATAAAAAATCGATAAACAATAACTAAGATAAATAAAGTTAAAATAGTTGATAAATATATATTCATTGTCTGATAATCAATAATCGCAATTACAGTTAATACCATAATTATAAAAAACATAAGTACTGTCTCAATAGTTAAACCAAAACAATAAAAACTTAACATAAATAATAATCCCCCAAAACATTCAAATAGGAAATGTTTAAAAGAAATCTGTTTTTTGCAATAACGGCATTTACCCCATAATAAAATATAACTAATTATAGGTATCAAATCATACCACTGAAGACTAGTTTGACAACTTTCACAATAACTTCTCCCCTTAGCAATTGATATTCCCTTTGGAATACGACAAACTACAGCATTAGCAAAACTACCTACACAACTACCAGTAATAAACAAATAAAAATAGATAAAAAAATAAACAGAATCCATTATTAACCCTCCCTATAAATATTATAATACTATTTCCTTAACAACACTGTATTTTAACTTCCCTTAATTCTTCTACTAATTCAAATACCCTAATAAATTTACTTTCTATTTTATTACGATAATTTATGAATATAAAAACCAGTATTGTATTAATAGCATTTCTAAAGTTTTTATCTAATATATTATTACTTTAATCTAGTTATAAATTTCTACTATATTTAAAACTTTTTTAAAAAAATATTATTTTATTGTTTATCATCTTTAGTAATAATTAAAGTTATCAACAATATTTTATCTTATCCATACAAAAAGCGCTCAAACGAGCGCTTTATTTATTAAACTCTAAATTACATAAATAACTTTTCCCATAAACCAAATAAGAAAATGAATATTACGATTAAAGGTAAAATCCAGCTTACATAAAACTTGGCCTTTTCAGGAAAACCCAATCCTTTACCAGCATTAGCTTCAGACATAAAACTTTTCCATCCCCATCCAATTTTACGTGTACAGAAAAACAAAAATACTAATGAACCAAGTGGCATTATAACATTAGAAACTAGAAAATCAAGTAAATCTAATACTGCACTTCCAGCACCTAAAGGCTGGAAACCAGATAAGATGCTAAAGCCAATTGCACAAGGAATACTACCAATAACAATAATTATAAAATTTAAGATTACACTTTTTTTCCTTGACCATTGAAATAAATCAATTGAAAAAGAAACTATATTTTCAAATACTGCAATAATTGTTGATAAAGCTGCAAAATTCATAAAAATAAAAAATAAAGTACCCCACATTTGTCCATTATCCATAACATTAAAAATATTTGGTAAAGTTACAAAAACTAACCCTGGTCCACTACCAGCATCAACTCCAAATGACATACATGCTGGAAAAATAATCAATCCTGCCATTGTTGCTACAAAAGTATCTAATGCTAAAACTCTAAAACCTTCACCAGTTAAAGAACGTTCTCTACCAATATAACTACCAAAAATAGCCATTCCACCCATTCCAATACTTAAAGTGAAAAATGCTTGACCCATAGCACCATAAATGGCATTAAAAATCCCATTTTCCATTAAAGCATTAAAATCAGGAATAAGATAAAATTCAACACCTTTCATCGCTCCATCTAAACTCAATGACTTCACTACTAATAAAAGCATTACTGCCAGTAATAAACCCATCATTACTTTAGTAACCTTTTCTACCCCTCGTTGTAAACCAACTGCACAAATACCACAACCAATAACAACAATTAAAACCATCCAAAATACACTTGCTTGTGGATTAATTTGCAATGATGAAAAAACATCACCTACTTCTTTTGGTGTTAATCCTATAAAATCACCATTTAACATTTTTACAAAATAAGCTAACATCCAACCTGCAATCGTGGTATAAAACATTACTAATAAATAATTCCCAGCCATTGCTACATATGAAAACCAATGCCATTTTTGCCCCTTTTTTTCTAAAACATGAAAGCTTTGTGCAACGCTTTTTTTTGAAGCCCGACCTACTGAATATTCCATAACAATAATTGGTAATCCTAAAATAATCAGAAAAAATAAATACACTAATACAAATGCTCCACCACCATATTTCCCTACCATATATGGAAATCGCCAAATATTGCCCAAACCAATAGCACAACCTGCAGATAATAAGATAAATCCTAAGCGTGAAGATAAGTTTTCTCTATTCATAAATTGTCTCCTTATTTAAACAATATCTTAATTGTAAAGGAAATCAATCTATCCGTCAATTAATAAGAAAAAATTACAATAACTATTTATTTATACTATACATTATTATTTTTAGACTCTTACTGATTACTACAATAGTTACATAAGTCAAAATATTCTTAATAATAATTATCTTTGTTACAACAATCATCTCTTTTCCAATCATTACAAAATAATAATAGCATTAAAATTTACTATAACATTATAGTTCCCTCTTTTATCTATATTCATTATATTAAAAAATCTTTAAATGAAATAATTACTTTATATTATCTACACAATTAAAAAAAATGAATATCTTATTATGTAGGAGGTTGATTATATTGTTAACTGTTTATACTGTTATTGAAGCTTTATTATTAGTTATGGCACTGTCGATTGATACATTTATATCTAGTCTTGCATATGGAACTAATAAAATCAAAATCCCCTTTTCATCTGCAATGATCATCAATATAATTTGTAGTGTTTTTTTAGCTATATCTATATTACTTGGAGAGTTTTTTGAACCATATGTATCAAATCATTTAATTAAATTCATTTCTTTTCTTCTATTATTTTCTTTAGGTATTATCAAACTTTTTAACAAAAAAATAAAAAATTTTTTTAATCATCTTAAACAAATAAGATTTTTCAAACATTCAAAAATAACTACTTTTATAAACATTTACTCTAATCCAGAAAAAGCAGATATTGATACTTCTAAATACCTTTCCAACAAAGAAGCCACCTTGTTAGCACTAACTCTCGCTATAGATGGATTGTCTATTGGTTTTGGTGCAGGATTAACTAATATCAATCATATTTTAGTAATATTCTTTTCGTTATTTTCAGATATGATTGCTATTTTTTTAGGAAGTTATATAGGTATTAAGGTTGCTAAAAAAACATCATTTAACTTATCTTGGTTAAGTGGTTTAATATTAATTTTTTTAGCATTTTCAAAATTATAAAATGTATTCTTAAACCAAACAAAAAGTATGTATAACTTAATGTACATACTTTTTTACTATTACTAGTTATCCATAATATTTTGATTTATTAGCCTTAATTTCTTTTCCAGCAACAATCAATTAAGTGTAAACAGCTTTTTATTTCCAATACTTTGCTAAACTAAACATTGCATCTATGTTTAGTAGACCACCTGTTGATATTTTACCATTTAAATTTGAATTTTTATCCACACTAGATAAAATAATATTTTTTAAACTTAAAGTAGAAATATTAGGCATATATGATTTCAATAAAGCTGCTGCGCCAGCTACATGTGGAGCTGCCATAGAAGTACCATTTAACGGACTATATCCGCCATATAAATCAAGACTTAATATATCCGTTCCTGGAGCAGCTATATCAACACTATCTACTCCATAATTTGAAAAACGAGCCAATGCATCATATGGATCTGTCGCTGCAACCGATATAATATTATCACTATCATAAGAAGCAGGATAAATAGGTTCAATATCATTATTTGTCCCATTATTTCCTGCAGAAGCAATAAATAATCCATTATAATTTTCTATAGCATATTCTAAAGAATAAGAATATGCTCGCCCACCCCAACTAGCATTAAGAATTTGAATATTAAAATTATTTGCAAAATCAATCGCTGCAATAGCTGATGCAATATCAAGACCAAATTTTAAAGATGCCACTCTGACATTCCAGCATACTCCTGTAATACCAATACCATTATTACCAACCGCTCCTATTGTTCCTGCTACATGGCTCCCATGTCCATCAGTATCAATAGAGTTATCATCATTATCAGCAAAATTCCAACCATAAAATAAATTTGCATTTGGTGAAACCCACATATTCTGTGCTATATCTTGATGATTATAATCAATTCCAGTATCAATAACCCCTACAACAACCTCACTACTTCCAGTTGTATAATTCCATGCCAAAGGTGCATTGACCTTCTGAATTCCCCAAAGATACTTGTACAGTGGATCATTAGATACTAGATGCATTTCTTCTAAATAATCAGGCTCTGCATAATTTATATATGGACTCAATGAAAGTTTTTCAATAGCTTTAATTACAGTTGTTGGATTCTTATCTTTTAAATAAATCAGAATAATATTCTCAGCATCATTTTTTGCCATTACCATACTAGAACTAAAAATAATCTCTATTTTTTCATATTCAATACTTTCTAAAGCAGCGCTAATATAAAACTCAATTTCATCAAAAGAAATTTTTTCATTTACAGCTATAATTACTTTTCCTGTTTCATATTTATCATACATAATCTGTTCCCCCTAATTATATTTTATGCTTATATTTATTTTTAATTACTATAAGCTAAATGTCAAAATTCTTTTTATAAAATAGTACTATTTTAAATTTTAAACAAAAAATATAAGACTATTTTTAAAGACAGTCTTTATTTTATAACTACTACAAATGCATACCTATATCATATCTTCTTTATATCTAAAAAAACTATTTACATTATTATATCAACTAATCTCATATCCCATTCAACCATTTTTTTACAAAATAAAACATAAATTCACTTCTTTTTATTTTGTTCTCATGAGATTTTATGTTATTATAAAAATGGACACAACCCATTACATAGTTGTGTTCTACAAAATGAGATATTGATATAAAATTAAGAAAGGAGAGGGGTTATGAAAAATTTAAACAAATGTCTTTTAGTTTCGTTTGTACTAGGTGTTCTCTATGCTATCTACATAGTAGCGTACTTTGGTGGAGCTGTAGGTGGCTCTGAAGGTGCTGAACAGGCTGGTGCTGCTATTGCAACTGCATTAGTTACACCTCATATGATATGTACAGTCTTAGCTGTCATATTTAATGGTTTAGGTTTATTTATGAATAAACGTGGATTTGCTCTTACTGGTGCAATTCTATATGCTGTAGCTATAGTTATGTTTATTCCTTATTTTATATTCATAATAATTCAAATGATTTTATCTTTTGTTGGATTTGCAAAAATGAAAAAGGCATAAACTAGTAAAAAATCATTAGAATATTTTTACATTGATGATGCGAAATTGAATGATTAATTAGTTAGTTATTAATTAAATGTAATAAGCACATTTCTTAGTATTTATACAAAATTGGGATAAAAATTAATTTTACTTTAAATCTCTAGAGATTTAGTTATCAAATAAAGGTAGAAATATTGTGATAATATAATCACTAATTTCTACCTTTTGTATTTACTACATTTTCCTAATTTTCTAATTATCTATGCCCCTAAAAAACTGACAGTTATTTCTTGTTTAATGAAAATTTTGAAAAATTATACATAAAACTTGATATTCAAAAAAGGAGAAAGTCATGCAAAGTTAAATCAAAATATCAACAGTCAAAGATAAGAGTGTTACATTCTATTCTAGCGAAAAAATACAACATTGGAAGCTAAAATATTTAATGCGTTATCATATATGTATAAGAAAAGTGTAGAGCCTGAGGTTAGGGATTTTATTAAAGAAATGTAAAAACAAGATATCAACCTAAAATTAACTAAAAAAGAAATAAATAGAAAATAAAGATCTATTTTATAAATTGAAACAAATAGAATTTTAATGATATAATAATAAACGAAAGGTGATGAAAAAATATGATTATCAGTTCCAAATTATAATGTATTTGAAAGGCACACCTAATTCTGCATACGAAAGTATCAAGACAGAATTTCTATATCATTCAAATAAACTTGAGGGAAGTACTTTTACAAAAGAAAACCTAGAAAAATATTTACAACAAAATATTATTGAAGGTAGTCATAAAATTGATGATGTATATGAAACAATCAACTCTACTAAATTATTTGATTTTGTTATTAAAACATTAAACGAACCATTATCAAAACAATTAATACTTGAACTTCATCGTATGTTGAAAGATAAAACACTTGATCATGAAAGAGGATTTGCAGGATGTTGGAAAAAGATACCCAATATGATTTCTGGTGTTGATTTAAAACTAGCCCAGCCTTGGGAAGTAGATATAAGAATAGAAGAACTACTTTTAAAATGGGAAGCATCATCTAAGTCACTTCAGGATATTGTAAAGTTTCATGCAAGATTTGAAAATATTCATCCTTTTCAAGATGGAAATGGTCGTATAGGAAGATTCATTATGCTTAAGCAATGTATAGAGAATAATATAGATCTTATTTTGATTGATGATTATTATTCTAAGAATTACATGGAATCACTTTATGTAGCGCAATCAAAAAAAGATTATACTGAACTTTTAAAAATATTCGAACATTGCCAAAGTCTATTGGATGAAAAGTTAACTTTTTTGAAAGAAACAGTTGATTATATACAAGAACATGACATTGAATTCAATTCATAATCAATGTAAAATATAGATTGTTTTTAAAGACAATCTTTTTGTTTTTCACTAAAATATAAAGTGTATCCGATCTAAAAAAACAAGAAAAACGTTTTATTTAAAGATGTGTAGCAAAATGTAAAAGAATTCGAAATTATAATGAAATATTTTCATTTTGTTATTGATTATAAGGATAAATTATTAATAACATCATCATCTTTAAGTTATGCATCATATCACACATACTTTTCAGATAACATGCCAAAAACATCTACATAACAATAATCCTCTGATTATATTTAATATAGCTAAGATAATAGGGACTAAATATTTTATTAAACATTCCAAAAAATAATCATATCAACAAACACATTTAAACCAGCTTATCTCTTATATTTATCTTTTCTAGTAGTTTTCATCATGTTTATCAATCTTTTATAAAAAATATATTAAAAAATTTTCACTCATCAGTGCTACTTATGTGATATCCATCAAAATAGGAATTTTTAGTGATATTTAATTTATTCAAAAAATATTTGATTTTATCGGTGTTTTTCCAACACCATCCATTTCACTTCTTCAATTTGGATTTAACGCTCAGTTTGGATGTCACTAGGATACAAGTTATCCCATTAAAAAATGAGTGATACTATTAATCTAATAATAATATTACTCTTTCTTGAATTATTTTTTCTAATTGTTTTAAACGTTTATTTGATAATTTATACCTTGTTTTTCTATCAAACTTAAAATTTATTAATTTTCTAAGTTTATCTTTTTGCCTATTTGACATTAATGGTTTAACAAATCCTATAAAATCTTGATAGGCTGCTGGAAGACGTGTAGATACATAAGTATTTATTTCTTTAAAATCACTGTCCATCGCATAGCATAACAAAGATAATCCATTATCAAAGATTGGTGCTGGCGCAATTATTTGATTAATATTACTATCAACTAATAATCCAAAATTACCAAAATGTCTATCCTCATTTAAGATAACAGCATCAAAAACTAGCATATCTATAAGTTCTTGATAATAGTTATCTCCTAAAATTTTATAATATTCTATAACCGCTGCAATGCCTCCGGTTTTTACTAATCTACCAATAGGAATAAATGAAATATCTTGACTTGTAAATAACTCACAAGTTGAACATAGCTTTCCTTTCCATTTAGATAAATTATAATCAATGTGATTTAATTCCATTGTTCTTGCCACTTGACTAGCATAGAATTCCGAATAGGGTTCTAATCCACTGTTTGCAAAACCTTCTGTTCCTGACTTGTAAAGCATCACTTTGCCTTTTATTCTTCGCCATGATTTTGCAAGCATACCATTGGTTGTAAACTCAGGTGATGAACGGAAAGAAGATCTAGTATAGCTTCCATACCCAGTAAATGCAATAGAAGCTATATTTGTATTAAATGAATTTGTATATAGATTTTTATCACTAAATATATCTGTACAATCTTCTTTAACGACCCAATAACTATCATTAAGTGATAATCCTTGACATATTTCAATAATTCCTTTTGTATCTTTTTCGTTTAAACCTAGTCTTGATAAAAAGTTTGATACATATGCTCTATTTCTTGGAATAGTTCTTTTCTCCAACCATCGTTTTAGTGAGTTATCATCAACCTCTAAATCTAAAGGGATTTGATTTTTCATATTCTCATTAACTGAATTGATATGAACTTGTAATCCATCATTTGTATAATCCAATGAAAAATACAATAAATTATTATCAAATTGTTTTAAAATATAATTCATGAAAAACACACCCTTTCTATATAAAAAAAACGAATAGATATCCAATCTATTCGGTCAATTGGTTTATTGGTGGAGGTGAGGGGAATCGAACCCCTGTCCAAGCATAATCCCTCCAAAGCGTCTACAGTTTATCTCATTGAACTAATTTAATTAGGCTACAATCAATGAGCAATTTTCCACCTAACGAGCTTATAAAATTTTCGTAATACCTACCTAAGCTTTAGATACTCTTATCCTATAAATTTATGATACCAGTTATCTAGTTATAGGCACACTAAATAGTGGCAGCTTTCATGTCTATGTCGACTAAGCGAAAGCGTAATTAGTTTGTCTGTTTCCAGTTATTTATTTGTGCATTTAACGAATGCCTTCGACTGCAGCTAAGGTCAGACATATACCTGTCGAACCCAGGACACCCCCAGTTTAATAATTTTTAAGAGCTTTTTGAATTTCTCTTTTAGAATCCCTTTCTTTTAAATCTTGACGTTTATCATAAAGTTTTTTACCACGAGCAAGACCAATTTCTAATTTAACTTTACTACCTGTATTAAAGTATAGCTTAGTTGGTACAACTGTCAAGCCTCCTTCTTTTAATTTATTAGAAATTTTTAATATTTCTTTTTTATGTAAAAGAAGTTTTCTTGTTCTTAATGGTTCATGATTAAAACGATTACCATGACTATAAGGAGAAATGTGCATATTTTCTATAAATGCTTCATTATCTTTGATTCTAACAAAAGCATCTTTTAGATTAACATTTCCTAAACGAACTGATTTTATTTCTGTCCCTTTTAACTCAACACCAGCCTCATAAGTATTTAAAATAAAATAATCATGATACGCCTTTTTGTTGTTTGAAATAATCTTCATACACATTCCCCCTTTTAATTATTAATATTTACTTTTTCGATGTCTTACTTTACCATTTCTTTCTCGTTTATTAGAACGTGAAAAATCATGTTTTCGTCTACGCTTAGAATGACCTTTTTTTCTTTTATCATCTTTACGTGTATTTATTATAACAGTTTTTTGTGTCTTTTTGTTGGATTTCATGCCAACAATTTCAAAATCTACTGATTTATCTATTTTTGATGCACTAGCAACTCTCACCTTAACACAATCAGACATTTTAAACACTTTACCTGTTCTTTGACCTATATAGCGAAGATTTTTTTCATCAAAAAAATAAAAATCATCTGTTAAATCACTAACATGAACTAAGCCATCTATTGTGTTATCAAGTTCAACAAAAAAACCAAAATTGGTAATAGAACTTATAATTCCTTCAAATTCTTCACCTATATGTTTTTCCATATATTCAGCAATTTTCATATCATCAACTTCACGCTCAATATCAATTGCTTCACGTTCTTGATTAGAACTTTGAAGAGCAATCTCTGGCATTATCTCTTGATAATGTTTAATTGTTTGATTATCTAACCTTTTTTCAAAAAGATATCTTCTAATCATACGATGAACAATTAAATCAGGATAACGCCTAATCGGCGAAGTAAAATGCGTATAAAATTCATCAGCTAACCCAAAATGCCCCAAACACTGTTCATCATAACGTGCTTTTTGCATACAACGTAATAATAAAGTTGATATAATTGTATGTTCTGGAGTATCTTTACTTGCTTCTATAATACTGCTTAATTCATTAGGATATATATTTTCTAATGATCCTTTAATAGTATACCCCATAATTTTAGCAATTGAACAAAACTGCATTAATTTCTTTGTTTTTGGTTGTTCATGAACACGATAAATAAAAGGTAGTTCAAGCCACTTAAAGTGTTCAGCAACAGTTTCATTAGCTAGCAACATAAATTCTTCAATAATACGATCACTAGCTCCACGCTCTCTTAAAACTACATCAGTTGTTTCACCTTTGTTATTAACAATAACCTTTGCTTCTTTAACATCAAAATCAATTGCTCCACGCCTAGCTTTCTTTTTTTGTAAAATCAAAGCTAATTCCTGCATCAAGAAAAATAATTCCTTAACATGACTATACTGTAATTGTAACATTTGGTCACCATCTAATATCTTATTAACATTAGTATAAGTCATTCTTTCTGTTGAATTAATAATTGCAGGTATGATTTCATGTTCAATAACATCTCCATTTTGATCAACTTCCATAAAACATGAAACTGTAAAACGATCAACATGAGGATTCAAAGAACAAATACCATTTGATAATTTATGAGGTAACATTGGTATAACTCGATCTGCCAAATAAATAGATGTTCCTCTTGAAAAAGCTTCTTTATCTAATGGCGAACCTTCCTTTACATAATAAGATACATCAGCAATATGAACTCCTAAACGATAATTACCATTAGCTAATCTTTTTAATGAAATACCATCATCCAAATCTTTAGCATCGTCACCATCAATTGTAACAACTACTTCATTACGCAAATCAACTCGATCACCTATATCAATACCATCTAATGTATCAGGAATTTCTTCAATTTGTTCATATACAGCTTTTGGAAATTCAACTGATGCTCCATGTTCATAAACAATTGATAAAATATCAATTCCTGGATCATTTTTGTGTCCCAATATCTTTACGATATCCCCTTTTAATATAGGTTTATATACCTTAATTTCAACTAACACTTTATGACCTGGCATAGCACCATGCAAATGAGCATGATCAACATAAACTCGCTTATCAAATTTAGGATCATCAACATCAACATAATAATCACGTTTACCTTTTTTAATCTCACCAACCAATTTAGTTTGACCACGCTTTATTACTCGAATTATTTTACCCTCAGGTCTTTCAACTTCACTATATTTATTTATTTCAACTAATACAATATCCTTATTAAAAGCATCCTTTAAAGAATCAGGAGCAATAAATATATCTTTTTCTTGGTCTTCAACTGCAACGAAACCAAAACCCTTTTTATTAATAGTAAGAGTTCCCAAGACCATACCAAACTGATTAGGCAAATAATAATGATTATATTTATTTCTTACTACTACACCTGTTTCTTCTAATTCATTCATTAATTTAACTAATTTAATAAATTTATCACTACTTGTACAATTTATCTTTTTAGCTATTAAATCAATTGAACGCTCTATATAATTTTCATCACTCAATAATGTTAAAATTTTTTCTTTCACTTACTCACCACCCTTTATTCCAAAATAAAAATAGGACCAATAGTCCTATTAATTATGACATTCTAATAATGATGGCAATAATGAAGAACGCTATTGCTAAACCAGCTGTTATTCTTGTCATAACTAAATCTGCTCCACGTTCTTTTTGTTGAGCAAATAAGTTTGAATTTTGACCAGTTAAAGCATTAACAATCCCATCAGATTTACCACTTTGTAATAGACATAATATAATAAGTGCTATTGATATTATCATTAATAAGACATTTAAAATAGTGCCAAACATAATATACCTCCTAATTGATACTTTGATACATCGCTAGAACATAATAACATAATATTTTTAAAATTTCAATGATTTAATCAATACTTTGACGAATAGTCATCAAATATATCTTTAAATTCTCTTTTCTAGTACCCTAACTTCTAAATTCCCACACCTTTTAACATCGATTTCCTTAAAACCTAATTTTTCCCAAAAACATAAACCTTTTAAATTCTCTTTAATACAAGCTAACTGAACAGTACTACAAGTTTCTTTATACTCATCAATCATAAACTCCATTATTTCTTTACCAATTCCCTTTCGCTGCCAAGATTCATCCACTAAAAATAAACCAATCCAAAGACAACTATTATCATGTTTCATCGAAAAACGATAACCTATCTGATAATCAATCAAAGCAACCATTTTTTCATTATAATATATTTTCTTTATATAATGCTCCTTTTCATCAAAACCCTCAGGATTATCCATCTGCTCAATAAGATATTCTTTTGTAGGAACAGTTCCCTCTAATAGATAATATTGTTTTTGTCGCAAATGAAAATCATATAATTCATCATCTAATTCATAAATTCTTCTATATTTAAGCATTATCAACACCCACCACATAAAAACGATCATTATTTAAAACCAAAACTATATTTGCACTATTTGGTAAAGATTCAACTTTTTGCTTATATCTTAAAGAAATAAGCACATTATAATATTCATTATTCTCTAACCCTTCTATAACTACTTTAGAAGGAGAAAAAGAAATAATTTCATAATCCTCTACTTCTAATTCTGGATATTCTTCTTTATTAACATAAAATGATTTTAATGCAAAAGAACTAAATGCACTTTGTAAATCAGGATAAATATAATCTAATCCTCCTATTTGATTTTCCTCTTTGTCTTTTAAAGTAAAATAATCAACAGCAAAATATGATGCAACTAATTGACACTCTTCATTTAATTGCCTATTTTGATAAGCCTTATCTAATCGAGTATAAATCTCATCTAATAATTCATTAGATGCTGTTTTAATATATGGAGTAGTCTGTTTTTCTTTAATAACTGGTTTCTCTTGATTTAAATGCATATATGTTCCACTGAAACCTATAACTAATAAAAGACAACCTAAAATAATAAATCTATCAATAATAACTCTTTTTTTAGTTCTTTTGTTACGATATCTTTCTAAAATCTTAATTTTAGGTAAATGATCACTATGAATAAAAATATTAACTATTGTAAGTAATGGCTTATATTTTCGACTAACCATACCTGTTAACTCCACAAATAATTCAAAAAATAACATTAAAATAATAAACATTATTGTTCCTAATATAGAATCATATAAATATACATAAGAAGTTAATGAAAACAAAAATGTTATACCATAAAGTACAATTACACTCTTTCGATGTCCAAGCTTTAATTTAAACATCAAATTGTGATGTAAATGCGCCCTATCTGCTTCACTAAACTTTTTATGATGAACTTTTCTACGTATGATTGCTATCAGGGTATCCATGATCGGAACCATTAAAACAACAATTGGAGCACCTAAAGTAAAAAAGGTAGAGACATTATAACCAAATCCTAATAAAGAAATTACTGAAATCATAAAACCTATATATAAAGCTCCACAATCGCCTAAAAAAACTTTTGCTGGATGAAAATTATAAAATAAAAATCCCATAATCGCTCCTGCTAAAACCAGTGATAAAGAAGCAATATCAGTTCTTCCACTAGTTAAAGAAGTCATTGATATAGTAAATAAAACTATTATTGAAATACCTGATGATAACCCATCAAGACCATCAATTAAATTTATTGCATTTGTTATTCCTACTATCCATAGTACAGTGATGATTGCTGGAATAATTGGTGGCCAATTACTAGGCATAAAATCAAAACCTTTTAGATATATATCACCATAACCAATTACAATTAAAGCTGCTACTAATTCTACTATTAGTTTTGTTTTAGGCGATAGATCATGAACATCATCATATAGACCTATAAAAAAAACAAAAAAACCAGCAATTAAAATTGCATTTATTTGGGGATCAGTCTTTAGAAAAATCACCGCTCCCATTAATGAACTTATGTAAATTGCATATCCACCTATTCGAGGAACCTCAATTTTATGAACCGTACGTTTATTTTTATGTGCCACAATTCCTAAACTTTTTCCTAACCTGATAACTACAGGAATCAATAAAGCTGTAATCATCATTGTGACAACAAACGACATTATTAAACTAGGATTCATCTTCTCACTCCCTATCTCTTGTATATTATTAATTATTTTTGAATAAAATACAAGATAAATAAGTTATTTAGTTTTATAATAATAATATTAAGAATAAAATAATCAAACTAAAATCAAAGACTCTTTATCCAAATAATCCAGCCAATACTTTTTTCCAAACGATTATTATAAATTACAGTATCACTAAGTTCTTTCAACATTGTTGTAACATTTACTATTAAGCTCTTATTCCTACAATTTTATTTTTAAATAATTTAATTATATACCCAACTTATCAATTACACTTTATTAGCTACAAAAAATGAAAAACCAGAAGAAAATATCATTTTGATATAACTTCTGGTTAAATTTTAGTCGTCTTAACTTAATGACATTGACTATTAACTCTCATGTTACTTAACATAATGTGTATTTTCTAACATTACACCACAACCATTAGCAACACAATTTAAAGCATCATCTGCAACAAATACTGGTACTCCTAATTCATTTTCCAACAAGCGATCAAGTCCGCTTAATAATGCTCCTCCACCTGTTAAGAAAATTCCTCTTGACACAATATCAGCAGCTAATTCTGGAGGCGTTTGTTCTAATACATGTTTTGTTTCTCTTACAATTGTTTGACAAGTTTCTCTTAAAGCTAGTTCAGTTTCATCTGCAGTAATTGTAATCGTATGTGGCAATCCTGTTACTAAATCACGACCTCTTACTTCAAAAATTTCTTCACTGATCCCTTTAATTGCAGTACCAATTTGCATTTTAATTTGTTCTGCAGTACGGTCTCCAATCAATAACTTATATTTATCTTTAACAAATTTAATAATATCTTCATCCATTACATCTCCAGCAATTTTAAGCGAACTACTTGTAACTATATCACCTAAAGACAATACTGCAATATCAGTAGTTCCACCACCAATATCAATTACCATATTACCAGTTGGTTTTGAAATTTCAAGTCCAGCACCAACTGCTGCTACTTTAGGTTCTTCTTCAATAAATACTCGCTTAGCACCACATCTTTCAGCTACATCTTTAATTGCACTTTTTTCAATTGATGTAATATTTGATGGGCAACAAATTAAAATTGTTGGTCTAGAAAAAATTCCTTTTAAATTTAATTTATTAATAAAATGAGTAATTAAGATTTCTGTTATTCTAAAATCTGCAATAACTCCATCTTTTAAAGGACGAATTGCTTTTACTCTTCCTGGTGTCTTTCCTAACATATCTTTAGCTTCTTGGCCAACAGCTAAAGGTTTTTTATTTTCATCATCTATCGCTACTACAGAAGGTTCATTTACAACAATGCCTTCACCTTTGACATAAATTAAAATATTTGCTGTACCTAAATCGATACCAATTTCTTTTGATAATGCCATCATTAGTCCTCCTTATTTTTTCTTAACTATTGTACCATGATTTTTGATATTTACAAGGTTAAAAGCGAAATAAAACCAAATAGCAATAATTTTTTCTATTATTGCCATTTGGTTGATTATACCGCTATTTTTGTAACATCTTGGTCAAAATAAGATTCTGGATTTAACGCCTGATTATCCTTTTCTAAAACAAAATGTAAATGACATTTTAATTCAGATTCATAAACATTTTCTCCACTAATTCCAATCTTATCACCTTGTTTAATAACTGCATCTTTTTCTACACTAACTTCATTTAATGACTGATATGTAGTACTAAAGCCATTTTCATTAGTTATAGTTACAACCCAACCAAGTAAAGCATCATTATCTTTTTTAGTTACCGTACCTGAACATGCTGCTTTAACTTCAAAAGCTTTTCCATCTTTTGAAAAATCCACACCTAAATTTGGTCGATAAACCCCTTCAAAATATACTAATGCTTTTTCCAGTTCAGCATCACTTAAAGATGCATCATAGAATTTTTTTACAATTTTTACATCATCACTAACAGGCTTTAATAATTTCTCAGTCGTTACAGTTGGTTTTTCCTCTTTAATCTTATCTTCTTTATTATCTTCCACTTTGACAACAGCGGTATCTTTAAATGGCTGATATTGATTTAAAACTAATTGGATCACACCAACTCCAATTAAAAATAACATTACTACCATACCAAAAACTAAAACACGTCTATTACGCTTCATAAATAATTTCATTGTTTCACCTCATTTGTAGTGTTTCCACTAAAACAAGGTTTATACTAATTATTTACAATTTCAATATTAGTATAATAGTGATTCAAGATTTCCTTATAATTAGAACCTTCCAAAGCCATTCCTTGTGCTCCATACTGACTCATTCCAACACCATGACCACTACCTTTGGTTGTAAATACATACTTATTACTTACATATTCAACAGTAAAACAACTCGAAGATAAACCTAATTTTTCTCTAACTTGACGACCACTATAGTTTTTACCACCAACACTCAAAGTCGCTACTCGACCACTCTTTTTATACGCAATAATATTAAAATTTATATCTTGACAATTAAATTTTTCTTTTAACTCTTGTTTGGTAAAAGATACTTGTCGAGTATTTTTAGGATCTATTGTTAAATCCCAATGACTATCAACACTTCTTAAATACGGTAAAGGACTTGATTCAAAATAATCTTCTACATTTTCAGTATATCCATTACTAGATGAAAAAAACAATGCAGAAATATAATCTCCCTGATATTTCATTACTTCATTTTTTGTTTCTTTAATAGCAGTACTAATTTTTTGATAATATTCATCGTATTTGTTACCCCAATTCTCTTTCATCTTATCTTCACTTAAATACACTTGACTATTAGTAGTATTATCTACACTTAAATTACGATTATAAACAAATGTTCGACTAGCTACTACTTGTGCTTTTAAAGCTTCGGTTTCAAAATTAGCAGGCATCTCTCCAGCAACTACACCTAAAAGATAATCATCTAAATCAACATAATTAACATTATTATCAATTGTCACTGCAACTTTAACTGGCTCTTCTTTAATCTCCTTTTTACCTTGAATCGTTTCTTCTTTAGCTTGATAATAATTCATTGATAAAAAAATAGCCCCAACTAATATAACAATTCCTAATTTTACACTTATCTCTCTCATATACAATTACCTCACATAATTATATGAGATATAATTTAAAATATGTTAAAAATGTATTGTAGCAAATTCTAAAATAAACGATCCCAACAAATATCCTAAAGATAATGACGCTATTAAAAAAAATAAATAAAATTCTCTTACTTTAGCCTTTCTAATTATATTATCAAAATTAAAACAACTTAATCCCCACATTGAAAGCATCACTGAAACCACATACACAAAAGTCTTAATAATTTGATAAGACATTAAGATTCACCTCTATCATCATTTTCATTATTACAAACATTCTCCCTGATAAAACACAAAACCCCTTTAATTTATCATTCATATTATCACCTAACCTCAGACATAGTATATCATAGTTATATCATAACAAAAACATTTACACAAAAGCAAATATCCCTCCTTACTCAAAGCTAATTAAAAAACATCTAAAATTGTTTTAGGATGTATACCAATCACTTCAAAAATGTTCTAACAAGATATTATTTAAAGCATACCAGCTAAGTAATTAGCCCACCTTAATTAATCCTAAATATCACTAATAAACCTCAACATTTTTAAACCTTGAAAACAATTAGTTATTATCTATAAGCAGATTCTAAAAATTATTAGAATCTACCACTAAAGTTAATAATACGTTTATTAAAACCATTTCCAATCAAAGTGTATCTTACTACTATTGTAAGCAATTATATTAAAGAAATCCCAAAAAAAAGTCACACTCCTAAAATTCACTATATCAATATAACTGTAATAAAATATTTACAACTAATATTTCTAATCAAGGATTTTAACAAATCCCCTATAAAAGCAAACATTTTTGAAATTTAACAACATCTAAACTTTCTCAAAAAATTAAGCATACAAATAGTAAAAAATAATAGTTTTCATTTTTTTAATAAATGTGCATAAACTGTAACAGGTGATAAAATGAATACTTCAATTATAGAAAACTTAATGTATAATCAACTATTCCTTGCAGCTAATTATGACTTAATAATTTCCATTGCTCCAAATAAAGACATTAAAACTAGATTGCATAATTTTTCAGCTGATTGTAAAAACAATGCTACTTTTCTTGATCATTTTTATCAAGAAATAAATAATACTAGTTTTTACCCTTTACTCCAAAAACCAGTATTTCATGGCAATTTTAAAGAATCACTACTTTGGATATTAAATTATATAGAAAATTCTTATCGAATGTTTCATATCAATGGATATAAGAAAACTTATTCTGAAAAAGAAGCAAAATTACTAAATTACATTGCAGGAAACCTAAATAACCACTGTATTGGAGTTACCCAAATGTTACTAACAAAAAATTGTTAGTAACATTTTTATAACACAAAAAAACCAGGAATAATTCCTGGATCAGTTTAAAATGGTGACCTGTACGGGATTCGAACCCGTGAATGCATGCGTGAAAGGCATGTGAGTTAACCGTTTCTCCAACAGGCCATGGCGCTTGAAGTAGGACTCGAACCTACGACCGATCGGTTAACAGCCGATTGCTCTACCAACTGAGCTATTCAAGCAATGGAGCGGGTGATGGGAATCGAACCCACGTAGTCAGCTTGGAAGGCTGAAGTTCTACCATTGAACTACACCCGCTTCTTTTTAACAGTGCCCTTAATGACTACTGCTCAACTATAATAACATTTTATAGATACTATTGCAAGACTTTTTTATTAATTTTTAAATTTTTTCAAACATTTTCTTTTCACATTAAAAATAATACAAATAAAAATACCATTAACGGTATTTTTATTCATTAACTTCGTATTCATTATCTTCTGGGATATTATTATCCTCAGAAGAATTGTCTGGTATTATACTATCATCTAGTTCATCACCATCATTAGATTTATTATCACTTTCTAATTCTTTTTTTGAATCATTATTATCTATATTATTTTTGTCTTCTTTATAATCATTATCATCTTTCTTTGAATCATCAAGCTGATTTTGAAGATTATCAATTTGTTTTTGTTGATCTTGATAATATTCATAGGCAAAATATCCACCCACACAAATTCCTATAATAATAACTAAAATCAATAAAAATAATAGAATCGTTGTAAAAACAGAACGTCCTTGTTTCTCTTTTTTTACCGTTGTTTTATGTTTGGTTTTTGTAACCTTCTTTTTCTTTATTCTTGGACGCTGTTTATCTTTCTTTATTATTCTGTCAGTTTCAATATCATCAATTTTTACTTCATTATTTTCTATCTCCAAATCACTATCATTAAATTCAAATCTCTTAGTCATTTTTTCACCTCGTGTATATAATATTATACACAGATATGAATTTTATATAAACTTTTAGCTATTTTTTAGATTATCTAAATATTCTTCCAAACAAATCCCCTGTCTAGTAATTTTTTTAGCATGAGCTTTTCCTACATACCGATAATGCCATGGTTCATAATTAATTCCAGTAATACTACTTTTGTCTGATGGATAACGTAAAATAAAACCATATCGATGACAATTTTCCATCAGCCAGCGCTGTTCTTTAGTTTTTTCTTGACTTTTATCTAACCGCTGATTATTATAAGAAACCAAATCAACTGCTAACCCTAATTGATGTTCACTTGTGTTTGGTTTTGCCACCCACATACTCGCTGCTTCTTGAGCTTCATTATACGAATAACCTTTTTTTAAATATTCACCAATCTTATTTATAAAAAGCTGCTTTTGTTTATCATATGTACGATATGATGAACAAACAATTATTTTCATCCCCTCTTTTTTAGCATCATCTAACATTTCCTGCAAAGCTTGGTAAGCCCGTTGGTCAACTGACTGTTGATCATTTAAAGACACCAAATTTACCTGCCAATTATCTGGTACTTTATTTTTATAATTAACCAATGTTAATAATTCATCATTAATTATTTCATTATTTTTATCCTCAGTTATACTTGCCTTTGTAACTTCATTTTTAACATTCTCCTGACTTTCAACACTTTTTTGCTCTATTACATAATTCAATCCTAATCCATAACCAACAATCAACACAATAGCAACCATTATTTTCTTTTTCATCTTTCTACCTCCATATTTAAACAATACAATAAGGAAGCATATAATTAGTTACATTTTTACATCAAAGTTGCATCATAAATAAATAATTCCAGCATAAGTATGGTCAATATCTTTTTCAATTGTACAATGTTCAAACACTTCATCCTTTGATAATCCTAAATAATCCACTCCATAAGCAACTATACCTTTTTTACTTAATGCAGCCCCTGATTTTATATTCTCTTTTTTAAAAACATAATTAATAAAATGATATTTATAAATTTTATTATCATTTCCATCAATCCATATTTCTAGATAACCCTCTTCACTGATAAATGTTGCCTGTATCAAAACAACACAACTTTCAGGATCAGTAGCCTTAGCATAAGTTACTGTATTAAATGTATTATTTTCATAAGTTTCATCTAAATCAACAATCGGTATGATTTGCAGGTTCTGCAATTCTTTTATTTCTTGTACAATATTTTCTCTTATTTTATTATAATCCTCTTTTGATTTTATCAGTTGTTTAATACAAACATAATTTTGAATTTCTGAATTATAATCATATAATAACTTTATTTTTTCTTCCGTACTTAATTTACTTGTATGCATAGATAAAATATCTTTTTCATTAATTTTTTCCACTATGACTTGAGCAAGTATTCTGCTATCATTCCATTTAGATAATAAAACTGGTGATATAGCAATGATTACCAATAACAACATTGCACCAATTCCAGTAAATAATACTTTAATTCTTTGCAACAGATTCACCACCTTTAAGCAAAACAGTTACTATCGTACCTTGATTTTTTATACTCTCAATTATCATCTTACCATGATGTAATTTTATTATCTGTTCACAAATCGCTAAACCTAATCCAGCTCCCCCTGCACTTCGCGAACGTGATTTATCAACCATATAAAAAGCTTCTTTAATTTTATCAATTTCCTTAGCATCTATTCCACAGCCATTATCTTTAATCACAATACGATAACCATCAATATCTTTTACTCCCATAAATTCAATTATTCCATTATCAATTACAGCTTTTCTAGCATTATCAAGCAAATTTAAACAAACCGTTTTCATCAAATCATTTTCTATTAAAACAACGTCATGTTCAACCGAAACCTTAAAATCAATTTTCGAATTTCTCATAATAGGTGCAACAATTGCCTTAATTTCATCAAAAAAATCAACAATATTAGTTTCTACCATTTCAAAATCCTGTTTTTTTAAAACAATTAATTCCATCAATTTCATCGACATAACTTCTAAACGTTTTCCCTCTTGTACTATTAAATCTGAATAACTAATAATTTGCTCTTCACTAAGTTTTTTACTTCTAAGCATATCTCCATAACCAATCATTGAAGTTAGCGGCGTCTTTAATTCATGAGCAAAATTACCAACAAATATTTCTTGACGATTTAATGCTTCTTGTAATTTATCCATTGATACCATTAAACGTTTAGTCATAGTATTAAAATCTTTAGTAAATTGACCAATTTCATCATCACTAGTAACAACAATTTCATTATCTAAGCCTTCAGCAATAATCCGCTTAGTTGCTTGAGATAATTTTTTTATCGGCTTCACTAACCATCTAGTTACAATAAAAATAACCACTGCTCCTATAAGAGACAACAACCCTATACAATATATAAAAGTTTGATATTGATCTTTACGATCATTAAACAAAGAAGAAATATCACGAGAATTCTCAAGATACATATCTATACCTTCAATCCCTAACTCTAATTTTCTTAAAGTATGTACCTTATACTTATTATTATTTTTTATTATTTTATAACCTCTAGTTCCAGATTTAATTTCTTTAATCAAACTTACATCATCAGAAAAACCACCATTTTGGTAGAGCATTTTACCTCTTTTATCACGCAAACAAAACGAAATACTACCATTAAAAGTTTGAATCCTTAAAGTTGTAGCCGAATTTTGAATAATACTAAATCTCTCAGAATCACTATATTTAGCATCTACATAACCATCTATCAGAGTAAATATTTCATTTATAAAAGATGAAAAAAGAATATCATTTTCCTGGTATGCCATTTCAATCTCTCTTTGTAAAGATGATTTAAAACCTGTTTCTATTAACAAATACCCACCTACACTAAAACACGTTACAACTGTCAACATTATCGTTAAATAAAGTTTCCAAAAAAATTTCACTCATCCACCTCCAAACGATACCCTATTTTATACACCGAAACAATCTTATCTTCCAAACCTACTTTCTTTCGCATTCGCTGAACATGTAAATCCACAGTCCGACTATCACCACGATAACTTTCCTTCCAAACTAATTCGTAGATTCGATCTCTAAACAAAGCTATATTTTTATTTTGTAAAAAAAGGACTAGCAAATCATATTCTTTAACTGTTAAATTTACAATTTTACCATCTTTTTTTACTACCCGCGACAAAGTATCAACACTAACATCATAAACTGATAAGTAATGTGATATTTTATCATATCTTCTAAGCACTGTTTCTACCCTTGCTAAAAGCTCAATAATTTCAAACGGTTTAACAATATAATCTTCTGCACCCATTTTTAAACCTTTGACACGATCATTGACATCAGCTTTTGCAGTTAAAAATATAACTGGTATATTTAATGGTCGGATATACTCCATTAACTCATATCCATTTACTTTTGGTAACATAATATCCAACAAAACCAAATCAAATGATTCACCCTCAATTAAATCTGCACCCTGCATACCATCATATGCACACCTACATAAATAACCTGCATCAGTTAAACTAATTCTTATTAATTCATTTATTGCTTTTTCGTCCTCAACAATTAATATTTTATTCATCATTATCACCCTTATTATTATACTATTTATTTGCATCATTTTTACATCATAAATATTAATTAAACAAAATTAGTTTTATTTCTCCAACAAAAAAAGTTGCAACATCTAAAGAATAAATTCTTTAATCGTTACAACCTATTTATTATAAGTGTTATCACTACATTTACAAAATGGAGCGGGTGATGGGAATCGAACCCACGTAGTCAGCTTGGAAGGCTGAAGTTCTACCATTGAACTACACCCGCGAAAATGGTGCCCAGGGCCGGAATCGAACCGGCACGGATTTTAAGGTCCGCAGGATTTTAAGTCCTGTGCGTCTACCAGTTTCGCCACCTGGGCAAATATTTTCTTGAAAATGGTGACCCGCAGGCGATTCGAACGCCTGACCCTCTGATTAAAAGTCAGATGCTCTACCGGCTGAGCTAGCGGGTCGTTATATATTTGGCTGGGGTACCTGGATTCGAACCAGGGAGATGACAGAGTCAAAGTCTGTTGCCTTACCGCTTGGCTATACCCCAATAATAGCTGGTGGAGGAGGGCGGATTCGAACCACCGAACCAAAGGAACTGAGTTACAGTCAGCCGCGTTTAGCCACTTCGCTACTCCTCCATCATGGTGCCGGCTAAAGGACTTGAACCCTCAACCTACTGATTACAAGTCAGTTGCTCTACCAATTGAGCTAAGCCGGCATATTTATTTTTAATGGTGGAGGTTAACGGACTCGAACCGCTGACCCTCTGCTTGTAAGGCAGATGCTCTCCCAACTGAGCTAAACCTCCATAAACGTTACTTTGTAAGTGTATCATTTCACTAAACAAAAGTCAACACTTTTTTTACTTTTCTAACTAATGTCGATATTAATTTTTACATCCCTCGACTCAAGCAAGCAATATATTATCATAATTCCCTTAATTAATCAATACTAAAAAAATTTTTTTGAAATTTCTTCAAAACAAATGTAAGCGTTATCTTTTTATTACTAAATCGATCCTAATTTTTATTTATATATGATAAAATAAAAGAAAGAAGTTCACTTATAGAAAGGTGGTTATTTTAATGAGAACTTATCATGCAAACGAAATTGGAAATGTTGCAGTATTAGGACATTCTGGTTGTGGTAAAACAAGTATTGTCGAAGCTATGGCTTATCGTAGTGGACTGCTTAACCGAACTGGAAATGTTAGCGAAGGAAACACTTTAAGCGATCATAGTATTGAAGAAATTATTCGTAAATCTTCTGTCAATTTATCCATTATTCCTGTTGAATGGAATAATTGTAAAATCAACTTAATTGATGTCCCTGGTATATTTGACTTTACAGGAGAATGTGAAGCTGCTTTAGCTGTGTGTGAATCAGCTTTAATTATTGTTCCATCATCATCGGGTATCAACGCAGGAACAAAACAAGCAATGTTTAAGGCAAAAGATAAAGCAAAAATCATTTATATTAATGGTTTGGACAATCCTAATAATAATTATTCAACAAAATTACAAGAATTAAAAGATACTTACGGAAAAGCTATAGCCCCTATTCAAGTCCCAATTATGGATAATAATAAGATGGTTGGATATATCAATGTAGCAAAAATGGAGGGACGTATTTTTGAAGGAAATCAAACTAAACCTATAGAAATACCAAAAGAATTAATGAGCGAAATTCAACCTATTAAAGATATGATTGATGAAGCAGTTGCAAACACAAGTGATGAACTATTAGAAAAATATATTAATGAAGAAGCTTTTACTAAAGAAGAAATATCTTGGGCATTACGTAAAGGTGTTATAGAAAAAACATTAATTCCTGTTCTATGTGGAACTGATCAAATTGGAATTCAAATAATTTTAAATTCTATGGTCGCTTTCTTTAGTGCGGCTGGTGATATGAGTAATTCTTTGATTGTTGAAAATGTAGATAAACACGAAGAAGAAATCATCGGATATGACGAAAGTTTACCTACTAGTATTTTTATCTTTAAAACTATTGCTGATCCTTTTGTTGGAAGAACATCTTTATTTAAAGTTATTACTGGTACTATTTATAGTGGTTCTTCTATTTATAATGTTAAAAGAAAAGAAAGTGAAAGAATCACTAAATTATATCGACCTTGTGGTAAAGAATTAATTGAAGTCAATTGTTTACACGCTGGCGATATTGGTGCTGTCACTAAACTAAACACATCTAAAACTAACGATACTTTGTGTACTGCAGGATATCAAATTATTATACCAGAAATAAATTTTTCAACACCATATTATGGTAAAGCAATTACTCCAGTTGGTAAAAGTAATGAAGAAAAAATTACTAATGCAATAAACAAATTATTAGAAGAAGACTCTACACTACAATTTAAACCTAACCCAGAAACTAAGCAACAATGCATCTATGGTATTGGTGATATTCATTTAGATGTCTTACTATCAAAATTAAAAAATAAATTCAAAGTTGAAGCAGCTTTAGAAGAAATTAAAATCCCATACCGTGAAACCATTAAAAAAACAGTTACCCAAAGAACACGTTTCAAAAAACAATCTGGTGGTCATGGCCAATTTGGTGAAGTAGAGATCACATTTGAACCAACCTATGATTATAGTCAACCTTATGTATTTGAAGAAAAAATATTTGGAGGTGCAGTTCCTAAATCATATTTTCCAGCTGTTGAAAAAGGATTAATCGAAAGTGTTAAAAGCGGCATTTTAGCTGGATATCCAGTTCTGGGAATTAAAGCAACTTTAATCGATGGTTCCTATCATAATGTTGATTCATCTGAAATGGCTTTTAAAACCGCTACAACAATGTGCTTTAAAGAGGCTATACCTAAAGCAAATCCTGTTTTACTTGAACCCTATATGAAAATGAAAGTAATTGTAGATGAACAATATACTGGAGATATAATGAGTAACTTTAATACAAAAAGAGCACGAGTAATTGGCAGTGATGTTCTTGATGATGGATTAATCAAAATTGTCGCAGAAGCTCCAATGAACGAAGTTATGAATTATGCAGTTGATCTACGTTCCATTACCCAAGGACAAGGTTTTTTTGAAATGGAATTTTTAGATTATGAGTTTGCACCTGATAATATTGTTAAAAAAGTTATTAGTAAATAATAAAATATATAACTGGGTAATAATTTAATTCCCAGTTATTTTCATATAAAATTAAGAGATATAATCTTTAATTTATAAGTTAAAAGTGTTATTATAAAACATATATTAGGAGGAAAATATAATGAATGTACTTGTATGCGGTGGAGCTGGCTATATTGGAAGCCATGTTTGTGTTGAATTATTAAATGCAGGTTATGATGTAATCGTAATTGATGATTTTTCTAATTCAAAACCTGAAGTTTTAGGATATATTAAAGAAATTACTGGAAAAGAAGTAAAATTTTATGAATTTAATATTTTAAATGAAGCTAAAACTGAGTCTGTATTTAAAGAAAATAAAATAGATGCTGTCATTCATTGTGCAGCATTTAAAGCTGTTGGTGAATCTGTTGAAAAACCAATTGAATATTATACCAATAACCTGACTACAACATTAATTGTTAGTAAAATGATGAAAAAATACCATGTTAATCAAATTGTTTTTTCATCAAGCGCTACTGTTTATGGCGATCCAGATGTTGTTCCTATCACAGAAGATTGTAAATTAGGAGAAACTACCAATCCATATGGAACAAGTAAAGCAATGATGGAAAGAATTTTAAGCGATGTTCAACATGCATGCCCTGAAATGTCTGTAACTTTGCTTCGTTATTTTAATCCAATCGGTGCTCATGAATCAGGCTTGATTGGTGAAGATCCAAAAGGAATTCCAAACAATCTAATGCCTTATATTATGAAAGTTGCGACTGGTGAATTAGAATGCTTAGGTGTTTTTGGTGATGACTATGATACACATGACGGAACAGGAGTTCGTGATTATATTCATGTTGTTGATCTAGCTATTGGTCATGTTAAAGCAATCAAACATTATTCAAAACCTGGTGTTCATATTTGCAACCTTGGTACTGGAACTGGATATAGTGTCCTTGATCTTGTAAAAACATTTGAAAAGGTAAATCATGTAAAAATTAATTATGTGATAAAAGAACGTCGTCCTGGAGATATTGCAACATGTTACGCAGATCCTGCTCGTGCAAAAAAAGAGCTTGATTGGGTTGCAACAAAGGGAATTGAAGACATGTGTCGAGATACATGGAATTACGCTTTAAAGCATAAACAATAAAGAGATAACTCTCTTTTTTTGTCAATTTATAAAAAATATTATGTGATTAGCTGATATCCTCTTATTAAATGTTGTTTTTAGGTATTTTTTTTGGTATTATATAATGGTACTGTTATGGAGGCTAATTATGGAAAAAGTAAAAAAATTATGGAGAGAAATTAGCATCTTTGGGATTGTAATCGTAGTATTTTTAGGGTTATTTATTTATCGAAAAATCACTCATGTTGAATTTACAACAATTACCCAAAATGCACTTGTAGAAAAAGTAAAAGATAAAGATAGTTTTGTAGTAGTAATTGGTAATAAAAATGATAATGCTACATTATCTTATCAAGATACTATGACTACATTTTTAGAAAAAAATCGTAGCGAGTCTTTATACTATGTAGACGTTTCTAATGATAGTGATTACACTACTTGGTTAGAAAAAGATCTTGATATCACTAATGGAACAGTGCCACAAACAATAGTCTATAAAGACGGAAAAATATCTACAACTAAAACAGGAGCATTATCATATTATCGACTTGCTCAATTATTCAAATAAAAAATCAGCTAAATGCTGATTTTTTATTTTATATATATACGTTCCACCCTTTTCGAAATTAAACAAATTATCTCATAAGAAATAGTATCCAGCTCTTTTGCCATACTCGCTAAACTAACATGCTCACCAAAAATTTCTACTTTATCTCCAGCTTTGATATTCTCATCAACCCTTACCATCATTTGATCCATACAAACTCTGCCAACAATCTCAAAATAAGAGCCATTAATATAGACTTTACGTCCTTGATTTTTTCTAATTATTCCATCTGCATAACCAATTGGTAAAGTAGCAATATATTCATCTTGATCAGCTGTATAAGTTAAACCATAACCAACTCTTTGACCTGCTTTGATTTTTTTTACCATTGAAACTTTTGTATATAATGACATAGCTTGTTTATACTCTTTAGATTCATTACCAGCTGGATCTATACCATACATAACAATCCCAATTCTCCCTAGATTAGATCCAGTATCTTCATGATATGCCATTGCTGCACTATTACAGCAATGAATATACTTAAATTTATGATAATCAACTAAATCATAAAACATAGTCTGCTGTTTTTCAAAAGCCTCTATTTCTCCATCAGCTGTAGCATAATGAGTAAAAACCCCTTCTAAAATAAATTTTGTACAATCAATTGTTTCTAGCATTTCTTCTAACTCTTCTTTTCTAGTCAAACCTATTCGATGCATCCCTGTATCTATTTTTATATGAATTTTTAATGGTTCATCATCAATTAATGTTTGTAAAAGATGCATATATTCCAAAGAAATCATTGTTAAAGAAACATCATAACTGATTGCCAGTTCTATTTCTTCTTTAGTTGTTGGTACAGCTCCCAAAATTAAAATTCCTTTTTTTATTCCTAATTCCCTTAATTCAATCGCTTCAGGTAATGTCGCAACAGCAAACATTTCTATATAATCTAAATCTTTTATATAACTAGCAACTTCTTTATAACCATGACCATAAGCATCTGCTTTTATCACCGCCATTAAAGGTCGTTTAAATTTTTGATAGATCATTTCAACATTTTGTTTTAAATACTTCAAATTAACTACTGCATATGTATCACGATATAAACTCATACTAACCCTCCATACTGTCATAGTATAATCCAATCAATATAATATTTCAATTATCTCCTTTATTATTTTGATAAATATGTAAGTAGAGGCAACGCCTCTATTTCAAACTAGATGTTTGCATACTACTAATAACACTAACCATTTCATCTTTACTTAAATCTTCAGAATAGACTTTACATAAAATACCAGATTTCATCATCATTAATTGACCTTCATTATAAAACGCTACACCATCAACAAGATCTATTACCTCACCAGTTACTACTTCAATATTAATTTCATCAGTTGCTACTACTGGTGTCTCTACAACTGTAAAATTCTTATCACCAGTAAACTTTAAAATATGATTTGTAGTTCCATCAATCGTTGATACCTTTTCACTATTTAAAGAACTTCCCATTAAAGCAATTGGATATAAAGGTAATTCACTAGAAACATTTGAGTACTCACTAGTACTTTTTTCAAGAACCTTCTTTTCATCAAAACTCTCCTGATTTAATTTAACATCAGTTTTAAAATCTGTGAAATTTGCTGTAATGATTTCTGCATCATCTTTATCCAATACTGTTACTTGCTTTGGTGCTAATGTTTTATCAAAAATCATTTCCTGACTAACGATTCTTGAGTCATTAGGATAAGTAACTTGAGATTTAACCTGATAACCTGTTTTTATTTTTTCTACTTCTCCTTTTTCTAAAAACTCTATTAAAGATTGATAAATATATGGTTTAGGGGAATTATTAGGCCATTCACTTTGAAACTTAAAAATTTGATTTAAGGTAGGTGTTAAAACAAACACCCCATCAGGATTCTTTACAATAATTTGTGATTGATTTAAGGATTTATCATATAATTCTACTTTATAATATTCATTCTTCTTTTCTTTTAAATAGCTTACATTTACTAAATAACTTTTCAATTCATCATTCTCTACCATTTCCATATTACATGTAAGCATATATTTATCATAAGCTTTAACTTTATCAATCGTCTTATCTAAAGAATTATCCTTAAACTTAAAAAATATTAACGATGCTATAACTAATGCAACTGCTACTGCAATACCAATATAAATTTTTTTCAAAATCACACCCCCAATAATAAAATATGTTTAAATATCAATAATATGTATAAAGATATTAATCTTGGATACACTTTAATAAGGAGGATGAAAATAATGAATATAATACAAAAAATTTCCTTAGCATTAACAATAATTGGTGCTATAAACTGGGGGTTGATTGGTCTATTTAATTTCAACCTAGTCGATTCATTATTTGGTGTTGATAGTTTCTTATCAATGTTAATCTATATTCTAGTAGGTATTGCTGGTATTATCAACATCATGCTGTTATTTGTAGATTTAGATACAAAATAATAAAGAGCAGTTACCTACTCTTCAATGATAAATGGGGTCATCTCTCCATTTTTTTTATTTATTTTAATTCTATTTTTTACCATTTTTAACATTGGAATATCATGAAAAGAATCAGAATATGCATACGAATTTTCATAATCAATTTCTAAATTTAATTCGTTAATAATGTTATTTAAGCGTAAAACTTTTTCTTCATTTTTACAATTCTTACCAATCATTTTACTAGTATATTTTCCATTTTTAATTTCTGTCTTTGTACCTAAAATACCATCAACTGGTAATTTACAAAAACGAAGATACCCTTCAATAGAGGCAGAACAAATAAAGATTAAATAGCCCTGCTGTTTTTTATTTTTTAATTCAGCAACAACATTAGGATAGTATTTAGGAACCAAACAAACTTGATAAAAATCATTTAATTCATCATCATCCAGTCGATCCATCGGAAATAACCACGAGGACTTAACAGTTTGAAATTTAACCAACCCAATTAAATACAAAAAATATAAAATAGGCACCTTTAGCAGTCTAAATACTGCTAAAGGGTACTTTTTTAAATAATATCCTAACAAAGCTTTACCAGAATCACCATGAATTAACGTATCATCAAAATCAAAAAAAGCAAATTTCTGTTTCACTATGCAATCTCCAGAGCAATTTCCATCATTGCAGTAAAAGATTTTTCACGTTCTTCAGGAGTTGTTTCCTCTTTAGATACCAAAGAATCAGAAACAGTCAACAATGTTAAAGCTCGTTTATTTAAATATGCAGCTGTTGCAAATAATGCATATGATTCCATTTCTACCCCTAAACATCCCATTGATGCCCATTTTTCTGGTGAGTTTTTATCAGCATGATAAAAGATATCTGAAGATAAAATATTGCCTACATGATAATTAACATTTTTTTCCTTTGCTAGAGCAACCGCTTTTTCTAATAAACCATAATCACTTATAGCACTATAAACACCCGGTAATTCAAATTGATAAGCAAAGTTTGAATCTGTACAACATCCCTGAACAATAATTATATCACGCAAATGAACATGTTTTTTAAAAGAACCACATGTACCAATCCTAATAATATTTTCTACACCATACTGACTATATAATTCATGACTATAAATACCAATTGAAGGCATTCCCATACCAGACCCCATTATTGACACTTCTTTTCCCTTGTAACTTCCTGTATATCCAAACATATTTCTAACATTATTAAACTGTTTTGCATCTTCCAAATATGTCATTGCTAAAAATTTTGCTCTAAGCGGATCCCCTGGCATCAATACTGTTTTTGCAATTTCACCAGTTGCTGCTTCATTATGTGGTGTTGCCATTTTTATTCCTCCTTGATTTTACCATCTTTAAAATAATAATATGTATCACTACCTTTTGGTTTACCTAATTTTTTATCATTAATAGCTTTAATTAAATTTTCCAAAAAATCATCAACATTATCAACCCCAAGTTGTGCAAAATAATCTTCTAGAACTAAAAAAGGTCCAAAACCATAATCATCCTGATTAAAATCAATGATATTATCAACTATCTCATTATATGCTCTTTTAACATCCTCGACAGTTTCTTGATCATCCATATCATATTTTATTATCTTCATATGATCTCCAAACTCTTCTTTAATTAATGGTAGACCATTTTTAGTAAAATATTCACAATTAGAACATCCTTCAACATAAAAATATTTTAATGTATATGTTTCTGTATAAACATTCTTTTCTTTTCTCTGGCAACCTATCATCACCATACATAAAGTCATCACTATCACTAATTTAATTATTCTTTTCATATTAACCTTACATTCCTTTCCACCTGTATCTCCAAAATACACATAGTTCTTTGTCTTTACAAGCATTTTATTTATTTACTCATAACTTATTGAAAATATCTGGCAAAATATATGTTTCGAAGTCACCAGCAGGTACTATATCCACACATACTATCTTAACTTTCTCAAAAATGCTCTAATGATTAAACTCTAAAATCAATATTATTTTATCAAATATTCTTTATATAAGTGAAGATATTTCCACAAAAATTCATAGCTGATATAAAATATATTATCATAGCCATTGTCAAAAAATATGTATTGCTTTCTATTACTTTTTAAGACTGATGAACTTTTCAATCCATCTAATCGGCAAATGTTAAAACAACAAAAAGCAACACATCAAATATATTAAAAACCACTTAAAATCAACTTAGTTGCACTAATTTAAATAACAAAGTAATCAAATCTAAAAGTTTATTTAAGCAAAATAATTTCCATTTTCATCATTTATTATAAACCAAAAACAAAAAAAAGTATACCAATCAATATCAGATGTATACATATAAAACCCTAAAAACAAGACCCATTATTAACGGGTCTTGTAGAACATAAAATTATATTTTATTCACGTTTTCTTTTTTTATTTTCATAGAATCCTAATGAAGCAACTGCTAAACCTAATAATGAATACATCATACTTACTGCATCTCCAGTTTTTATACTTGCTGTTGTATCTCCAGCTTTTACTAGTTCTAATCCTTCAAGAGCTTTTGTTAAAGCTTTTTCTGCTGCTTTTACTTCCACAACGCTAGCTTCTGGATCTTCTAATACTGCTTGTGCTTTTATTACTTCATTTTCTACTACTGCCCATGTATTAGTTGTATAACTTGCACTGTTTAATCCATTTGCTTTATTGATTAAATCTGCCAATAAATCTTTATTTGGTTTTAATCTTAAGTTCAAGTATGCTCTTGTTAATGCATCACATGCTTCATCTACTTCTGCCTGTGTTGCTTTTTCATTTCCTAATACTTCTTGAGCTGCTTCTAATTCTGGTAACATTGCTTGCCAAGTAGATGGAATATATTTATCTTCTTCTAATCCTAATACTTTATTTACCATTGCTTCCAATAATGATTTATCTACTACTTCTGCTTCTTCTAAACCATTTATTGCTGCCTGTAA
>NZ_FOIN01000048.1 GCF_900102365.1 Thomasclavelia cocleata | reverse complement strand
GCTCCATAAAACTGAAATCTTGCTGATTCACTGTTAGAGCTGCCTGCCATCTGCATTTCTATGTCAATAATTCTGCCAGTTTCATCAACAGCACAAATATCTAAAATAATATTTTTAGCAAGAACAGTATTTTGATTGATTTCAGGATTTTTAATAATCATTTTTTTACAGTCGATATTGGTAACAAGTTTAACGATGTACTTTCTTAACATTTTAGATTCATCAGTATCTCTGGAAAGAAGATATTTAAAGAAAAGATCATTATTAAATTTAACCAAATCATTTTGATAACCAATTACTTCACTCATACAATAATCCTCCTATTATTTTTTACAAAATAATTAAGAGGATTACTTTTAAAAATCAAATTTTTATAATCATATATTACTATTAACAGTCAAAAATAAATACTGATAATATGAAAATACATGAATGAATACACATTATCATGAAAAAACAAGATTGGTTATCAACACTTTTCTTAGACATCTTTTATGAAAACATCCTATATTCTACAAGACTCATGTAATTTAAAACCACATGAATTCTGATATTGTTGTACCAATTAACATAAATCAAGCAATTCTATCTCTAATTGAATAGAGTTCTCTAATCTCCTATTAAATGCAAAATAGATTTTAATTATTTTATATGTTACTTCAGCTACAACATTGTCATACAAGCGCCTTTTCTACTTAATTTCTCCTACTATAATTTTAACATATCTATTATGCGCTTAAAACATTGCATCTTTTTAAATTAATAAAAAACAATCACTAATTACAATGATCGTTTTTTATCAAGAATTTATCTTATCATTTACCTCTATGACATAGCTTAACAATTTCACAAATAACCACTGTTAATAAACATAATCCTATACATATCAACCATTGTGTAACATTTAAGCATTGAAGTTTAAATATAGAACTTAACTGCGGAATTAAAATTAGGATAACTTGTAATAAAATTCCTATCACTAATGCTCCCCATAAATAAATATTATTAAATAAGCGTTTATTTAAAATTGAATGATGAGACTTAACATTAAACGCATGTACTAATTGACATCCACATAAAGTAATAAATGCCATTGTCATCCCTGTTAAATGATCCATTTGATTACCTATTGCATAAGCAATTAATGTTAATACACCAATCATTACACCCTGCCAAGCAATTGTAAATCCTAATCCCTCAGAAAAGAAATTTTCATCTTTTTTACGTGGTTTGCGTTCCATTACATCGGGTTCTGTAGGTTCCATTCCTAATGCAAAAGCAGGTAAACTATCAGTAATTAAATTAACCCACAATAAATGAATTGGTAATAGTGGTACCCCGAAATCAAATGATGTAATTAACGAAATAACAGAAGCACCAAAAATAGTAATTACCTCACCTATATTACTTGATAATAAGAACTGAACATCTTTTTTAATATTATCAAATATCCCACGCCCTTCTTTAATTGAAGTAATAATAGTAGCAAAATTATCATCTGTTAAAATCATACTAGCTGCCCCTTTAGCAACATCAGTACCAGTAATTCCCATAGCACAACCAATATCAGCTGTCTTTAAAGCTGGTGAATCATTAACCCCATCACCTGTCATAGCAACAATTTTACCTTTAGATTTCCATGCTTTAACAATTCTAACTTTATGTTCAGGAGCAACTCTGGCATACACTGAATATTCTTCGATATGATCAGCTAACTGCACATCTGACATCTTTTCTAGTTCACTACCCATAACAGCTTTTTGATTTGATTCTAAAATACCTAAATTTCGAGCAATTGCACTTGCTGTAATTACATGATCACCAGTAATCATAATCGTTCTAACTCCAGCTTTTTTAGCCTCAGCTATAGCCTGTTTAGCTTCTTGGCGAGGAGGATCAATCATTCCTACCATTCCAATAAATGTTAAATTATTTTCAACTAACTCGCTAGTAATTTCACCTGGTTCTTCTTGCCAATAACGAATTCCTAAAGCTAACACACGAAGTGCTTCGTTAGACATTGCCTCATTTACTTTAGTAACTTCATCTAAATCAAGATCTTTACAACGACTAAAAATAACATCTGGTCCTCCTTTAGTAATTGAAAGAACTTTTCCTTCATGTTTTACAAAAACGGTCATCATTTTACGATCAGAATCAAATGCCAGTTCATTAAATCTTGGATATTCTTGTGACAATTTTTCTTTAGTAAAACCTTTTTCTAAGCTAGCTTTTACTAGGGCAGTCTCAGTAGGATCACCTATTAAGATTTCTTTACCATCAACATTACTAATACTGCCATCGCTACATAAAGTAAAATAATTTAATAATTCATTTGTTTCTTTACTACACATTTCAATTGATTCAATTTGCAGTTTATAGAGATACGTTTTTACAACTGTCATTTTATTTTGCGTTAATGTTCCTGTTTTATCAGAACATACAATTGACGTACTTCCTAAAGTTTCTACTGCTGGAAGACTCTTTATAATTGCATTTTTTTTAACCATTCTTTGCACACTTAAAGCTAGAACTACTGTAACAACAGTTGCTAATCCTTCAGGAATCGCAGCTACTGCTAATGCAATTGCAGTTTTAAATGCTTCTAAAACAGTTAAACCTGATAGCATTTCCATAAAGAAAACAACAATGCAAATTACAATACATATAACACCTATACTTTTTCCTATTTGATCTAACTGATCTTGAAGTGGTGTATTTTGATTTTTAGTCTGTTGCAGCATTGTCGCAATTTTACCAACTTCATTATCCTCACCAGTTGTTGTTACTAATGCTACACCTCGTCCATAAGTAACATTACAAGAAGCATGTACCATATTAGTTCGTTCTGCTAAAGGAACATCCTCTCTATCAATCAATTCACTTGTCTTTTCAACTGGTACACTCTCACCAGTAAGAGCACTTTCGTCAACTTTTAAATTAAAAGCTTCAATTAAACGACCATCACTAGCAATACTATCACCCGCTTCTAATACTAATAAATCTCCAGGAACAACTTTGCTAGTATCTATAGTAATTGTAATTCCATTACGAATTACTTTAGCTTTTGGACTAGCCATTTTCTGTAATGCTTCTAAAGAACGCTCAGCATTACTCTCCTGAACTAATCCTAAAATTGCATTAATGATAACTACTATAATAATAATAGCACTATCAATCCATTCAGTTGGTTCAACAACAATACTAATAATAGCAGCAATAATTAAGATAATTGTTAAAGCATCTTTAAATTGTAAAATAAATCTAAGTAAAATTGATTGTTTCTGTGTCTTTTTTAATTCGTTTGGTCCATATTTTTCAAGATTTTCTTTAACCTGTTTATCAGTTAAACCATTTTTTAAATCTGTTGAAAATTTTTGAGTCAATTCTTGTAACTGTTGATTATAAAACATTTTCATCTCTCCTTTTTATGATCATTTATCCAAAAACGAGACTCTTATCGTATTTGCATACAATAAAAGTCTCGTTGTTTAATTACGATCCGGATATACCTATCGAGTTGACGACTCGTAAACCTTAATGGCTAACTACTCCCTTTTATATATACTATTTTATCATCATGTATTTTACAAAGCAAATATATCTCTAAATATTATATCCATCTAATATTTTATTATTCTACATTTTTCACAAAATAAAAACATTAACTAACATTCTCACTAATATACATTAATTATTATTTAATGTATTCAGCAAAATACTCAGTAACCTATTCTTAAAAAATATTTAACATCACCACAAGGTTCTAATACAATAAATTCTTTACTTCCTTTTTATATCTTTGCTGTGTCTGACTCAAATGCTTTTTTTGTATAAATAATAATTTCTGTTTTGCCTGCATATTAAATATCCTTTTTCATCCCCATAATTGCCTATCCATATATTAAACATATGCTTAATATATCTTGTAATAAAACCACATATACAAATTCTTCATCAATCAAGCAAATATTATTGATCATAAGTAAATTATTTAAACATTTTTTAAAATACTTTTTAATTTAATTAATCGCTTCTTAAAAGCATTACTTGAAATAAATTGATTAGTAAACTTTTCAAATTCATCTTCGCTTTTTTCAATCACTAAAATAAAGTAACACAAATACAATAGTGGAATATCCCCAGAAATTACATTAAGATTACTCCTTGTAGTATCTTCATATAATACATAAGCATACTTTTTTATCAAATGATGATACTGTTTTAATCTATTATCAACTTCTTGTAATGTTTTTAAATTTAAATATTTAAGCATACTAATAATATTTTTAAAATTACCCTGACTAGCTTTCTTTGCTTCTAACTCTTTTATAAAAAAACTAATTAAATCAATAAACTCAGGACTCTTAATTTTAAATACATTTAATGATTCTTTATCTAGTTTTGCACTTAAATACGATAACATTAATTGATTTTTATAAGCAAAAATTTCATTTTTTATTCGCAAAAATTCTTCATCCGCTAATTCTAATAAACTAGCTAAACGTGAAAAACTTCTTTTAATATCATATGGAATTTCTTCTTGTGATTTATAACCTAAATCATGTTCTATTTCAGCCCAAGTATATTGTAAGATTGAACTAATTTGAATCTCAAACTTCAAATCATAATAATTAAAATCTGTATTAAATTGAATCTGTCCATTATTTATTTGAACTACATAATGAAGTGAACGATAACCAAAACGATCTGGATCAATAGTTTTTCTTTTATCAATTGAATTATCTCTATCAATAACAAATCTTTTTTCAATTAATTTAGAAATTTGATCAACAGTATCAGAATAATAAGTTATTATCCTAATACCAACCAAATCAGTTATTTCCTGAAGTTTTTGATATTTATTTTTGAGCTCAATTTTTTTAGTTAAACTATCTATATTTTTAGTACGACTTGTAATAGAATGAAAAGAAATATGTTCATTATTCAACAAACTTCTAATATAATCTTCAACTAGTCCTCTAAATTTCTCATAATATAAATAATTTTTCTCATACTCATTAACTATCTCTTTATTATACATATACTCTATCCTAACTGCATATCTATTATGCCATTAATAGTCATTACCAAAAACATTAAAGATAATAAAGTCTAATTTAATGCATATTCTTAACTCGCCAACAATCATTTGAACGACTATTACCATTATTCATCACTACAATATTAATCTTTCGTCTTTTTTGATATATATCTTCATTAATCATTTTATTAATTGCTGAAATACGTTTATGACCGTCTTGACAATAATATTTATCATTTTTAATTATTACTTTAATCGGAAATGATAAACCAATTCGTTTAATCGATTCATACATACTGTCAGTAAAATCTTTTTTTTCATATATAATCTCGCTAATATCTACTTGCTGTATTCTCATCAAATATTTTCCTCGTTTATACTTAAATTCCGATAAACCAAATCCTCACGTTCAATAAATCCTAGCTTTTGCCAAAAGTTATTTCCATTTGTATTATCACTAAATACAACTAAAGCAACTTTATTTATTTCTTCAGTTCTTAGTGACATTAAACATTCTTTAACCAATGCACTAGCAATTCCTTTTCGACGATATTCATTTTGAACTGTTAAATGATAAATATAGCCTCTTCTTCCATCATTACCAGCCATAATCACACCAACAATCTTTTCATCAACAATAGCAACAAAATTAGTATCAGGATTACGTAATAAAAATCTTTTAATTCCTTCTTCACTATCATCAAGGCTTCTAAGACCCATTCCAGAAGTATTTTTCCATAAATTATAGACCGACTGATAGTCACTAATTTTTAATAATCTCATTTTCATCATTAAACACCAGAATCATAGACCCTTTATCTCAAGATATTTCAACACTTCTTCTTGATCACTAAAATGCCGTTTACCAGTTTTTGTTTCCTGATAATCTTCATGTCCTTTTCCTAAAATCATTAAAATATCATTATTATTAAGTAAATCCATTCCTTTTACTATAGCATCATGACGATCTACAATAACTTCAAAGTTATCACTAGTTAAATCAACTGTAATATCATTTAAAATATCTTCTGGCTCTTCTTTTCGTGGATTATCACTTGTAAAAATGACATAGTCACTATGCTCAACAGCAATTCTACCCATAATTGGACGTTTTAAAGGATCACGATTTCCTCCACAGCCAATAATTGTTATAATTCGTCCATTTTTAAATTCTTCAGCACTTATTAAAACATTTTTAACAGCATCTGGAGTATGAGCATAATCAACAAATATACTATTGGTACCATATTTAATCAATTCCATTCGTCCTGATGGAGTTTTTAGTTTATCGTTTAATAATAAAATATCATCAATTGCGAAACCTAATCTATGCACTAAAAGTAAAGCAGTTAAATAATTATAAATATTATAACGCCCTACCATATTTAATGATGTTTCATAATTTTTATTTAAATAAGAAAATTTAAATGTCGTTCCTAAATGCGAAAAACATACATCTTCAATCTTTAAATCACCATCTTTATCACTAATAACAATATTATTATTTTCTGGTAATATAAAATGCTGATAATAAGGATCATCTCCATTAATAATTGCAATTTTTTCATTCCTTGTTTTTTCAAATAATTTCCTTTTAGCATTAGCATAATTTTCTATTGTCTTATGATAATCTAAGTGATCTTGAGTTAGATTTGAAAAAGCTACCTCATCAAACTCTAAACCATAAATTCGTTCTTTATCTAAAGCATGGGAACTAACTTCCATCACAAAATATTCTACTCCATGATCTTTTGCTTCTAGTAACATATTATATAGTACATCAACATCTGGTGTTGTATTGACCATTGGTTTTTTTACATCTCCATAATAAAAACCAACCGTCCCCATATAAGCTACATTTTGTTTTAACATTTTTAAAATTTGATAAATCATCAAACAAGTCGTTGTTTTACCATTAGTACCTGTAATTCCAATCAACTTTATATCCTTAATTAAAGGATAATAATTTTTATATAAATAATCTTTTAAATATTCTCTTGTACTTTTTACTGTAATTGTTTCAACACTATAATTACCATGTTCTGCAATTACTCTACTAGCACCATTTTTAATTGCCTGTTCAATATAATCATGACCATCTCTAATAACATTTGGGATAGCTATAAATGTATCTCCAGGCTTTACTTTTCTTGAATCTGTTTTTAATGCAACTTCCACAATTTTCACCTCATTTTCTCTTATTATATTATAAATATTAGTCATACAAAAGAAAAAGTATACAAATTAGTTTTTTTATTTATACTTTATTATAAAAATAAATGATAAAACATAATAAAAAATCTCATCTACCATTAATAAGTAGTGAGATTAATAATTTTTTACTCATTTTTTATTATAATTTCTGTTTTTGAATCAGTATCATTCCCTGAATCTTTTATTTTAATATCAGCCTCAAGTCCTTCTTTTTCTAATTCACTTTTATTTATATCTATTTCATTTTCACTTTGTTCAGTTTCATGCTTATATTTAATCCATATATCACCATTTTCATCAGTATACAAGTCACCTGAGATTTCTTTTTCCTGATTATCAGTACCAATAAGAATAACTTTAATTGTGTTTTTAACAGTATTACTAATTTTACCATTTGTTGCAGCATCAACTGTCCCTATTCCACCCAATAATAGAAAACATATAGCAAAACTAAATATTACTTTTTTTAATTTGTTTTTTTTCATAATTTTATTCCTTTCATAAAGAGTATAAGCGATTTTATCATTAGCCATAGCTTTTATTTTGTTAGTATCAATTTGCTGCATTTATTCTTTCCTCCTCAATTTTTTTCTAATCCTATGTAATTTTACTTTCGTATAATTAGTTTTTTGATTATTCATTTTAGCAATTTCTTTAATCTTATATCCTTCAATATAATAAAGATGAAATAATTCTTTTTCTTGGTCTGTTAATCGTTTAATCTTTTCTTCAATAATTAACATTCGATTAAATTCATCTTCTTTATATCCCTGCTCATTTAAAATTTGATCATCATATTCAATATACTGCTTATTTTGTTTTAATTTATTATAAGTACAATTTTTAGCAATTGTTGCTAAATATGCTTTCATATTGGTTTGAATCTTATTTTGGTTTTTCCAAAAAAGATAAAATGTATCAGCAATAATTTCTTCTATATCTTGATAAGATAAGATATCTTTTGCAATATTATAAACAATCGTAAATACATAATGACTATATTCTTCAATAATTAAATCAATATTTATTTCAACATTGTTTTTCAAATTGATACCTCCCTTGAATCGATTCACTATATAGACAATAAAGATATCATAAAGGTTACAAAAAAGGAAAGATATTTTCAACTTTCCTTTTTGCTTATTATTAGCCCAAAATTTATCTATTTCTAACCCATTTAATAAATTGAATAATTGGTAAATTAGCCAAAGCTAAACCATAAACAATCAATAATTGTTCTATATTTAATGACTGCACTTTAAATATCGTTTGTAAAAATGGCATTGTAACAACTAGAGTAATTGATACAAATCCAATTAAAAATGCCCATTGTAAAAACTTGTTATTAAAGAAACCTTTTTTAAATAATACAGGATTTTTTGATTTACAATTATAACCATGTACCAATCTTGATAAACAAAGTGTTGCAAAAGCCATTGTACTAGCTAAAACAGAATTTCCATTTTGATAGCCAATCATAAATGCAATCATTGCCATAACTGCAATTACAAACCCTTCAATGCCAACACTAATTAAAAATGTTTTAGTCAATATTGATTCATTCATAGGGCGTGGTTTTTCATTCATTACATTTTTACTATGTGGTTCCAACCCTAAAGCAATCGCAGGAAGACTATCCGTTAATAAATTAATAAATAATAAATGCACAGGAGCAAAAGGAACTGGCAATGCCATAATAGAAGCATATAATACTGCTAAAATCCCCCCAAAATTTCCGGATAATAAAAACTGGATTGCATCTATAATATGAGCATAAACATTACGTCCATTTTCAATTGCTTTTATGATAGTTGCAAAATTATCGTCAGTTAAAACCATAGATGCAGCGTCTTTAGAAACCTCACTACCAGTAATTCCCATCGCTACACCTATATCTGCCTGTTTTAATGCTGGAGCATCATTTACCCCGTCTCCTGTCATGGAAACAATATTTCCTTTTTCTTGCCAAGCACGAACGATACGAATCTTATGTTCTGGTGAAACTCGAGCATAAACACGTTTATCTTCAACAAATTGTTGCAATTGTTCATCGCTTAAAGAATCAATTTCACTACCCTCAACAGCTTGTGAATCCTTAGTTAAAATACCAATTCTTTTCGCTATTGCTGTAGCGGTTACTTTATGATCACCTGTAATCATGATTGGAATAATCCCTGCTTTCATACATTCTTTTACAGCCTCTGCACTTTCTAATCTTGGTGGATCCATCATCGAAATCAACCCTAAGAAAATTAAATCATTTTCATCTTCGGATAATAAAACTTTTTCACAGTCAAACTTGCGGTATGTTATCGCTAAAACTCGTAAACCATTTTTTGAAAACTCCATATTCATATCCTGGATATTTTTTATATCATTATCAGTTATTGGCAAAACCTGACCGTTTTTTCGAATATATTTTGCTCTTTTAATTAAAACATCTACAGCACCTTTTGTAATCATTGTATAACCATCTTTTAAAAGATGAAATGTAGACATCATTTTACGATCGCTATCAAATGGTAATTCACTTAATCGAGGATAAGCATTTCTTACCCGTTGAGCTGGTACCCCTAAACTATCACTTAAATTGATCATTGCTGTTTCTGTAGGATCTCCTATTTCTTGACCGTCAATATTGGTAGAATCATTACATAATATACTTAATCGCATTAAATCTTTGTGTAGAGAATTTGATGGATCAATATCTTTGGCCATAATTCTTTTTTCTTCAATATAATAATCTTCTACAGTCATCTTATTTTGCGTCAATGTCCCTGTTTTATCAGAACAAATAATTGAAACACTTCCTAACCCTTCAACAGCTTGTAATTTACGAATAATAGCTCCCTCTTTAGCCATTTTCTGGGTTCCAAAAGATAATACTATTGTTACAATAGAACTTAATGCCTCTGGAATTGCTGCAACAGCTAAAGCAACAGCAAACATAAAAGCATCACCAATATTACCACCTTGGAAAATATTTAAAGCAAATAATAAAACACAAAAAGCCATAATAATAATCGATAATTTCTTACCAAAATTATCAAGATTAACTTGTAATGGAGTTTTCTTTTCAGAAGTTGATTTTAATAATTGAGCAATCCTTCCTACTTCTGTTTCCATTCCAATTCCAGTAACTAAAAACATTCCCCGACCATAAGTTACAAAACTACCTGAATAAACCATATTACTACGATCACCAAGTGGAACTTCACCTTCAATAACCTCAATCGTTTTTTCAACCGCTAGACTTTCACCTGTAAGAGCACTTTCATCAACTTTCATACTAGCATTTTCAATAATTCTACCATCAGCTGGAATATAATCTCCTGCTTCTAAATATACTTCATCACCAATGGTTACTTCTTTACTTGAAATCTCAATAACTTTACCATCACGTAAAACCTTAGCATTTGGTGAAGATAATTCCTTAAGACTATTTAATGATTGTTCAGCTTTGACTGTTTGGACTGTACCTAAAACAGCATTAATAGTTATAACTATTAAAATTACTAATGCACTTTCTAAATCACCTAAAAATCCTGATATTAATGCCGCAGAAATTAAAATAATTACCAAAAAATCTTTAAACTGCTCTAAAAATATTATTGGAATACTTTTAGCTTTTGCTTCAACCAATTTATTAAGACCATATTTTTCCTGATTTTTCTTTACTTGTTCATCACTAATTGGCTTTAAAGTACCATTTATCTCTTTTCTAACCTCAGTTATTGTTTTGTTGTAAAATACTTTCACTTTTCTCTCTCCTTTTTAACACAATAAAAGCGAGGCTTTTATTGCACCTTAAAAATGCAATAAAAGTCTCGCTACTTCATTACGTTCCGGATGATCAACTCATCGTATTGACGAAAGCGTAAACACTTAACAGTGCCAGCTACTCCCTTTTACTTATTACATATGATAAATATATTATTTACAAAAGTCAACCTATTTTTTATATATTACAACTTTTAATAAATTCTTAACAATTTCTAAATGATATTTCCCTGGAGGATAAATTTCTCCATCAATATTAACATTCTGTTTTGTTTCTAAATCTAATTCTTTTAACTTATTATGATAATATAATCTACCTCTTTCAAGTTTTCCACTGAACAATAAAATCAAATAATAAGGTATTGAACACTTTTTTAAACTAGAAACAAGATTAATATCAATAAATCCATCATTTAGAGCAGCATTCTTACCAATCTTGAATCCTCCACCAAAATATTTACCATTACAAAATGCCCCAACAATCAAATTCTCTTCATAAATTTTTTTCCCCTCATAATAAAGAGTAGTTGGATATAAACGATATTTTGATAATCGTTTCACTAAAACATTAGCATACTGTAATGCATGTGGCAAATATTTTACTTGTTGATAATTATGAACATTATTAGCGATATCACTATCAAATGCACAGCAAAATATATTAATACAATAAATATCATTTACTTTAATTAAATCAATTGATTCCGACTTTAAATGTAATGACATCTTCAAAAGTTTATAGGGATTATTAGTATAACTAATTGTCCTAATAAAATCATTTCCTGTACCAGCAGGAATAACAACCAATTCATTATTACTGCCAATTAATCCCTGTATTATCTCATGTACCATACCATCGCCTCCCACAGCATAAATACGATAACTGCATTTTTGATAACTTTTTGCTATTTTTGTAGCATGTCGTGGATATTTAGTATACTTAATTTCATATTGGTAGTCTTTCATTACATCCAAAATCATCGTTTCAATTCTTGTATTTTGCAAGTTAGGCTTCATAATAAATATATGTTTTTTATTCATAAAATATCACCTTTTTTATTCTATCAAATTTCTTTGAATAATGGGAATATTTTTTTCAATTCGGCAATAATTTATTAAAAGGGTGATTAAATGATATATATAATCAATATTTTTCTTGGCTGTATTTTTGTGTATTTTGACCTCCATGGTTATAATAGTAATTTTATTAAATGGTTAATAAGTTTTAATTCTTTTATATACTTATTTTTAATAAAAGCTAATGTTTACGCTGTTTTAGCAACAGCTATAACATTTATTGCTGATTATTTTCTTTTATTTACAAATCATTATTTAACTGGAATTAGTTTATTTATAATAGTTCAGCTTACATATATGCATCTATTAAAATATTATATCTACTTTCCTTTTTTATTTCTTATTTTTATTTTTATCAATCCTTTAATTACTTTGGCTTTTATTTATCTTTGCTTTAGTTTATTAAATCTTTTTCATAGTTTTAAAATTTCTAAGAGTTTTTTTTCAGCTATTATTTTACTCTTATGTTGTGACATAACAATTGCTTTAACTCACTTACAATTAATAGATTCAGCTTATAATCCAATAATCTGGCTTTTCTATATCCCTAGCCAACTTTGTTTTATTTATAGTCAAAAAATTTTACCAAAATCCATTCTTTAATATTTATTTTTAATCTTATTAATGTTATAATTTTTTAGTACTGTCCTCATAGTGAAATGGATATCACATAACCCTCCGGAGGTTAAGTTGTAGGTTCGATTCCTACTGAGGATGCCATATTAGTCAAAACCCGCTATCTAGAGCGGTTTTTTTGTTAAAAAAATAATCGTGCAGTACTCGTGCAGTAAATTTTTTTATTAAGTTTCTTTCATAACCTAAAAAATTTATATTAATGTTATAACCAAAATTTTAATATTTGAAGAACAAAGCACCCAAATTTATCGGATGCTTTCTTTTATAATTTCCTTTAATTTATCCCTAATTTCATGCAATTCATCAACCGTCTTCCCAATATTTTTATCAGCTTTTAGTTCCTCTACAGTTTCGTTTAGCTTTTTACTTATTTCCCTTAACTCCTCCATTTTTCTTCCCTCCTTAAATATTCTACAACAAAACTATAAAATATTCAGACATATTTTTATAGACTAACAAGGACTATAAAGCGAATTTAAAGGATAAAAAGCACCAGAAACAAAGACTCATTCTACAAAATATCAAAAATCATTAAACAAATTAGGTCTATTGATTTAGGGTATTAAGGTTAATATATAAGCGAGTATTATCATAATTGGTATGTGTACTATTTTTTATCAAATCCTAAACTTGTATACCTGCTATATTCCCATTGAAATCTGCTGTATATCTAGACAATATATTTTATTTTTCATATTAGCAATTACAAATATATTTAATTGAAAACTATCTGTATATGCAAATTTTCTATAACTTTAGAAGAATTTAAAGATATCATCTCTTGAAATACTATACACAGAAAAAGTCACATCATAAGCAATCTTATATCTAGCAAGTTCAGTTTCAGTATTTTTATCCATTACATATATAATGTGAATCAATCCCAAAATTATTTATTGTAATTGTATACCAACCATAACCAATTATTCATGACGATATAACACTTAAAAAATCCTCCTCATCTACATCAAGATCAACATCACTTGACTACCATACATCTACTTCCTATACTTGACCTGATACTACAACCATAACTGCTATTATTATAAAAATCCTACCAATTTTTCTAACTCTTTTATCTTACTTTCCCAAATGCATTCAGATATTTAATCTTTTTTATAATAATATAACTATAATATGAAAGTATTTTTAATCAAAGATTGACTAATATACAAAAAAATTACCTTTTTATACCATTTTATGAACATAGAAATACAAATCATTAAAACTTCCTTTTATTATTTCTTTATTGTATATATTTTTATGATAATATTTATATTCTTTCATTATCTCTTAATAAAAAATTATAAAATTACTTCTATTTTTTATGAATCTGTTAAAAATAATCTTGAGGTGATTTTATGAATCTAAAAGATAAAAAGAAACTAGAAGCAGAAACAGAGTTAAGAAGATTAGAAAATGAACTAAGAATACTGCTTACAACCACCAGAGATCAACAACGTATCATAGACTGCAAGCATAATATCCAAAAACAAAGGCAGATATTGCAAAACATTAGATATTATTAAAATTTCGTATTGCTCGACTTTTATATTTCATATTGTACTTTAATAATAGAGAACGCTTTCTTTATCATTATTATTTATTTTGCAAAATAACAAAATAATAAAACTGTTGCAACTAATAAAAGAAGAATTGATTATAGTAAATTCACATTTTTAATTTATGATGTACAATATACCAAATAATAGTGGAATGGGTCTATATTGTGATAAATTCACAGCTCCATACACTATAAATTTTAACTAGAAAACAATATGAAAATATCAAAAAGAGCTATTATTGTAACACTTTTTGTGATTTCAATGGTTTTAGTTATAATATGCGCAATTATTGACGGAAACTCAGATCCTTATTCTAATACAACCAAATATCTTAAAGATACTTTTGATAAAAATGAATATGGTGTGACAATTATTGATTCAAATAAAGAAGAAGATGTTACAGAGTCTTTTATTTCAGAAAATAAAGAACTTTATGAAAACGGTGATTGGGATGCAGTTATGGAAAATTTCTTATCAGGACATTATCATTTACAAATTGAAAGAAATTCAGATGAAGAATGATTTTAACATAAAATATAAAATGAGGTTAAATGTCTTAGCCTTTTATTATATTTTTATATAAACAATAAAAACCAGCATTTAGCTGGTTTAATCGGGAAACATCCAAAAACAACTTTTAATATAATAAGCTAAAGTATTTGTATTGTGGATATCTCTTATGTGAGCATTGAATTGTCTTTTATATGTTTCCTCTATGTTTATACCTCTTAATCATTTAATTTATTGGGATAATAAGTGGAGAGATAAACACAAAATTATTATACATTAATAAAGCTAGACATAAAAGAGATATAATGAATTTGTCCTTAAATAAGGACAAATTTAATTATTTATAGTCTGATTCATATAAATCTTCAATCTTTATTTTTAAAGCTATTGCGATTTTTTCCAACTCAAATAAAGTTGGACTGATTTTACCATTTTCAATATTATTAAGTGTAGTCTTACCTATTCCACATAACTGTTCAAGCTCTCTTAAAGATATATTATGTAAATAACGTATTTGTGCAAGTTTAATTATTATCATAAAACACCTCTATCGAAGTATTTCCAAAAATACTATTTTAATTCACAAAACATATGCCAAAAAAATAGAATCCTATTTCACAAAAAAACTATGTTTTATAAATTTAATGATAATCTTTTCTATGAATACATCAATATTTCTAAATTACATAATATAATAATGTTATTTATTGTATAATAAAAATATCTAAACTAATACATATCAATTCTCATAAAAAATAAAAAAAATCATTAGTACATATGTACTAATGACGTAAAATATGTTTTAATATATAATATAAGAACTAAAAAAATGAAAGGAATTTTTATTATGGGTGTTGGTATACGATTAAAAAATATATTAGATGAAAAAAATATTACACTAAAAGATTTATCATTAATATCAGGTGTGTCTTTAAATACTTTATATGGAATAACCAAAAGAGATAATGACACAATAAAAAGTGACATATTAACTAAAATTGCAGGTTCTTTAAATGTTCCACCTCAATATATTTTAGGATTAGATGGTTATGCTCCACAATGGACAGATGAAGAACTTGAATCTTTTCCAGATGGTTTTATTGATACTAAAGACGGCCTATTAAATGAAATTTTAAAAATCTCAAGAAATTTAACTACTGAAGGACGGATTAAATGTTTGGATTTTTTAAAAAGTATCGAAAATAAAAATTTAGATAGTAATTTTATTTCTGAAGAGAAAAAATATCATGAGTGGGATATGACTAGATTAAAGGAAATATCTAAAATGCATGATGAAGGAATTGTTTCAGATTTAGATTATCAAAAATTAAATTTAATGCTTTCTAAAAAACTCTATATTCCTTATCTAGAAGATGATGAATATGAAAAAGAAGGTCAAAAATTACGAGACTATATAAGAAAAGCGGAAGAAAGATTAACTCCAGAAATTCGCGATAACAAAATTGCATCTCTTTTTAATGACGATCTTGATTAAATTATGTTATTAAACTAGCCAAGGCAGCTCTATTTTCGTGCAACTATATCTTTGGCTTTTTTACCAGAAAAACTTACTAAATTTCTGATTATCTTTTCATAAGTTGGTAAATGCCGATATATCCCGTATTTTCGGGCTGTATGGGCATTTTCTTTTTGGAAGATACCTCGCATAAGCTGGCATTTACCAGCATGAAAATGCAACCAAAAGTAGTAAATAAGTAGTAAGATACATTTTCGATATTAAGAAGCCAGTCTTTCCAATTCTGCCTTTGCAGACTGGAAAGTACCGTGAGCGTAATACCCTAATGTCATGGTTATGTTTGCGTGTCCCATGATATATTGCAGGGTGTTAGGGTTCATTCCCTTATTTGCCATGTTCGTACAGTAGGTATGTCTGAATGAGTGAGGAGTAATGTTTGGTAACTTGTCCTCATGGGTCTTATTGTACTTTTTAATCAGCCCACGCACCATACTTTCATAATTTCCTGCTACCTTTGGCAGTCCCTCACGGTTCAAAAACAAGAAATTGCTGTAACCACCAACAACAAGCGGTTGTGCTTTTCCTCGATTCTTTAAAATTCGTTTGAGTGCTTGATATGCTCTTTCTGTTAATGGAAGCTCTCGCTTACCGTTCTTTGTCTTAGGTGTTGAAATATAGTAGCCCACCTCTGTATCACGCAATAGCTGGTGGTCTATGTTAATCACACGGTTAAACATATCAATGTGTGTAGTCAGTCCGCATAATTCAGAGATACGAAGTCCCGTTTCCAGCAGAAGAATAACTTCATCACGATACTTGCTGTAAATATTATCCGTTTCCATAAAGGCAAGAAGTTTTTCTTCCTGCTCTGGTGTCAAGATAACTTTAGGCTCTGTATCATCTTCCAGAACATCACTTAACTTGAAATTGAAAGGATTTTTTCTGATACAGTCGTCTTGTATCGCCATATAGAATGAAGCCTTTAAGGAACGCTTATAGTTATCTATCGTCTTGTAAGAATAACCTTTGCCATTCATTCTGATAGCCCATTCTTTAGCGTCGGACTGTTTAACCGTATCAATCGCCCTCATACCTAATGGGTCATTTTCCAGTGCGTTCATAAGATACTGTCGTCCTATTTCCGTGTTTCTCTTGATGTTCTTTTTCTGGTTGTTCTTCTTTGCATAAAGCTGGCAGACTGTCATTTTACCGCCGATAGTGTCGATACCGTCGTCAAGGTCTTTTTTTATCTGCTTTTCTTTTTCCCTCAATGATTTACCATCACGTTTTCCAGCAGGTGTTTTGTCTGTCGGTACAAGTTTCCAAGCATATACAAACTGTGGCTTCCCGAATATATCGGTATATTTATAAACGTATCTTCCGTCTTTTCTCTGGCTCTCTCCAAGACGCAAATTGCGTCCTTTACTGTCTTGTCTTTTCATTTTTGACATAGTGTAAAGCTCCTTTCCGTCATGGAATGAGCCGTGATACGTTACTAATATTATACCATATCTACGGCTCTAAGACATCAGATTTCGTCCAGTGTATCAATAATTTTTTCAAACTGTTTTCGCTTTATCTGAATACGATTTCCATTGACGATAACCCAACCAGAGTCCAAATTTTCCTCGGCAAGTTTACGCAACTTCTTTTCCCCGATACGAAAATATCGGGACGCTTCTTCTATACTAAGGGTGTATTTTTCCCAAATTGGCACATCAGTATTGTTCACGTTGCAACACTCCTTTCTGTGTGTCTTATCATAAGCAGACAGACGGCTTTGGAAAGCTCCGCTGGTATCTCAACCAATCTCATTCCTATGAGCAAAACCACCTTTGGGACGTATCATTATTCTGTGATAACAGGTCATGGCAAAGTGACCATTCCACAAGTCGCTCTCGGATCACTGCGTGGGTCGCTCGCTTTCTTGTCAGAAAGGTCATGGCGTACAGTCCCCGTGGCTCGCTGTATCACAAACGTATCTGTCTGCTTTATTCAGTTGTCAAAGAACAGTTGGCGAAAGCGTAGGCTTTCGTGTATAAAAGCAGGACAGGAAAGAGGATTTTAACAAATCATGCCCTGCGGTCACTGCTTGTTATTCTTCTTCAATTTCTAAGGCAATATCAAACCCCAAAATCATTTTGATAAGTGCTTCTCGGATAAGTCCTTTTAACTCCATATCTACGACGATATAGACATTGCCATATTCATCATAGAGAGGACGCAGACAGCACTTTGATATGTACGGGTCATAAAACGCAAGTACCTTTTCAATCGCTTTTTCGTCCCCGTCCATAGCCTGCGAAAGCAAGTAATAGGACGGCTTCTTAAATGTGTGTTTCATTTGCTATCTTTTCTCCTTTAATAGTTTTCTCATAAGTGCCAATGAATTGTGGCGGTTCTGAAAAACTCCACTTCTGGAAATATTCTGCTTTTGGGCAATTTCTTCATTGTTCATTTCCAAAAAGTAATACATCAGTAAAGTTTCTCGATTACGTTCGGATAACTGTTTCAAGGCTTCTGCCAATTCATCATCATAGACACGTATATCATTACCGCATACATTGAAAATCGTATAGTCTGTTTCGTAGTCGTCCCAAACTGCTAAGTGGTCCTATGTCAAGAATTTGGACTAACTAAATGTAAGAAATTTAGTTAGTTTGTTCTAATATATACTTTTTTTCATAACTGTCTGGTGATAAATATTCACAATGTGAGTGGATTCTTACTGTATTATAGAATCCTTCTAAATATTCAAATACCAGCTGATATGCCTGATAATAATTCTTTATTCTGAATCTGTTAAGCCATTCTCTTTTTATTATTGCATGATACGATTCTATACATGCATTATCCCATGGATTACCTTTTCTTGAATAGCTGCGTATCATTCCTTTTGTTAATTCTTTATACTTTTG
>NZ_FOIN01000049.1 GCF_900102365.1 Thomasclavelia cocleata | reverse complement strand
CTTCCAAACAAATGATATTATTAATGACAGTAGAGAAATCAAGTTTACGATTACGGATAAAATCAGTATTAGGATTCTCAACGAAAAGAGAACGAGAATTATTCAAAATCTTAATGCAGTGATTCAAATTTTTTCTAAGAGAGTTAAAATTGTTCATAAGTCATACCTCCAAAAGTTCATACCTATAAACAATAGGCTTATTATTCATAAAAAATATGAATAATAAGCCTCACAAACTCATTTAAATGTCAACACTTTTTTATAAAAAAAAGAGGATACCAATATTTTTATATCGATATCCTCAATATCATTTCCTTAACTTAATGACATTGATAAATTATCCGTTATTTACTCTATGTTTTTTCATATTTGAAATTAGAAAATAAATAATTACCAAAATTATTGACAAACCATAAGGAAACATAAAATTCATCAGACTTGTCATTAAATCACTAAACGAATCACGTTCAATAACTTTATCATTAACATACTCTTCTTGATACAATAAACAATCACCATAATAAATATCAAGCCTACCAATCTTAGCTCCCCTTTTTACTGGTGCTTCAAGTTCTTCAAATGAATATTTATACTCTAAATCATCTTTATTGACATTATTTGGTAAAAAGGCTGTAACATCATGCTGATTTTTAATTATAATCTTTTGATTATCTTTTGCTACTTTTATATTTAATTTTTTGACCTCTGTATCCTTATCTATGATAGGTTGAAGTGAATAATTTTGACTAACATAATTAACAATATCTAAAGTATCTTGTACAGCTGCTCTTGGCTTCACATCATCATTTATTGATTTACCTACAACTGTAATGATCTCATTTTCCCCAACCTTATCTAAACTAGCTAAACAGTTTTTTGCAACATCTGTATAACCACTTTTACACCCAATAATATTACTTGTATCAATATGACTTCTACCTGCGTTATACATTGACTTGTTGACCCATTGATGTAATCCATTTGAAGATGTTGCAAAGCGTTTTGAATAGACTTCTCTAAACTGTTCATTTTGAACAGCATATTTAACGATTAGAGCCATATCATGAACAGTTGTATAATGATTAGGATCATGAATTCCTGTAGTATTAACAAAATTAGTATCTTTTAATTTTAATTTCTTTACTGTTTCATTCATTTTATCAACAAACGCTTCTTGACCACCACATAAATTATTAGCAAGAGCTCTAGTTGCATCAGCACCACTTGGCAAAATTGCACCTAAAAGCAAATCATAATATGTAACTGCTTCACCTACTTCAAAATTTGCTGATGAAGCTCCAGTTTCCCAAACTGTATCAATATCACTTTGGGTAATTGTAGTTGCTGTATCAAGACTTTCCATCATCTCAATTGCGACAATTACAGTCATAACTTTTGTCATACTAGCTGGATACATTCTTTCATCCATATTTTTATTATAAAGAACTAAACCACTTTTAGCATCAATAGCAACTGCATATTGAGCCGTTAAACCAATATTTTCACTATTTTCTTGAGCCTGTATCGGGGTAATTAAAGCAAATAGACATATACTTGTAAGAATAAAACTAAAAACCTTTTTAAACATCTAATTCTCCTTCCCTAGCCTTTATTTAAAAAAAGAAAGTTTTGTTTCTGAAATAATAATCGCAACAAAAATTAAAGCAAATCCACAAAATACTTTTATAGTTAAGATTTCACCATATAATAAAACTGAAAAAACTACCCCAAACACCGATTCTAAACTAAGTAAGATTGCTGCATTACATTCACTAACTAAATTCTGTCCAATATTTTGACAAAGCAATGTTATAGTAGTCGCAAAAAATGCTAAATAACCAATCTGTAAAATAACGCTACTATCAATCTGCTTAATAACCGACATATCTTCAAATAACAATGAACCAAAAAATGCTAAAATAGCTGTCATTGCAAACTGTAAAGTTGTTAACTTAATTGGATGCATTGTATTAGAATACTTTTTAATTGCTAGAATATGAAATGCATAAAAAAGTCCTCCTATAAGAGTTAATAAATCTCCCATATTCATACCCAAATTACCATCTAATGAAACAAAACCGACACCCACAATACACAATAACGCTGCAAAAAAGTTATAACTGTCAGGTCTTCTGCGATAAAAAAACCAAACTAAGAATGGTACAATTGCACAATATACAGCTGTTAAAAAGGCATTTTTTCCTGGTGTTGTCATAGTCAAACCAATTGTTTGGATCAAATAAGCTAAAAATAGACAGGTCCCAGTAATCATTCCACCTTTTAAATCTTTAATATTTATATCTTTAACATATTTATAAAATATGATTGACATAATCACTGTAGCTAAAGAAAACCTAACAAAAAGTAATACATTTGGTGTTAAAAAATCCACAGCACTCTTCATCACGATAAAAGAACTGCCCCAAATCATTGCTGCCGTTGTCAGCAACAACGAACCTTTAATCTTATCACTCACAATTAATCCTCCAACATACTTGTTTATTTTAACACTTTCGACATATTTCAACAATATTTATTTTCTTTAATTTTTCTACAACTCACTATAAACTTTATATTTTTAATCTACATAAACAATATCTAATAATCATATCCTTTATTACTAATAAAAAAACCTGGAATTCTCCAAGTTTATACATGATTACTCTGTAAGCTTTCCAACTACTTATTACAATCATCAGCGCATATTTCTAATTTCTATAAGGCGAAGTATATCACGATACATATTTTCACTATCCTCTAAATCAATCATTAACCATTTTTGACCATTTCCTTCTTTGGTTTGATTATAAATTTCCTGTAATTCCACAGTACAGTCTGGTAATATCGATTTAACTTGTTCTTTTTCTTTTCTACCCACAACAATCATTACTGTAAAATATGATTCTCTAAGATATATAGTACAAAGAGATTTTCTAGATTTTTTATATTTGATATTCCAACCTCTTTCAAGACTACAAGAACTATATTCTATTTTTGCTTTACTATTATATTTAGTTTCAATTTCTGCACATAATTTATTAAAAACAGGATTTTTAATATACTCACCTATTTCATCCAACGTTGGACAATAATTACGGTCTTTTATATCAATCATAGATACCTCCCAATATTTCCTTTTTACTTTATTATAAATTTTATTTACTCTCTAATTATACATGCTTAAATATACATAATCTATTTTATCATAGCTTTTCTTAAAACAAAAAAGAAATTATTAGTTAAAAATCTAATTTATCAATGTAATCGTTTTTATATTAAAAAAAGAGGCACAAATCACGCCTCTTTAAATAATTCAATTTTTACAATCTTTATCCATTAATAACATCATGACAACGTTGGCATAATTCGCCTTCCATTTCATCTTCATCAAAGTAGTTCCAACAACGTGGACATTGATGACCAGTGAATTTTTCAACCTTAATATATGCACTATCATATTCTTCTAGTGAATTATCATCAACTAATTCAACTTTAGCTACAATAAATAACTGTTTTAAATCACTTAACATTGATGTAATATCTTTATATTCATCTTTTAAAGAAATTGTTACTTTTGCTTCCATATTAGATTTAATTACTTTTTCGTTACGTAATCCCTCTAATGCTTTTAATACATCTTTCCGTAATAACAAGAAACGATCAAAATATTCTTTTAATTCATTACTATTTTCAACTGTTATCTTTTCAACATTTGGTTCCAAGAAAACAGATTCAGCCTTATTATCATCACAATGGAAATGATCATGTAATTCTTCAGCTGTAAATACTAAAACTGGAGAAATTAACTTCATCATTACTTTAGCATGATAATATAATACTGTTTGAACTTGTCTTCTACGTAAGCTATCAGCTTTTTCAATATAAAGAATATCTTTAGTAAAGTCCATATAGAATGAACTTAATAAGTTAGTAAAATAATTTAAGATTTGTTGATTTGCATCAGCAAAATCATAATTATCATAAGCTTGATGATATCCATCAATCAAGTTATTCAATTCAACTAACATATATTTATCAACATCAGCTAAATCCTCTACAGCTACTAAATCAGCTTGTTTAAAATCATTTAAATTTCCAAGCACAAAACGCATTGTATTTCTAATCTTACGATAGTTTTCAGAAATTTGTTTCATAATTTCATCACTGATACGAACATCCTGTTGATAAGCTACCGATGTAGCCCATAATCTTACGATATCAGCTCCATATTGATTTACTAATTTAATTGGATCAACAGTATTTCCTAAAGATTTAGACATCTTATTACCTTTACCATCTAAAACAAAACCATGTGATAAAACTGTTTTATATGGCGCTACACCATGAGCAGCTGTTCCAATAATTAATGAAGAGTTAAACCAGCCACGATATTGATCGCTACCTTCAAAATATAAATCTACTGGATATGGATATCCTCGTTCTTTCATACATCCAGTATGACTTGATCCCGAATCAAACCAAACATCCATAATATCCTTTTCTTTTTTAAAGATACCATTTGGTGAATGTTCATTAGTATATCCTTCTGGCAATAAATCTTTTTCATCACGTTCAAACCATACATTTGAACCATATTTTCTAAACAAATCAGAAATATGTTTGAAAACACTTTCTTCCATAATTGGAGTTCCATCTTCACAGTAGATGATTGGAATAGGTACTCCCCAAGATCTTTGACGAGAGATACACCAGTCACCACGTTCTTTAATCATATTATAAATACGAATATGACCCCATTCATTCAGCCAATTAACTTTATCAATCTCATTTAATAATTTATCTCTAATTTTATCTAATGAGCAGAACCATTGATCTGTTGCTCTAAAAATAATTGGTTTTTTAGTTCGCCAGTCATGAGGATAGCTATGTGTTATAAATTCTAATTTTAATAAAACTCCAAGTTCATCAAGTCTCATTGTTACTGTTTTATTAGCATCATCAACATATTGCCCTTCTAACCAGTCACCACAATCAGCCATCATGCAGCCATGTTCATCTACATTACAATAAGCTGGTAATCCATATTTTTGACCAACAAAGAAGTCATCAGCCCCAAATCCTGGTGCTGTATGAACGCATCCTGTTCCAGCTTCTGCAGTAACATGGTCTCCTAAAATAACTAACGATTCACGATCATATAAAGGATGAAAACATGTAATCATTTCTAATTCTTTTCCTTTAAAATGATTTACTACTTTATATTCAGTGATTTCAAATTTTTCCATTAAAGAATCAACTAATTCATCTAAAACAACTAATTTACCTTTAGATGTTTCAACTAAAGCATAGTTATATGCTTCATTTAAACAGATTGCAAGATTTGCAGGAATAGTCCAAGGTGTAGTTGTCCAAATAACAAAATATGTATCATTATCTAAAACACCTTTACCATCTTTGACTTGAAATTTCACAAAAATAGTCGGGCTTTTAATATCATGATATTCAATTTCTGCTTCAGCTAAAGCAGATTCACTTGATGGTGACCAATAAACTGGTTTTAATCCTTTAAAAATCAATCCATCCATAGCCATCTTAGCAAATACATCAATTTGATTAGCCTCAAATTCTGGAGTCAAAGTTAAATATGGATGCTCATAGTCTGCAAATGTTCCCATTCTAATTAATTGTTCCATTTGTTTATTAACTTGTTCATGAGCATATTTCTCGCATTTTTTTCTAAACGCTGCTGTTGACATTTCTTTACGATTGACCCCTAATTTTTGAATCGCATTTTCAATTGGCAAACCATGAGTATCCCAACCAGGAATATATGGTGTATAACGTCCTTCCATGTTGTTGTAACGGCAAATTACATCTTTAATGACTTTGTTTAACATATGTCCCGTATGCATATTACCATTAGCATATGGTGGTCCATCATGGAAAACAAAAGCATCTTTGCCTTCATTTTGCTTAATAACTTTTTCATACATGTTTGTTTCTTGCCAACGACTTACATATCCAGGTTCTTTTTTAGGAAGATTTCCTCGCATTTCAAAGTCTGTTTTTGGCATTAATAATGTGTCTTTGTAATTCATCTTTTTCTCCTCCATAAAATAAAAAACGCCCTTAAAAAGGACGAATATATCGCGGTACCACCTTAATTCGTATTTTACAATACGCACTTTAAAATCTTAACGCGATTAACGGCAACCTTTACTAATTTCAAGGCGCTACTCCAGAGTGATTCATTATAATAATAGTTACTGATTCACACCACCCATCAGCTCTCTATAAACATCTTATTATAAACAGTCTCTTTCATTGTATTTAATCATTTTCATCTTCATCATTGATAAGATTAAAGACTTCCGAATTATCAATTGTATCCAAGATATCCTGTGACATCTTTTGAACAGATGAACGGAATTTAATTGCTTGATCTTTAAAATCATTCATCTCACTTGAAAGTGAACGAACATAATCCAATGACTCTTTCAAAATCATATTAGCATTACGCTTAGCTTTATCAATCAAAGCACTAGCTTCTTTTAACGCCAGGCGAGCTATTTCTTCATTTGTCTTTTCAGTAATATTGACACGATGCTGTAATAAAGAGTTTTGTTCCTTAGTATGTTCAAGTTCATCAGTCAAAGCAGCAACTTCTCGTTTTAACTTACCAATCTGACTTTCATAATCAACAATTAGATTATCAACTATCTGCATATCATATCCTCTAAACTGCTTTTTTATTTCACTCATCGTCTCACTCCCTTACTTATAAAAATATCCTTCTACGACAAAATTATCTTGTTTAGTTTTTCTCTTTGTATCAACAAACTTAACTCGACCATAACGTCGAAGCGATATCATATCACTATTATTACACAAATAACTTATTTCTTCAACTTCTTTATGATTAACTTTTACAAAACCTGCCTGAATATAGCTAACTGCTTTACTTCGAGACAGCTTATAAAAACTGCTAACTATCCTATCAAGACGAAAAGAAGAAACTATGAATGTTTTACTAACATACTCATGAATTATTTCAATCTTTTCATCAGTTATTGACAGTTTTACTTTACTACGTTTAATTATTGTTAAATTATCTCTAACATAATCATAGATTTTTAAATCCATGGCAACATAAAAATTATCATTATATTCATAAATATCCCCAAATAATTCCCTTTTAACCCCTAAAGACATTAATGCTCCTAAAATATCCCGATGAGTTAATTTCCCAAAAGGTTTAGCATATATAATTTTAACTAGTACTATTTCAAAATCCTCTTTTTCAATTTGATAAAATGATGGTGCAATAATTAATCTTTTAGACTCACTATTAACTAAACCACCATCCTCTAAAACAATTAAATCACCTGAATTACCAATAATACTATAGACAATTGATTGATGATATGGATTTAAAAACTTTGTTAAAACGATTCTTTGTTTATATAAAGCTTGATCTTTAAACTCTAAAATCTTTTTAACAAATACTTCCTCACCTTTAAAATGTTCAAACATAATTAAAAAGTATTAGTTAAACTAATACTCATTTATTCTTCTGATTCTTCTTCATCTAGAGCAATACTACCTGAAACACCAATATTTTTTGGAGTACATAAGAAAATTCTTGGTCCAATTCTTTGGATATCTCCTTCAATTGCAAAAATTACTCCACTTAGAAAATCTACAACACGCTTAGATTGTTCCTTTTGTAAACGATGTAAATTAATTACAGCTGCTTTCTTCTGTTTTAAATAATTTGCAATATCCTGTGTTTCAGCAAAAGCTCTAGGTTCAAATAAAATCAATTGACTATCTTTATTAGCATTCAATGCTTTAATGGCATCACTAGTTTTTGAAAATTTAGCTTGTTCAAATAAACTGGTTTTTGGCTCAGTATCAATTTCTACTTCTTCATATTCTTCAACTTCATCACCGTCTTCATCAAAGAACCATTTTTTAACTTTTTGTCCGTATCCCATGAAGTGATCCTCCTTATTTTATTACCAGCTTATTATAGCACAAAAAATACCATCATAAAAGCATATTTAACCTCTCTCTTCTAAAAATCCTTAAATTCACATTATATTTAAACATAAAACTCAAAAAGACAACATAAATCTAAATAGAATTATATTGCCTTACGATATTTATGGCTCTATTGAAACAAGAATCACATCACCGCCAATACTAACAACGCATTCAAACGGAATAATTATACAGGGTGCTTCTTTAAAAAAACAAAATAATTTAAAGAAACTATACTTTTCTACAACTATCGCTTGAATACTTCTAGTACACCAGTCAATTTCAATATCACTTATAAAACCTACTTTACAGCCATCTACCACATTTACAACATCTTTAGATTGCAATTTTACAAATCTCATCAAATCACCATTAATATATATGCCTATTTTAGGTAATTATGTAGATTGTTTAATGCCTTTCTTTCAATTCTTGATACTTGAGCCTGAGAAATAAATAATTCTTTAGCTATTTCACTTTGGGATAATCCTTCAAAATATCTTTGTTTAATTACTTGATGTTCTTTTTGATCAAGTAATTTTAATGCATCATATAAATCTATCTTTTCATTAGTTCTTGACACAACTGTTTTATCGTCACTTAAGGAATCAATCATCTTTAAATTATTACCATCATCATTTTTTACTTCTTCTTGTAATGAGGAAACACTATTTGTTGATAATAGCGCCTCAATTATTGCACTTTGATCAGTCTCTAATTCATTAGCTAGTTCTTTTATTGTTGGTTCACGTTGAAATTTAGCTAAATAATGATCTTTGACTTTTAATACTTTATAAGCCAGATCACGAATTGAGCGTGATATTTTAATTTGGTGATTATCACGTAAATACCGCTTCATCTCACCAATAATTAAAGGAACAGCATAAGTTGAAAACTTCAAGCCATAACTAGTATCAAAGTTTTCAATCGCTTTTAGCAAACCAATCATTCCAACTTGAAACAAGTCTTCACTACTATCGCTTCGACCATAAAAACGCTTAGTCATTGAGATAACTAATTTCGCATTATCATTAACTAATTTCTCTTTAATTTCAGGATCTTTAGTTGCTTGATATTGATCTATTAACACATAAGTTTCTTTAGTTGTTAGTCTCTTTTTAGGTTCATGATAACCATTTATAATAACTTGATAATTATTCATATTTGCCTTCTTTCATCCTTATTTTTAGCAAATATGACAAATTTATACTTACTTTATTTCATTATAATTTAATTTATTTCGTAATTTTTTTATAATTTTTTTTTCAAGTCTTGATATATAGGATTGTGATATTCCCATCATTTTAGCAACATCTTTTTGTGTTAATTCATCATAATTCATTAAACCATACCTGAACATCAAAATCTCTTTTTCACGCTTCGATAAATCTTTAAAAGCTTCATAAAACATTGTTTTTTGATCACTTTGTTCTAATTCATTTTTAACAATATCACTATCAGTTCCAATAATATCTGATAACAATAACTCATTACCATCATAATCTATATTTAAAGGTTCATCTAATGAAATCTCATGTCTCAATTTATTATTCTTTCTTAAAAACATTAATATTTCATTTTCAATACAACGTGAAGCATAAGTTGCTAATTTTATATTTTTATCAGATTTAAAAGTATTAATTGCTTTTACTAGACCAATTGTTCCAATACTAATCAAATCTTCTATACCACCATTTTGTGCTGTATCATAACGTTTTGCAACATAAACCACTAAACGCAAATTATGTTCAATCAACAAATCACGAGCATCACTATCACCATTAGCTAATCTTTCTAACGCCACTTTTTCTTCAATGGCTTTTAATGGTGGTGGTAAAATATCATGTCTACCAATATAATAAAGATATTTAGTCTTATTTAATAATTTTAAAATAAATTTTATCATTATAAAACTCCTCCCATTAAGGCTTTATTTAATAGACATTCATATTGGATTCCTTTAATAACCCCAATATAAACATCTTGTAATAACTGTTTATTTACAATTATTTGATTTACTTTAACGATTTCAATATATTCACTTCTTAAATCATTTAATTCCATAATATCAATAACATCATAATCCTCAATTATTCCTGACTTAATTAAAATTAGTGGAAATCCCTCATAATAAACTTCATTTCCACTATCTAAAAAACCCTCAATCAAATACTTCTTACCATTATACTCTAATTCAAGCGGATACAAATAAGTATCAATTCTAACCTTCCTCTTCAAATAAATAATAAACATTACTTGAATTAAAACTACTAATAAACCAATTACAAATAACATCATACTACTAGTATTCAATGGTGTAATTAAAATTCCATTATAAATAAAAGCTTCAGGAATAAGTGAACTAGTGAAAAATAAAGTTGAAAAATAAATAAATATAAAAATTGGATAATATAAGAATATTTGGTTATGATATAAATAATAAAACATAATCATCCAAACAATAAGAATAATCCAACTATATTTATCAACATATAACAATAAAGTCCCTAAACTTAAAATAAAACTATGTTTAAGTACCTGCAAATATGTCATCTCCTTACTTAGTAATATTCCCATCATTTCTAATGAAACCAAAATAATTAAAAAATTGCTTAAATAAGTAAACTCAATATAAACCTCCATCTCTTCTTCACCCCTTGTTATCATATCGCTTTCAGAATTAAAAATATGTCAGTAAAAGAAAAAAAATTTGTAAATAAAAAAGTATCCTAAATTAATAGGATACTAATTAGATTCTTTTACCGCTTTAATAACAGCATTTCTAAAACCATTTTCCTCAAGAGCTTCAACACCCTTAATAGTAATTCCACCTGGCGAGCAAACTTGATCCTTTAAAATTCCTGGATGCATTGCAGTTTCTTTTTGCATCATTCCCGAACCAATTAATGTTTGACTAGCAAGTTTATAAGCTACATCACGTGGTAAACCTAAACTTACCCCACCATCTGCCATAGCTTCAATAAACATATAAACAAACGCTGGACCACATCCACTAATACTTCCTCCAGCTTTCATTTGATAACTAGGCAGTATTAAAACTTCTCCAATACTTGAAAACATCTCTACTACAAATTCCAGCTCTGTTACAGTTAAAGAGTTTTCCTTTTCTAATAAAGTCATTCCTTTTAATACTAAAGCTGGTGTATTTGGCATAACTGATAAATGTCGTGTAGAAGGTAATAATAATTGATTAAACTTTTCATTATCATAACCTGCAACAATTGAAATAACTGCTTTATCACCTAATTTATCTTTGATTTTAACAATTACTTCATCAACAATATTGGGTTTTATCGCAAGTACTACTAAATCTACTTTTTCTACTAAATCAATTTCACTTTCACAACTTATAAGATTAAATTCATGATTCATTTTCATCAATTTTTCTTGATCAATATCAAAAGCATAGACCCTATTTCCTTTAATAAAATTACTTTTAATGATTCCACCAGCTATTGCACTAGCCATATTTCCCATACCAATAAATCCAATTTTTTTCACAACTAGATCCTCCTTTATAAAAAAGCTAACGAGGTTAGCTTTTAAATTCTTCTATTCTTGATGAATGCTGGTGGGAAATCACTATCTTCCTCATCATCATCCATCTCAAAACGTGCAGATAATGGAACTACATCTTCATTAGTACGTGACTTTAACATATTAGCACGTTGTTCAAATTCATCTTCTTTATCTTCTTCAAAGCCAGTTGCGATAACAGTAACAATAATATCATCATCTAAATTTTCATTAATCGCAATTCCTAGATATGTATTAATATCATCACCAACTTCTTGAGAAATAGTTTCTAAAGCAATATTAGCATCAAATAATGATATATTTGGACCACCAGTTACATTAATAATTGCATCTTTCGCTCCTGCTACTGAAACTTCTAACAATGGTGAAGATATTGCTCGCTTAGCAGCTTCTTTAGCTTTATCATCTCCAGAAGCCATACCAATACCAATTAAAGCATTCCCACGATTTTTCATAACAGCTGAAACATCAGCAAAATCAAGATTGATAAATGCTGGAATTGCAATCAAATCAGTAATAGTTTGTACACCTTGTCGTAAAACATTATCAGCTTCTCTAAATGCTTCCTGCATTGGACGACCACCAATTAATTGTAAAAGACGGTCATTTGACACAGTAATAATTGAATCAACATTAGAACGCAATTCCTCTATTCCAGAAATAGCTTGTTTTTTTCTTTTCATTCCTTCGAAAGTAAACGGCTTAGTAATTACCCCTACAGTTAACGCCCCTAATTCACGAGCAATCTTAGCAAAAACAGGAGCAGCACCAGTTCCAGTTCCACCACCCATACCAGCAGCGATAAAAACCATATCAGCACCTTCTAAAACTTGTCGAATATCTGCCTCAGATTCAAGAGCAGCTTTTTTTCCGATTTCTGGTTCTCCACCAGCTCCCAATCCTTTAGTCAAGTCACGACCTAATTCAATTTTATTTTTTACTGGTGAACGTTTTAATACTTGTAAATCAGTATTTGCAACATAGAATTCTACTCCTTCTACCCCTTCTTCTACCATTCGATTTACAGCGTTGTTACCACCACCGCCAACACCAATTACTTTAATTCGTGCTACTTGTTCAAATCCTAATTCTTCACTCATGATAACTTGTTTCCTCTCTTTTTATATTAATCTTCACTAAAAAATGTATCCAATAATTTTGATACCTTGCCACTTTGATTTTTAGGTGTTGATTTAGTTAAACCCTTAAATCGAATTGACATAGTACTTGTGATATCTGGTAAAACTAATGATGGCGTATATTCACCAACGATTTGTTTTCTTTCTAATAAATAATAAATCATTCCAATTGAAGCAACCAATGACATATCCCGTGCTCCAATCGTTTCAGGACGATAAATTCTAACTGGACATTCCAGTACTTCACTAGCAATCGTATCAAGTCTTTCTAACTCTCCACCACCACCAACAATCAAAGTTTCATATTTACCTCCATTGTCAATCACATCAATCTTCTCTTTAATTTTATTCATTACTTCATAAGCAGTTTCATTTAATAAATCCGCTAGATCCTGTTGTGTATAATCTCGTTTTTGTCCCTCAACAACAGTAGTATGGATAATATCATTTTGACCCTTAGTAACATCTAATGAACCATACTTAATTTTGTAAGCCTCTGCCTGATTCATAGAAATTTGCATATTCTGTGCAATATTTCTAGTAAAATCATAACCTCCAACTTGACAAACAGTCAAATATTGTAAATACCCATCTTTATAAAATGAAACTGTAGAAGTTTTATATCCCATATCAATTAATACAGCTCCTTCTTGAAGGTAAACTGCATCAAAAGCCTCTTTAGCACATGCAAAAGCATTAATAGTAATATCAAGTACCTCTATACCACATTTTTCAACAACTGAAATATATGGATAAAGTAATTCTTTACTAGTTGTAATAACTAATGAATCAACAATTAAATTTCTTGAAACCTCTCCAATTGGTGCTTCTATAGTAGCCCCTTTATCACTATGATATCTAACAGGAATAATTGATACTACTTCTTCATCTTTAGAGCGCTTAAACTTAGACGATAAACGCAAAACCCTAACAATATCATCACTAGTTATCTTAGAACCAGTTTCTGAAAGACTAACACTACTATCACTTTGATATAATTTAGCTTTTATAGTTGGGATTGTTAAAGCAACACTAGTAATTTTTGTTTCTAAAAATGTTTCCGCTTCATCAATCACTTTTCGTATATCTCTTGTTAAGATACGGTCATCTTCAATAATTCCTTTTTTCACGCCATGACTAGGAATTGTTTTAACAAATAATACATTTACATTAATGTTACTTATCTCTGCAACAAGAAACTTTAGTGTTGCACTACCGATGTCCAAAACAGCGTAAATATTTTTCATCACGTATCTCCTTTTCTTAATATATACAATTCTAGCATAAAAACGACAGTTTTTAAACTCCTTTAATTATAAATTACTTACTTCTATATACATATTTTCCTAAAAAATCATAATATTTATCATCAGGATATTTTTCCATTAATAAAGCATAATAATTTCCTTTTAATTGTTCTGCCATATCATCATATCTTAGATAAAGAATTTTTCCATCATCCATAATAAACTCACATCTTGTTTCATCTGCAGTTTGAGGAACATAATTAATATCAGAAATCTGATTAATAACTTGTGATGGAATCTTTGCAAACTCTTTACTAAATTCTACTAAACGATCATAATCAAAATTATTCAAACGTGGACAACGTTGAACATAATTAATAAGCAGACCATTATTATCTATTGCAATCCGTCCTGTTTCATCAATTACATATAAAATATCACCTATCATACATTGACCAATCGGATCAGCTTCAATCACTTTAATCGTTATATCCCCAAACAGATTTTTTGAAACTTTCACATCTTTAACTAACGATACTTTTTTTATCCTTGATGCAATAGCATCTGTATTAGTGAAAAAAATGTAATCTTGATGTAAATTAATTTTAGCAGCATCAACAATTTCCTGACGTTCTATCCGATTAATTCCATTAACAGTAATTGATTTTAAACGGCTATAATCACTAATGAAAAAAGCAATAATTAAAATAATTATCAAAATAACAAACAAAATTTTAATTCTTTTTTTTCTCCGTTTCGCTTTTCTTTTTTTTAATATCACTTTTACTTGATCACGATCATAATCATTATAAACAGTTCGCTGCTTCCTTGCCATACTCTACTCCCAATTAATCAAATCAACCTCACGCTTTAACTTTACATTAAACTTTTCAGCCACTTTTTCTTGTACCAGCATGATTAAATCATATATATCCTTAGCACTAGCATAACCATTATTAACAATAAAATTAGAATGTTTAGGTGAAATTTGTGCCCCACCTATTTCATATCCTCTTAAACCACATTCATCAATATACTGCCATGCTGCTTTATTTTCAGGATTTCTAAATACACTTCCTGCACTAGGCATATTCCATGGTTGACTTGACATTCTCCGTTCTTTACGTTTATCTAAAATAATTTTTATCTCATTTGGATCTTTAGCTGTTAATTCAAACTCTGCTTCAAGAATTATCAATTTATGATTATCTTGACAAATTGAATGACGATAAGAAAAATCCATTTGTTCCCTATTAAAAGTTACTACTTCACATTTTTCATTCAAAAGAATCACAGTTTTAACAGCACCTGCAATATCATATTTATAAGCTCCAGCATTCATATAAATGCCCCCACCTATCGTACCTGGAATTCCACCCATGAATTCAAAACCACTTAATCCAATCTTAGCTGTCTGATATGCTAGTGTAATCATTGGTACTCCTGCCTGGGCTTTAACAATCGAACCATTTATCTTTATTTCTCTAAAACATTCATTTAAAGAAATAATAACCCCTTCATATTCTTTATCTGAAAACAATAAGTTAGACCCACGTCCAATAACCATATGCATGATTCGATGTTTACGACAATATTTAATTGCCTTTACTAAACTATCAGTATCTTTTACCATTAAATATATTCTTGCTGGTCCCCCTACTTTATATGTTGTATGTTTATAAAGCGGTTCATCTTCTATAATTTTTCCAACATCTAAATCTGTTAAATCATCTTTTATTTGTGAAAACTTCATCTTAAGCTCCTAACATTTTTTTGATCAATTTATAAATATCATTAAGTGCATTAGGCTTTCCTAATGCTTTAGCATTTTTTTTCATACTTTCTTGAACTATTTGATTGCTTAAAATATAATCAACTTCTTTAACAAAATCCTTACCATTCAAATCAGTTTCAAGAATCATTTTAGCCGCATCACGCTCTACTAATTCACGAGCATTATACTCTTGATGATTCGCTGCTACATAAGGACTAGGAATTAAAATAGCAGGTATTCCAATTGCTGTAATCTCAGCAATTGTTGAAGCCCCAGCTCTTGATACTACTAATGACGTATTTTTTAATACTGATGGCATATCATCAATATAAGGTACTAATTTTACATTTTGTTTTAGCTTTCCTAATTTAGTACTCATTTCTTCAAAGTTATTCTTACCTGTTACATATAATACCTGGTAATCCTTTTTTTCAAAGCTTCTTAATGATTCTAACATCTTTTCATTAACTGATTTTGAACCAAGAGAACCCATTACAATAGTTACTAAAGGCTTATTTTTATCTAAATCATATTTATGAAAAATATCTTTTGGTTTGATTGAAGCAATAACACTTGCTCGAGGATTCCCTAATTTATAAGTTTTTTCCTTAGGAAAATGCTCATAAGCTAAATCATAGCAACAAACAATTTTATCAACATGTTTAATTAAAATTTTATTTGTTAAACCAATAATTGAATTTTGTTCATGAATCATTGTTTTATAACCTAATCTACTAGCTGCTTCTACAACACTAGCACTTGGATAACCACCAAACCCAATTACAATATCAGGATTAAATTTTTTAACTATTTTTTTAGCTGTAAAAATAGATTTTACAAATATTGCCATCGCAATACCTTTTTTGATTGGATTTCCTACCAATCCCTGAACATTTAATCCAACATAATTATATCCTTGTTTAGGAACTACTGTTGATTCTAAACGATCTTTAGTCCCAACAAATAAAAACTCACTGTCGGGCTCTTTTTCTTTTATATATTCAACTAAAGCCAAGGCAGGATAAAGGTGTCCTCCTGTTCCTCCAGCTCCAACAATTACTCTCATCATCTCACCTCTATGCAATAGTATATCATTAATACATTGATTTTGAAATATTTAATACAATTCCAATAGCAATAAGCGTTATCGTCAATGAAGACCCCCCATATGATATCAATGGAAGTGTAACACCTGTTACTGGGAATAATCCTACCACAACTCCAAGATTAATTAAAGTCTGAATTCCAATCATTGAAATAATTCCAATCATTAAAAAACTGCCAAATAAATCTTTCACCCTTGTTGCCTGATTAAATACAGTAATAAACATATAACCATATAACCCAACTAATAATATTCCTCCAATCAAACCAAATTCTTCTAAATATATCGCAAAAATAAAATCTGTTTGCGGTTCTGGTAAATAAAAATGTTTTTGAACACTATTATTAAATCCAACTCCTAAAATTCCTCCAGGTGCTATTGCATATAATGATTGAATAATTTGAAAACCGCTTCCTAAGGGATCAGCAAACGGATTTAAAAAAGCAACTATTCTCGCCAATCGATAAGGGGCAGAAGCAATCATCAATATAATTCCAATTATACCTAAGATCCCCAGCATAACAAAATATTTAAAAGGAAAAGGACTTACAATCAACATTACAATAATTGAACATGCCATAACTACCCCACTACCAAAATCTGGCTGTAACATAATCAATCCAAACCCTAAACCTAATATAAATAATAATTTAAAACTAGCTTTTAATTTCTTCAATTCATGATAATGATTTCCAATATAATCAGCACTATAAATAATCATTGCTATCTTAAATAATTCTGAAGGTTGTAGAGATATTATCCCCAAATTAAACCAGCTTCGAGATCCTCCACGAACCGTACCAATTCCTGGAATCAAAACCAAAACCATCAAAATAAAGGCTCCTATCAAAAGCTTATTAGCATTCTTTTGATAAATATGATAATCTATCTTAGAAAAGATAAACATCGCAATTATACCAATTACTGCAAATATTCCTTGTCGTTTAATGTAATACAATGAATCATTAAATTTATATCCGGCCCAAATATTAGAAGCACTATATACCATCATTAAGCCTATTACAACAATTATTAACACTGAGATGACTACTCTTCTACTTTTCATATACTTACCTCCAATATAAGTATATGATTTAAAATTTTAATAAATGAAAAAAGCTTACTTTTATAAGTAAACTTTATTGAGTATTTGTTTTAATTTTACGATCATGTTTTGACGCTTACAATTGGATTATATTTATAAAACATTACTCATTCAAGACAACAAAATTATTTATATATTCTTCATCAGTTTCAAATAATAACTCAATGTTCTTAGATTTTGCATTGTATAAATATATTCCTCTATGTGTATGCTCTTTATTATCTGTATCCTCTTGCGTTGCTAGAAATACAATTTCATCAGAAGATATAAAGAATGCAAATTGTGTTACATTAGTAATTTTATCTATATTAATTGTAGGAGTTTTTTTATTTTCTTTTGAATTAAATGAATATGAAAAGTATTCAGGATCCCAAGCAGGTATACTTTCACTCTCAGTAAAAGTTAAATTCCCATTTTCTTCAGGCAACAATCTATATATAAGTTTACGATTAGAAGAATAAATTTTCTTTAACTTGTCATTTTCTAATAAATATATATGTGTATCAGGTGAAATATATTTCTGACCCTTTCCTGTATTAGCTTCATCTAATGCTTTATCTACCTCTGTTTGATAATTGGCGATGAAATAAATATTGTTGTAAAAAGTATCATAAACCATATTATATTTTGTAATAATCTAATCTATTGTACGATTTATAGTACTTGTAATAATAAGTAATCTTTCTATATATCACCTCCATTAAAATAACTTTCAGATTTCTAAAATTAAATTACTCAAGTTTCGCAGTTCAGATTTCATCTGATTAGTATTTCGTAGAAAGACTATAACCAAATGAAATGCAGTATGAAAAAATCAAAATCATATGATTTTATTGCTGTTTTTTCAATATAAAAGCACTCCTTATGATATAATATAAATGTCTAAAATCATAAAAAAGGAGTGCACTTATATGCTATTGCATTGAAAATGCAATAAAAAATAACAAGTTTTTGGTATATGAAGACATAGTGCCCCCTTACCCCCAGCTTTGACAGGTTTTAAGCAAGTATTTCTTTACCTGTATACAGCTGGAGACTGGTGGTTATTCTTCTGCCCTTGGCTGTAAGATAATAATTATTTTTTCTGGCTGCTTTCTTTATTATTCCATGTTTCCTTAGTTTCGCTAATGTCCTTGTCATCTTGCTGATATTCTTTTGATTTCTGCTGTCTTCATATA
>NZ_FOIN01000051.1 GCF_900102365.1 Thomasclavelia cocleata | reverse complement strand
GACATATTTAATGTCTTTCCAAATCTTCTAGGTCTTGTATAAAGCATAACAGCATTACTAAATACATCAGCTATTAATTGAGTTTTATCCACATAATAATAATCATTATCTATAACAGTCTTAAAATCTTCTATTCCTGTACTGATTTGTTTCATACTCATCATTCCTTTCCTGGGATCATTAATACAGAGATAATTCCATACTTGCATTATACCATAGCCATTTGCTTAATTAATACAAAAATATCTATATCAAATAAAAGAACTATAATTATTAATAAATTCTAATTAATCAATTTCTTTTCATATACAATAATGGATAAGGATTTCCTTGCTCATCTGTTTCTGTTCTTTTATAAACTTCAAATCCTAGATGCTCATAAAATCCTTTCGCAAGAGGATTTTGTTCATTTACAGCAAGTTCATTTATTAAATAATTTTCAATTCCATATTGCAATAATTGTTTTCCTATTCCTTGTCCTCTGCATTCATTAAGAATAAATAACATTTCAAGCATTTTATCTGCAATCCCCATAAAACCTACTAGATTTCCATTTTCATTTTCTGCAATCACCAAAACAGGAACACCTTTCAAGGCTTGTGGAACATACTGTCTAATATTATTTATTTCATCATCTGATAAAAACAAATGTGTTGCTTTAACAGAATTCTCCCATACATCTAATAAGTTTTCTATTAATTCTGAATTTCGTTCTTTCATTTCAACTATTCTCATATTATCTATACCTATTTATACGATTTAATCAAATAATGTTGTTTCATAAAAATTATCAATAACAGATAACCTTTTACCATCAATATACATAAGTTGCTCTTCTGTATATCTGCTTCAATCATTAATATTTTTTTGTTGAAACAACACTATCCTTAAAGTAAGTTATAATTTTAATACTTCTTCAATTTCATTATCTTCAGTATAAAAATTCATTAAATCTTTCTTCTTTTATTACATATTCTAGTGTTACCTCTATTAACTTAATTACTCTTAATAAAAGATACAGTAGTCCCATTTTGAAATAAGATAATCCAAAACAAATAATAATACATACTATTGCTAAATATGATACCCCTAATTAAATTTAACTTTATCAAAAAAACTTTTCACAAGAATAAAAAAAGCATGATTATTATTCCTAATATTATATTTTAATCCTTAATTACAATAATAAGTAAAATATTATAATAATTCTTGATTCCATAATCATATTTTATAATTAAATTAACCATTTACCTCTAAATAGTTTACTTGAGTGAAACTTTGATGTTTCATAAAGAACTCTTGAACAAACAACTACTAAAGTTACTGCAATAGTTACACATCATATCATTTGTACAGTTTTAGATGTTATATTTAATTGTTAAGTTCTATTTATGAATAAGCGTAGATTTGCTCTTACTAGTACAATTCTATATACTGTATTATCCATATTTTATATTTGTAATAATCCAAATAATTTTATCATTTATTAAATTTACAAAACTTAAAAATGTAAAATAACAAAACCAATAATTTTCTTGTACCTACATATGATTTTTTAAATATGTTACTACATAAAATTATATTAGGAGAAAAGCCACATCTGGCCTTTCTCCTTTTTATGACCAATATTTCTACATTTAATAATTCAAGGATTCACTTCATATCATTTTTTAACAAACTATGGAGTTCTCAAATTACATTTGTTTTCTAAATTTAAACATCCCTTCATTTCCATCTCCAATAAAATCCTCAGGAGTATCTGACATTGGATGTTTTTCATTAAAAAATTCAATAATACAAAATCCACATACATTGACATAAAAATGAATATTTCTTTTTTCAAAATAAGGTGTACAAGTTTCCCAAACTTTCGTCTCTGGATATAATTTTTCAATTTCAAACCATATTTTTTTCCCAATACCTTTACTTTGTGTACCATATTTTACAAAAAGTAAATCAAGGTGGTTGTGATATGCCTTTTCATCAATAACAACCACTGCACCCCCAACCATTTTTCCATCTACAACTGCTTTATATGCAACTGCACCTTTACTATTTAGCGATTGTTCAATATCCTTTTCTGGAAGAATTATTTTATCCGTCTTTCCAAATTGTTCTTCAAAGCCTTTTTGAAATGCTTCTTGTAAAACTACTTTATATTTTTTCAAGTCCTCATTTTCGACTGTAAGTAATTGAAAATCCATTTTTTCACCTCTATCTAGTTTAACTTAGCCTACTAAAACAAATAATTATTTTCTCGATTTGCAACAAAAAAATCTATCAATTTATATGTTGCATATCCCCCAACAACTAATGGTTCACTATCACAAATTTCTTTTGCTTCTTCACGGTTTTCTACTTTTAAAATATACATACCAGCCACTCCTGGATACCCTTTAAATACACCACAAATTTCTAGTTTACCTTCATCATCTAATTTTCTTATATTTGCAACATGTTCCTCAACTACTTTCTTTGTAATTCTATTATAGGTTTTACCTTTTACAATCATCATCATATACATTGATTTATCCATATTCCATTCTCCTTCATGGAAATAATTATACTATGAATAAATAGTTTAGTCATTTCATAATATAAAAAATATTATAGTAGTTCTATATTTTTACAACAGTTACTATACAAAACTTTTTTTCATTTATTGTAATATTTATAGACATAAAAAAGCACTTGTTATATATGTTTTATTTAATAACAAATGCCATATAATTCCATATTTAATATTACTAAAAAATCACATAATATAAACTAATGATTTAATGTAGTAATAAGCTGATTCATCCTTTCTAGCCATTGATCACCTTTTGGCAAAATAATCATAATTTTATTATCTAGTTGTCTAAACATAGGTCTAGTAAATAAGCGATTTACTGTTTCAAATAACTGATCACCTTTTACATTTTTGCTATATTCTTTACTAAAAGTTATTTCCATTTTGCCTTTCTTTTCTTCTAAATTATCAATAATTTTAGAAGCCGCTAAAATATCTAACTTCCGCTTTTCAATTAAAGCAATTACCTCTTCAGGCAATTTACCATAGTAATCAATAAACTCACTCTTTAAATGATCAATTTCCTTAATTGTTTTAGTATTATCTAAACGTTGGTACAATTCTAGTTTTTCAATATCACTAGAAACATAATCATGAGGTATATAACCCTCTACACTAACATTAACACTCTTAACTTCTATTTCTTCTGTTTCTTTTTTTCCCATTTTTTGATTAATTGCATCTTGTAAGATTTTCATATACATCTCAAAACCAATTGAGTCAATAAAACCAGATTGTGTACCACCCAAAATATCCCCAGAACCACGAATTGCAAGATCACGCATTGCAATTTTATATCCACTACCTAACTCAGTAAATTCTTTAATTGCTTTTAAACGCTTACTAGCTTCCTCATTTAATACATGGGTTGGATTATATAATAAATATGCATAAGCCCCTCGATCACTACGTCCTACTCGTCCTTTTATTTGATAAAGCTGGCTTAATCCAAACTTATCTGCATTTTCAACAATTATTGTATTAGCATTAGGAATATCTATCCCAGTTTCAATAATTGTAGTACAAACAAGAACATTAAACTCTTTATTTACAAAACGCATCATCACATCTTCTAGTTCATTTTTATCCATTTGACCATGACCAATCGCAACCTTAGCCCCAGGAATCATTAACTCAATATTATAAGCCACATTAGCTATCTGATTAGTTCGATTATATAAATAGAAGACCTGCCCATCACGTGCTAATTCACGTTCGATAATTTGTTTAATTAAAACATTGTTTTTTTCAATCACATAAGTTTGAACTGGTTGACGATTTTTAGGTGGTGTTTCAATTTGTGATAAGCCTCTAATTCCCATCAAAGACATTTGTAAGGTTCTAGGAATTGGAGTAGCGGTAAGAGTTAAAACGTCAATCGTTTTTCGATACTCTTTAATTTTCTCTTTTTGTTTAACTCCAAAACGCTGTTCTTCATCAATACATAAAAGACCAATATCTTTAAAAATGACATCTTTAGATAAAATCCGATGTGTCCCTACCAATAAATCAATATTACCTAATTTAAGATCACTTAAAATTTGTTTTTTCTGCTTGGTTGAAGTAAAACGATTCAATAAAGCTATTTTAACTGGAAAATCCTTAAATCTAGCAACCATTGTTTTGTAATGCTGCATTGATAAAATTGTTGTTGGACATAAAAAAGCAACTTGTTTATTACCTAAAATAGCCTTAAAAGCAGCTCTTAAAGCAACTTCTGTTTTACCAAAACCTACATCACCACACAGCAAACGATCCATTGGTTGAGGTTTTTCCATATCTAATTTAATTTCCTCAACAGAACGAGCTTGATCTATAGTTAATTCATAACCAAATGATTTCTCAAATTCAAGCTGCATTTCATTGTCTACAGGAAAAGCATAACCAGGCTGATTAATTCTAGCAGAATAAATCTCAATCAATTTATCAGCAATATCATCAACCTTATTTCTAGCTTTAGCTTTAGTTTTTTGCCACTGTGAACTACCTAGTTTATTGATTTTAGGTACTTTGCCTTCACCACTTGAATACTTCCTAATTAATTTAAACTGCTCAACAGGAATATATAATGTATCATCTTGAGCATATGCTACATATAAATAATCTTTATGATACCCTTGTACTTCTAACGTCTTAATTCCTAAATACTGTCCAATTCCATGATTATCATGAACTACATAATCTCCTACATTTAACTCTTGATAATCCTTTAATACTTTAGCATTTTTGTATTTAAAATATTTTGGTTTTTTAATACTTCTTGTTTTAAATAGCTCATTTGCACTAATTACAACAATATTTTCATCAACCAATTCTATTCCAAAACCTATTTTACTAATTGTAATATTTAATCCTGGATATAACTTATCTTTAATTCCAACTAATGTATATAATAATTCATGACGATCAAACATTTCACATATTAAACGTAATTGGTGTTCATCATCTAAAGCAATTACTACTTTAGATAATTTTAAATATGTTCTAATTTGATTAATAATCATTTTTTCATCTTGATTATCAATCATAACTGCTCGAGCATTAAATAAAATATCTTTTTCACTTGTTGCAAAAGATTTAAAATCAATTACAGCATTATCAATTACTTCATAAAGATTCCTAAATAAATTTAATCCCTTTATACTTTTACCAACTTCTGTTAATTCATGATAATAATAATGATTTTCTTCAAGATAATTTTTATAAGCAAAATTTATATCATGACTATTTGCAAGAATAATCAAAGGATCATTTAAATAATCTTTAATACTAGCTGTTTGTTTAAATAAATTAAAATAATTATACATAGTAAAGCTTGTATCATGGTTACGAAGATTTTCTTGATCAATAGAAACTTTATTTAAATAATCATCTAAATAAACTTCATCTAATTCTTCTACCTGTTTATCTCTTAAATCATTAATTTTACCAATAACTGCTGGTACTTCTGATTCATCATATAATACATCACTGGCAGGAATAATTGTAATTTCATTGATACTCTCAATTGTTCTTTGACTATTTTGATTATAAAAACGGATATTATCAATTTCATCATCAAAAAACTCAATTCTAACTGGTGTTTCATATTGAATTGAAAATACATCAATCACTCCACCACGTTTTGAAAAATAGAAAGGTTGATCTACTCTAATAGCACTTTGATAACCTGCTTTTATTAGATATTTTTGTAAATCATAAATATCTATTTGCATTCCTACTTTCAAATCCAAACAATTTTCTTTAAATATTTGTTTAGTTGGTAAATATCGAACTAATGCCTGACTGTGAGTAATAAGTATTTTAGGCTTGTTTGTAGTTAATTGATACAAAGTATCAATTCTCTGTCCTAGTAATTCTGGTGATGCTGCTAAAGCTTCAATTCGATAGGATTCATCAACTGGAAATAATAAAGCATCACGTTCATTAATGGACATAACTTGCTGGTATAACCTATTAGCTTCATATTGATTTGGTTTTACAACTACAATGTTTTTTTTCAATATCAAAAAGGCACTAGATATTAATAGTGCCTCATCGTTAATATCATTAACAATGATGTTTCCTTTACCATTTAATAAAGTTTTAAACGCCACATTTTGTCTTAAAATATCATCTAACTGTTTCATAATTCCCTCTAATTATATCGATTCATTATATAATCAAAATCATGATCAAGATAGTCAATAACAGCACTGACTGCATTTTCAATTCCCTGATTAATAGCATCAGCTTCCTCTTTGGTAAAACGTGATAAAACATAATCAACTACTTTCATATATTTATGTCTATCAATACCAACTCGAATTCTTTTAAAATCCTGACTATTTAAATGCGCAATAATATTTTTTATCCCATTATGTCCACCAGCACTACCTGTTTTTCGTAATCGTAATTTACCTACTGGCATATCCAAATCATCATAGATAACTAATAAATCTTCTTTTTCTATCTTAAAAAATTTCATCAATGTACTAACAGATTCTCCCGAAAGATTCATATATGTCTGTGGCTTTAATAAAACTACATCTTCATTATGATATTTAAACTTTACATATAAACCTTTAAATTTATTTTGATCAATATTAACATTTAATTTTTCTGCTAGCTTATCTACTACCATAAAGCCACAATTATGACGAGTTCCCACATATTCTTTACCAGGATTTCCCAACCCTACAATTAACCTCATTTACTTCTCCTTTACTTTGCTAAAATAACAATAGTTTTAGGTTCAATTTGATTATCATTTATATTACCATAAATACAACTATATTCTTTTTCCTGATAATCAAATGAAAAACTAGATGGATTAATATAAATTATAAATTCTTTATATTCTCCACTATCTTGTTTGAGAGTATATTTTAACATTTTATAATCTATATTTTCAACTAAAATATTTTCTTCAATTTCTTCCCTTGTCGCATATCGAAAACATTTATTATTTTTACGTAATTTAATTATTTTTTTAATATCATCAATATCATCTTTATAAATATCTCTAAAATCCCAATTGATACAATTTATATTATCAGGAGTATTATATGAATTATATATTCCCCCTTTAGTACGATAAAACTCTTGTCCTGCATGAATAAACGGAATTCCCTGAGCTAATAATGTCATTATTGTTAAATTTTTCTGACGATTTAAAATTCCAGATAATCCTTCTTCAACGTTTGAAATATATAATTTATCAAAAATAGTTGCATTATCATGACATTCAACATAATTAATTGACTGATCTGGTCTCGAATAACGATTTAATCCAGAAACTACATTTTTAGCATGTTCTGTTTCATATAGATTTCCTGTAATGAACCCTTTATTCACTAAGACAAAATCACTACTTCCACCTTTCATAACCTCACGAAATTCATCATTAAAAAAACTAATATTTAACATCTTAGCATGATTATCCTGCATTGCTTTTTTTTCATCTGGTAAATTTGTTGGCATATTCCAACCCTCACCATAAATAATGAATGAATTATCATAGTTTGAACACATTTCATAAACTTGATTTATAGTAGTAATATCTATAATTCCCATCAAATCAAAACGAAAACCATCAACCCCATAAAACTGCTGCCAACGTTTAGACATATCAAGAATATATTTTCTGACCATATATTCATCTGTATTTAAATCATCACCACACCAGGAACCATTAGATAATGTTCCATCTGAGTTCTTCCTAAAATAATAACCAGGTACTAGTCTTTCAAAAGCACTAGCATTTACATCATACATATGATTATAAACAACATCCATAACCACTCTAATACCTTTAGAATGCAATTTTGAAATCATCTCTTTACATTCAATAACTCGACTATATCCATCATTAGGATCATTACTATAACTTCCCTCAGGAACATTGTATTGGGCTGGATCATAACCCCAATTATAAAGAACCTCAGGATTATTTTCATCCACTGTTGCAAAATCATATATAGGCATTAGTTGTAAATGAGTAATTCCAAGTTCAACTAAATAATCTAAACCTGCACTATTACCATATTTAGTCTTTAAACCCTCTTCATAAATTCCTTTGAATTTCCCCTTATAAGCACTTAAACTATTTTCATACATTGTATAATCTCGGACATTAGCCTCATATATAATTGCATCAGTTTTATTTAATAATACAGGAAGACTATCACGATTCAAATCTATTTTAACTTTATCTAAATCTATTATTATACTGCTTAAACTATTTGAGGATGAACTGTATGCATAAGGATCCAAAGCAGGATAAAATCCTTCATGATGTCTAACTAGATATACATATTTACAATTATCAAAGTCACCAGCAACTTCCGCATAAAAAACACCATTATTAATTCTTTGCATTTCATAAGTATATGTACAATCATTTTTAACAATAGATACTTTCATTTGTAAAGCAGTTGGTGCCCATACTTTAAAAGAAGTATGCTCTTTGTGATAATGGTTTCCTAAATCATTACCATCATAATAGCTCTGTCTTAAAAAATCGTAATCATAAACAAGTCTTGTATATTGTAATGTCTCTGATAATCCATATGCATCAACAATTTGATAAATACGACAAAAATCTATTTCAATATCATCGAAATAGTAATGTACAAATTGTTCTTCCACATATTTACCTGAAATTTTTATTTCTTTTAAATCACCGCTATTTAAATCACGTAAATAAAACCTTGGACTATTACCTTCATAGTACTTTTTTAAGAGTAATACTTCTATTTTTTTCAAAGCTATCATTTGTGCAATCATTCTAACGGCACTTTTTTCCATAATTTCACCCCATTTTTCTACCTCATTATAGCCTATATTCTTAACTAAGGCAATGCAATAAAAAATACTTATCTTTCCTTTTATTATACAATTATTCAAGTTAAATTATACTTATTCATTTATAATCTTAAACTAAATAATAAAAAACTAAACTGTTTCTTTATTAAAAATAAAGATTATATTTATATAGCTTTTGAGTTCAAAGATAATAAACTGCCTATAAAACCTATAAACAAAGCTTCACAAGCATATAACTTATTATATTTTTATATAATTAATTAAATTTTAATACATCCTATGTTGTTATTAAACGCAATTGAAATTATGAATAAATATTTTGAAAAAACGTTTCAATACATCCTATGTTGTTATTAAACTTTATTAGACCAAGCGTTTAAATCCGCAGTATATTTCGTTTCAATACATCCTATGTTGTTATTAAACACACGTTCCTAATCGTGTTTCTGGTGAAATGCGAAGTGATTATACTACTTCTCTGTTTCAATACATCCTATGTTGTTATTAAACTCACAATTCTCACGGTAAGATTGAATTTCAGCATACGTTTCAATACATCCTATGTTGTTATTAAACTTTAGTTCCTTTCGATGTTATGGAGGTGCTTCCCGGGTTTCAATACATCCTATGTTGTTATTAAACAAAAGTAGCAACCCTAATAATTTGGTTATATATGGATGTTTCAATACATCCTATGTTGTTATTAAACGCAGAGTATAGATACATTCCTAATCGTGTTTCTGGGTTTCAATACATCCTATGTTGTTATTAAACTTTTGATTACTATTGGCCCGTTTTTGCTAATATCGGGTTTCAATACATCCTATGTTGTTATTAAACCTAGTAAATAAGCCACTTTTCATATTCTATTATACCTCAAACCCTTTATATATCAACACTTTTCTATTTTTTTACCAGGCAATTTTATTTTTTTATATTTTTCAGTCAAATTCTCTTAATCCCTTACTCTCCCAACGTTTTTAGAGGTTTTACTAATAAATTCACCTGGTAAATTTATACCAATAATAAAGGAACTGATTTCATATAAACCAATTCCTTTAACTTTTTATATTTCTAAAATTTTACCTTTTCTAAATGCCAGATATCATCAACATATTCTTGTATAGTACGATCCGATGAGAAGAAACCACTCTTAGCTATGTTAATTAAACATACTTTAGCCCAACCTAAACGATTTTGGTATAAATCTCTTACCTGCATTTGAGCTTTACAATAAGCATCATAATCAGCTAAAACAAAATATTCATCATTTTTATTCATTAATTCTTCAAATATAACTCTAAATTCTTCTCTATTTTCAATAAATGTACCATCCATCAAACTATCAATAACCCTTTTTAAATGAGGATTATTATTATAAATATCCCAAGCATTATAAGTACCACTATTTTGTAAGGCTTTTACTTCATGATCTTTCATACCAAAAATAATACAATTTTCATCACCAACTCGCTCTGAAATCTCTACATTAGCACCATCTAAAGTACCTAAAGTAATTGCTCCATTCATCATAAATTTCATGTTACCAGTTCCACTTGCTTCTTTACCTGCAGTAGAAATTTGTTCAGAAACATCAGCAGCAGGCATAATCTTTTCAGCTAAAGTTACACCATAATTTTCTAAGAAAACAACTTTTAAATATTTATTTGTTTCTGGATCATTATTTACAATATCACCAACACTATTAATTAATTTAATTACTTTTTTAGCAAAATAATATCCACTTGCAGCTTTAGCTCCAAAAATAAATGTCCTTGGCTCAATTCTATAATCTGGGTTTTCTTTCATTCTAAAATATAAATCAATAACATGTAATACATTTAGTAACTGACGCTTATAGGCATGAAGACGTTTTACTTGAATATCAAAAATACTATCAACATCAACCTTAATACCATTATGTTTTAAAATATAATCTGCTAAAATTTGTTTTCTTTCACGTTTTACTTCTAAGAAACGTTCTTGTAAATTAACATCATCAACATGTGCCATTAAATCTTCTAACTTATCAGGATTTTTTATCCAATCATTACCAATGTACTCATTAATTAATGAAGCTAGTTCAGGATTACAATATGCAAGCCAACGGCGATGTGTTACTCCATTAGTCTTGTTATTGAATTTATTTGGATATAAACTTGCAAAATCCTTTAATTCACGTTCTACTAAAATATCAGAATGTAATTTAGCTACTCCATTTACACTAAAACTTCCAACTATTGCAAGACGAGCCATATATACAATACCATCTCTTAATATCATTACTCGGTTCAATAATTCTTCATCTCGATTACTTACCATTTTTACATAACCGATAAAACGACGATGAATTTCTTCAATAATTTGATAAACTCGTGGCAATAATGATTGCATTAAATCAATTGGCCATGTTTCTAGGGCTTCTGCTAAAATTGTATGGTTTGTATAGGCAAATGTTTGAGTTGTAATATCCCATGCCTCATCCCATTCATAACCTTGTTCATCAATTAAAATTCTCATCAATTCTGGAATCGCTAAAACTGGATGAGTATCATTTAATTGAATGACATTCTTTTCATGAAAATTATTCATATTTGGATAAACTCTTAAATGTGCTTTAACAATTGAGTTTAAACCAGCACAAGTAAAAAAGTACTCTTGTTTTAAACGTAACATCTTACCAGCTGGAGTTGAATCATCTGGATAAAGCATTTGACAAATATCACGTACATTTTGAATATACTGTCTAAAGTTTTGATTTGCAGGAATATTATCACTAGCTTCTGCTTCCCATAATCTTAGTGTATTAGTTGTTGTAGTTTTATTTCCAATAATTGGCACATCATAAGGAACAGCATAAACTTCTTCAGCATCCACATGTTCATATTTACCTGTTGTTTCATTGTAAACAATTTTACCAAAAAATTTAACAGGAACTCTATGTTTAGGTTTTCTTACTTCCCAATTAAAACCTGTTTGCATCCATTGATCAGGTAATTCAAGTTGATAACCATTTTCAATCTTTTGTTTAAATAATCCAAATTCATAACGAATAGTATGACCATGTCCTGGATAAGCTAATGATGCCAACGAATCCATAAAACAAGCTGCTAATCTTCCTAAACCACCATTCCCTAATCCTGCATCCGATTCTAATTCTTCTAAATCATGAATATTAATTCCATATTCAGCCAATCCATCTTTAGCAATATCATAGATACCAAGATTCATCATATTATTAACTAATAAACGTCCAATTAAAAACTCCATTGAAAAATAATGCATTTGTTTTTGATAATTATTACGTATCAAAGCTTTACTAGTAGCCCAATTTACAGAAGCATAATCTCTTACCATTAGTTCTAATACTAAGAACTTTTCAGTAAGATGCGACTCTTCTACTGTTCTTCCATATGTCTCAATAATTCTTTTTGAAAATTCATACTTAAATTCTTCTTTTGTCTTAAACATTTTAACTCCCCTTACTTATCATTCTTACTTTTAGTTGGTCTATATTCAAAAATCATACTGCCAAAAGGCGCAATATTCACTGGTATATAATATTCTTTATTTAATACAAATCCTTTTTTAGTCTTGATAACTCTCTTATTTATAAAATTACCACCTGTATAAATATCTGTATCACTATTTAAAATTTCTTTATAATTACCAGATTGATTTACTGGTATCATATATCCTTGATGTTTATTTTCAGTAAAATTCATTACTGCAATCAACGAATTACCTTTAACATCTTTTCGTTCAATTGCAAAAACACTTTGGTTACTATCATCAACTACAAGCCACTCAAAACCATCAAAACCATAATCCTGTTGATACATACAAGGATATTTTTGATATATTTCATTTAATTTTATTATAAAATTATGAAATGAATCATGAATTGGATATTTTAGAATATTCCATCCTAAAGAAACCTTTTCATCCCATTCCTTATATTCTCCTAATTCATTTCCCATAAAATTCAATTTTTTACCAGGATGAATCATCATATAAGTATAAAGTGTTTTTAATTGCGCAAACTTTTGTTCATTATTTCCCCAAATCTTATCAATTATAGTTCCTTTACTATGAACTACTTCATCATGAGAGAATGGTAAAATAAAGTTTTCACCATAAAAATATGCCATTGAAAAAGTCAATAAATTGTGATCGTATTTACGATAAACAGGATTTAATTTCATATATTTTAATGTATCATTCATCCAACCTAAATCCCATTTATAATCAAAACCTAGACCACCTACATCTGGTGATTTAGTAACACCAGGAAAATCACTAGAATCTTCAGCAATCAACATAACATTAGGATAATAACCTTTCATATGATTATTCATACGTTTCATGAATTCATGGGCACCATCATTAATTCCAGCTTCCTTATTACCTTTCCAATATATTAAATTACTGATGGCATCAAAACGAATTCCATCAATATGAAAATACTCAGCTAAAAATCCTACACTACTCATTAAAAAACTTCGAACTTCGTCTCTTCCAACATCAAAGTAAACACTGTCCCATTCAGTATATCTTTGATTAATATCTGGATAATCATAAACAAAGCCACCATCAAATTTGTATAATCCATGCCCATCTTTTACATAATGAGCAGGAACAAAATCCATAATAACACCAATACCTGCTTTATGGCAAGCATTTACAAACTTCATAAATTCTTTTGGTGTTCCATACCTACTAGTAATACTATAATAACCTGTTACTTGATAACCCCATGATCCATCAAACGGAAATTCAGTTAATGGCATTAATTCTAAATGAGTATAATTATTTTCTACTAAATATGGTATCAATAAATCAATCATTTCTTCATAAGTATAAAATTCACCATCTTCTTCATCAGTAAAATCTTTTTTCATTTTCCATGAGCCTATATTAGCTTCATAAATATTTACTGGTTTGTCAAAATTCTTAGTTCGATTATTTAACCACTTTTTATCAGACCAGCGAAAACGTTCAATATTGTAGACCCTTGAAGCTGTTCCAGGACGCAATTCACTATAAAAGGCATATGGATCAGCACGATCAACAGTTGCAAAATTTTGTGTTTCAATTCGATATTTATATAATGTATACTCTTTAATTCCTGGAATAAATAAAGTCCAAATACCACCATTTGTATACCTTTCCATATAATGGTCTTTTCCATCCCAATCATTAAATTCACCTATAACCTGCACACTTCGTGCATTAGGTGCATATACGGTGAAGCGGACACCTTTTTTATGGTTATTTGTTTCAAAATGGGCACCAAAAAGCTTATACGCCTCAAGAGTATTTCCTTTATGAAATACATGTATTAAAAAATCATCGAGCATGTGTCACTCCCCCTTTTCTCTATTAAATTTAGACATTAGTATTATATCATAATTCAAATATAATTTCACCATAAAAAGATAGCGCTTTCATTATCTTCCTTTAACTTATATGATGACATCTTCATTATAGCTGATTAAATAGTATAAAAAAAGAAATAGCAATTACCATTTTCTTACAAAATTTGATATTTATAATAGGATTATTTTCTCAATCAATTTCAAACTTCATACTAGAATTTTCTAATCTATATCCGTATATTTCTTCAAAATAATACATATAAACAATATTTCTTAATCATTATTTTCAAAAAAGTAAGGTAAAACATTCTATTTTCAAATAAATTAAAAGTTTAAAAAATGAATAATAAATCTGTTACCTTAACAAAACAAGATAAAACTGAAAAAATTAAATCATATTTTATAAAACTAAACACAAATCAAAAGAAACAATACAGCTATAATCTCCTAACTTTAATAAAACAATATCCAAGAAACAATGATTTCTGATACTTTTTCTAACATCATTCCATTTTAGTTAGATTTCCCATTACTTTCATCAAACAAATTTCTATTAAATAAAAAAACGAAGAATAGAAAACAAATCTCTTATCTTCGCTTTTTATTTTAACAAAATATGACCATGATAAATAAACGTTTTTTGGTTAGTTTATTATTCACCAATAATATTTAAAACATCTTTTTGGAAAACTTCTGTTTTATCACTAGCATCTTTTACGTTATTACCCTTGATAGAGAAATAAAACTTACATTTTGGCTCTGTTCCACTAGGACGAGCTGCAATCCAAGAACCATCTTCTAAATAATATTTCAAAACATTTGATTTTGGTAAATCAATAGTTGTAACATTACCAGCTTCTATTCTTTGACTGCTTTGATAATCTTCAACCACAACAACTTTATAACCACCTATCATTGTTGGTGCGTCTTTTCTTAAATTATCCATAATTTCTTTAATACGTCTAGCACCTTCAGCCCCAGCTTTACTTAAAGCAATTTGAGATTCTTTAAAAGTACCATGTTTAGCGTATAAATCATTTAATACATCAATTAAATCTTTTCCCTGTTTTTTATAGAAATTTCCTGCCTCAGCAGCCATTACTACAGCTTGTACAGCATCTTTATCACGAACAAAATCTTTTACGACACAACCATAAGATTCTTCATAACCAAAAATAAATTCCTTTTCTTTAGTTTTTTCATATTTACGAATTTTATCACCAATAAATTTAAATCCTGTTAAAGTCTTCTCCACTTCAACTCCATAAGACTTAGAAACTAATTCTCCTAAATCACTAGTAACAATTGTATTATACATTACTGCATTAGCTGGTAATTTATCTTGTTTCTTTAATTCACTTAAAATATATTCTAGATAAACTGCTGCACTTTGATTTCCAGACATCAATACATACTCACCTTCATGTTTAGCAACAACCCCTAAACGGTCCCCATCTGGATCACAAATTACTACAACATCAGCATCTACTTCTTTTGCTTTTCTAATCGCAAGATCATATGAACAAGCAACTTCAGGATTTGGTGATGCAGTATTAGAAAAATCTGGATCTGGTGCACACTGTGCCAATACAGGAATTACATTATATCCTAAACGAGTTAAACAATTTCTTACAGGTAAGTTAGATGTTCCATGTTGTGGTGAAAATACGATTTTAAAATCACTTTTATCCATACCTGGATTAATTTCAATTGCCATTACTTCCTTATAATATGCTTCATCTACTTCTTCACCAATCCATGTAATATATGAATAAGCTTCTTCATCACTAATTACTTCAATTCCAAGTTCATCTTTAACTTCATTTACATAAGCAACTACTTGATCTCCCCATTCAGGAATTAATTGACATCCAGTATCATCATAAACCTTGTATCCATTATACTCTTTAGGATTGTGACTAGCAGTAATCATAATCCCACCAGCACATTTTAAATAACGGACTGCAAAAGATAACTCTGGTGTTGGTCTTAAGCTTTCAAATAGATATGATTTGATTCCATAAGTAGCTAAAACCTTTGCACTTTCAATTGCAAATTTATATGACATATGACGATTATCATAACCTATTGCAATACCACGTTCTTTTCCTTCTGGTAAACCTAATACATATTTTGCAAAACCAACATTAGCTTTTCTAATTGTATAAATGTTCATTCGATTTGTTCCAGCACCTAAAACGCCACGCATTCCAGCTGTACCAAATTCTAAATTCATATAAAAAGCATCTTCTTTTTCCTTTTCATTCATACTAGCTAATTCTGCTTTTAATAATGGGTCTAAATCTTTACATTCTGCCCATCTTTGATATTCATTATTATAATCCATGTTTTTCACCTCTTGAATTAATTATAACAAATCTCTATAAATTTGACCACTTGTTTTATATATGAAATTACTACATTTTCTATATTAAATAATTAACTCTTTAATATTCAATTCCCTTTCTTGCCTTAGTTCCATTATCATAAGGATGCTTATGTTTTTTCACTTCACTAGAATAATCAAGAATTGGTTTGATTTTATGACTTGGCATTCTACCTGTCAAAATAACTTCATGACTATCTCTTAAATCAACTAAACGATCATAAACCATTCCTTCATTAATTAAATTCAATGCAATAGCATCTAATAATTCATCTAAAATAATACCATCATAACTTTCATCAATCCTTAAAAATAAATCATTAACTAAATGACTTACCTCTTTAATCATTTTAGAATCATTCATATCAACAAACATCGCAGGCATCTTTTGAGTCAATACTTTTATTCCACATTTTTCAAGAAGTTTATTTTCACTACTAAAACCATCCTTTAAAAATTGAATCATCATTACCTTTTTATCTGCTCCAGCCATCCTTAAAGCTAATCCCACAGCTGCAGTCGTTTTACCTTTTCCATTTCCATAATAACATTGAATCATAGCTACTCCTTTATCACATTACCAACTATTGCATTTAAATAATCCATAAGCTCTTTAGCATCAACAATCATTTGATAACCTCGTTTACCTGCACTTAAAGCAACCTTAGTGCATTCATTAATGGAACTATCAAAATATGTATCAAACTTTTTTTTCATACCAATTGGTGAACATCCACCACGAAGATAGCCAGTTATCTGTAAAAGATCTTTCAAATGAATCATTGAAACACTTTTGTTATGAGAAAGTTTTGCTAATTTTTTTAAATCAATTTCTTCTAATACTGGTATACAACAAACTAAATAATCATGATCGCCTTTTAAAACTAAAGTTTTAAAAATATCTTTAGCTTCCATATCTACTTGAGATACAATATGTTCACCACCTAAATGTTCTTCATCATACTGATATTCCTTTATTTCATAACTAATCTTAGCTTTATCTAATAATCTTAGTGCATTAGTTTTAACTACTTTTGACATATTTCCTCCTATAAATAAAAAGAAGTCCCAAGACTTCTTAATTTTATTCTGCTACTTTTTGTTCCTTAATAACTTTAGCAATAGAAGCAATTACATCTTTTTCGTCATCACCTTCAGCAATGATTTCTACTGTAGCTTTAGTAGGAACACCTAAAGACATAACTCCCATAATAGATTTTAAGTTTACTTCTTTACCATTATAAACTAATTTAATATCACTTGTAAACTTACTAGCTTGGTTAACTAAGATAGTAGCTGGTCTAGCATGTAATCCTACTGGATCAGATACTACAAAAGATAATTTTTCTGCCATTTTATGACTCCTCCTTAAAATTTCTATAAATCAATTATACCACCTAAACCACTTGTTTTAAAGTACTTTTTCAATAAAATTTAGCGCTTACAGATTGTCCCAATATATCAACAAAAATTGCTCTATTAAGACTTTTTTTGAACACATTTTATTAAAAAAGCGGATTAAAAATCCGCTACAGGCTGTTGACAAATAAAAAATTGTCAGCAGTCTTTTTATTTTGTTGTTTATGTGATAATATATCAGTGGTCGTGGATGACTTCGTTCCAAGTGTGCAAACTTTGAGGCTCCACGACTTTTTTGTTTAAGATAAAGAAGTCATGATATGGTATAATATAAGTGCACATTTGGAGGAAATTAATATGACAATGACAGTAAATAAAACTAAACATGATCACATTATTTTATGTACTATTGATGAGCTTGTTCCAGCTGATCATATGGTTAGAAAATTAGAAGCCTCTATTGACTGGTGTTTCATTTATCCGTTAGTAGAAAATCTTTACAGCCGGTTTGGAAGAGCTAGTATTGATCCTG
>NZ_FOIN01000066.1 GCF_900102365.1 Thomasclavelia cocleata | reverse complement strand
CTAACGGATAAATGAAACACCAGTCAATAGAGGCTTCTAATTTTCTAACCATATGATCAGCTGGAACAAGCTCATCAATAGTACATAAAATAATGTGATCATGTTTAGTTTTATTTACTGTCATTGTCATATTAATTTCCTCCAAATGTGCACTTATATTATACCATATCATGACTTCTTTATCTTAAACAAAAAAGTCGTGGAGCCTCAAAGTTTGCACACTTGGAACGAAGTCATCCACGACCACTGATATATTATCACATAAACAACAAAATAAAAAGACTGCTGACAATTTTTTATTTGTCAACAGCCTGAAATAATACTCATTATTAATATTTGTCTTTTCATAGATTAATCTCCCCTCATATATTAAATCTAACTTATATATATCATAACATATTTAAAATGGTTTGTTAAATGATTAGGGATTTTGTTATAATAAGGTCAATAAAAAGTGGAGGTTAAATAATGGCAGTTTTAGATACGAGTATTTTAGTTAATTATTATTTTGAAGAAATTTGTAAAATTCCTCATGGTTCATATAATGAAGTAAAAATAGCTGATTTTATAGAGAATTTTGCAAAAGAAAAAAATTTGAGATATTATCGAGATCATTTAAATAATATCGTTATTTATAAAGAGGCAACAATAGGTTATGAAACTCATGAAACAGTAATGTTACAAGCACACATGGATATGGTTAATGAAAAAAATAAAGATAGTGACCATAATTTTGATCATGATCCTTTAGATCTATATCTTGAAGATGGATTTATTAGTGCAAGGGGGACTACGCTAGGTGCTGATGATGGATATGGTGTTGCATATATGTTAGCTATTTTAAGTGATTTGGAAGTTAAAAATCCTCCTTTAGAATGTGTTTTTACAGTAGCTGAAGAAGTTGGATTAGATGGAGCTTTAGGTTTAGATACTGATGTATTAAAAGCAACTAGGATGATTGGTTTGGATAGTGAAAACGAAGGAGAGATTTGTACCACTTCTTCGGGTGGTTGTGATGTTGTAATAACAAAGAAGTTAAATTTTATAGATAATAATAATAGGACATATACATTATTGGTTAAAGGTTTAAGTGGTGGTCATTCAGGTAGTGAAATTCATCGAGGTAAGGCTAATGCTAATAAACTAGCCACACGAGTTATGTATGGAATGATAAAAGCTGATATGAATATTCGATTAATTGAAATTAATGGAGGTTTAAAAAATAATGCTATTCCACGTGAATGTGCAATTACTTTTACAACTACTAGTGAATTAAAGGATTTACAGGAAGTGGTTAATGAGTATCAGGAATATTTTGATGAAGAGTTTATGGTTAGTGATCCAGATATTAAATTAGAATTAACTATAAATGATAAAATTGGGTTACAAGCTTTAAGTGTTGAGGAATCAAAAGATATTATTAGATTATTAGTAGTATTAAAGAATGGTTTTGTTGAACGTTCTTTAGTTATTGATGATTTAACTACTATTTCGTTGAATATGGGAGTTGTAATGATTGAGAATAATCAATTAAAAATAGATTATTTATTACGTTCACCAATGAAGAGTGCAGTAAATAATTTGGTTGATGAATTAGAGATTATTGGAGAAGTATTTGGGGCTGTTACAAAAGCTGCTAATTATTATCCAGGATGGAATTATGAACAAAATTCAAAATTACGAGATTTATTTAAGAACTTTTATATACAACGTACAGGAAATGAAATTAGAGAAGTTGCTACTCATGGAGGATTAGAAACAGGTATTTTTAAAGGTAAAATGCCAGCTTTAGATATTATCACTATGGGACCAAATATGGCAGATATTCATACTCCTGATGAAAGGATGGAGATAAATTCATTTATAAACTGTTATGAGATATTAAAAGATTTTATTGCTGTATTGTAAACCAAGAGAAATCTTGGTTTTCTATTTTTGAAAAGAAATAATATTGAAAAGCAGAGCTAATAGTAATAGAATGGATGCATTATAAAAGATGAAAGAGGGAAAGATTGTGTTTAAAATGAAAGTAGATTTAACAAAAGGACCAATTTTAAAATCTTTACTAATTTTTACATTTCCACTGTTTGTAGCTAATGTTTTTCAACAGCTTTATAATACGATGGATACAATGATTGTAGGGAATTTCTTAGGTGATACATCATTAGCTGCTATTGGTGCATGTGGAGCTATTTATGAATTGTTAGTAGGTTTTGCTTTAGGAGTAGGTAATGGTTTAAGTATTGTTACAGCTCGTAGTTATGGAGCTAAAGATAATAAAATATTGAAAAAAACGGTTGCTGGTTCAATAGTAATTGGAATATTTTTGATAATAGTCTTAATGTTATTTTCACTATTTTGTTTATATCCTTTATTGGAGCTATTAAATACACCAGCTAACATAATTTATGAAGCTTATAACTATATTTTTATAATTACAATTTTTGTTGGGGTGATGTTTGCATATAATTTGTGTGCAGGGTTACTTCGAGCTATTGGTAATAGTTTAATGCCTTTAGTTTTTTTATTAATTTCGTCTGTATTAAATGTGGGTTTAGACCTATTATTTATTACACAATTTGATATGGGAATTCAGGGGGCGGCAGTTGCGACAGTAATAGCTCAAGGGGTATCGGTAATATTATGTCTTTATTATATTTATAAAAAATGTCCAATTTTAATTCCTGGCAAAGAAGATTTTAAAATAAGTAAAAAATTATATCGAGAATTAGCTGGACAAGGTTTTTCAATGGGATTAATGATGTCAATTGTTTCTACTGGAACTGTTATTTTACAAACTGCAATTAATAAATTTGGTTATTTAATCATTGCAGGTCATGTTACAGCACGGAAACTAAGTAGTTTTTGTATGATGCCAGCAGCAACATTAGGATTGGCACTTTCTACTTTTGTGTCTCAAAATAAAGGTGCTGATCAAATGATGCGTATTCGTAAAGGAATTCGTTATGCTAATTTAATTGCAGTGGGATGGAGTATAATTTCAACAATAGTATTATTTTTAATTTCACCAATATTAGTACAATTGCTTTCGGGTTCTAATAATGCAAAAGTGATTGATAATGGCTCTTTATATTTGATTTTAAATGCACCGTTTTATTGTATGCTGGGGATGTTGTTGAATTTAAGAAATTCGTTACAGGGATTAGGACGTAAAGTTATTCCTTTAGTTTCTAGTGTTATTGAATTTTTTGGTAAAATTGTTTTTGTATGGCTATTTATACCAATGCTTGGTTATTTTGGAGTTATTATTTGTGAACCTGTGATTTGGTGTTGTATGTGTTTACAGTTAGCTTATTCGTTTTATCATGATTCATATATTAAAGGAATTAAGTGACAGATAAAGATTAGTTAATGTTTTTATATTTCTAATTATGTCTTTTAAGTTTGATGAAAAAGTAAATAGTATAAAAAGTACAGAGATGTACTTTTTATTTATGAAATATATAAATTAGTAAATAGATGTAAAAAGGGTCTTTATATAAGGTTAGTTGAATTTATGAATATTATTATTAATTTATTAATATAATGAATATGAAAAAAGTTAAATAAGAAATATATTAAAAAATAATGAGGTTGATGAAAGAGGGGATTTGACTATGATTATTGGAGTTCCTAAAGAAATTAAAAATAATGAAAATAGGGTTTCAATAACACCAGCTGGCGTATTTACATTATGTAAGGCTGGACATCAAGTATATATAGAAACTAAAGCTGGAATAGGAAGTGGTTTTAGTGATGATGAATATAAAAATGTTGGAGCAAAAGTTTGTACATGTGATGAAGTTTTTGCCCAGTCTGATTTAATTGTTAAGGTAAAAGAATATTTAGAATGTGAGTATAAATTTTTAAGAGAGGATCAAATAGTTTTTACTTATTTGCATATTGCAAATGATTTACCATTTGCCCAGGCTTTAATTGATTCAAAGACAACAGCAATAGCTTATGAAACTGTTGAGTTTAATCATGATTTACCTTTACTTACACCAATGAGTGAAGTGGCAGGACGTATGGCAGTTCAAATTGGAGCTAATATGCTTCAAAAAGGAAATGGTGGCAGTGGTTTGTTATTAGGGGGAGTTCCAGGTGTAATGCCAGCTAAAGTTGTGATTATTGGTGGTGGTAAAGTAGGTTTAAATGCTGCCAAAATCGCTTGTGGATTAGGTGCAAGTGTAGAGGTTTTTGATATTAGTGCAAAGAGAATGGCTTATATTGATGATATTAGTAATGGTAGTATTCATACTATTTATAATAATGAATACAGTTTGCAGGAAACTTTAAAAACAGCTGATTTAGTAATTGGGGCAGTACTTATTCCTGGTGCAAAAGCACCAAAACTAGTAACAGAAGATATGGTTAAAACAATGAAAGAAGGTAGTGCTATTGTTGATGTGGCTATTGATCAAGGCGGATGTATTGAAACTTGTGATCGTATTACAACCCATGATAATCCTGTTTTTGTAAAACATGGGGTACTCCATTATTCTGTTGCTAATATGCCAGGAGCAGTACCTAGAACCTCAACGGTTGCTTTGTCTAATGCTACATTACCATATATATTAAAACTTGCTGATAAGGGGTTAGGAGCATTAAGAGATGATCCTGGATTTATGAAAGGTTTAAATACTTATCAAGGATATTTTACTTGTAAAGCAGTTGCAAAAGCACTTGGAGATAAATATAAAGATTTTAGTGAGTTTCTATAGAAAAGTATGAGTTATAATAATTTTTATTGTATTTAATAAATAAAATAGTTGATGTTATTTTGGTAAAGTGTTATTATTGTAGTAGATGGCTAATATTTATAGGATTGTTACTTTAATTAGGCAAGACCGTAATAAATTATACTTTTAGTATAAATTTTTACGGTCTTTTATATTTTCAATCCAAAATATTTTATGAAGGAGGGACATATTGAGTTAATTAGCCAAAAAGATAAAAGTAGGAGAGAAATGAAAGTGAAAAGTAAAGCGGGAAAAGTTTTAAAAAGCACATTAGCAGCGTCGTTTGCTTTTTCTTTGGTAACTGCAAATCCAATTCAGATTTTGGCAGCACCTAAAGAAGTTAATGATGTTAAAGTGGATGTTTATCCTAAACCACAAGAGATTTCATATATTTCTGGAGAAGGAATGAAATTAGAAGGTGAGGTCAATGTAGTATTCCATGGAGATCAAGTACCAGCTACATTAACTAAATTGGAACAATTATTAAAAGAAAACAATATTAGTTATTCTATTTCTAATGAAATAGATGACCAAAAGGCCAATATCTTAATTTCATCTAGCAGTGATCATTGTGATGAATGTACTGAAAATTTAGGTGGAAATACTGAAGCTTTAACAGAAGAACAAGGTTATATATTAAGTGCTAGCAATGATGTCAATGAAAAAGGTGAAATTAAAATTATTGGGGCAGACAGTGATGGGGCTTATTATGGTCTTATGACTTTGACACAAATGTTAGAACAACAAACTGCAGATGGGAAAATTGCAGAAACAGTTATTTCTGATTATCCAACTGTTAAACTTAGAGGGTTTGTAGAAGGATTCTATGGTTACCCTTGGAGTTTTGAAGATCGTTTATCACTAATGAGTGAATCAAGCAATTTCAAAATGAATACATATATTTATGCACCAAAAGATGATCCATATCATAAAGATAGATGGCGTGAATTATATCCAGCTGATAAAGCAGAAGAATTACGTCAATTAGCAGAAGAAGGTAAAAAAGATAACATGAGTTTTTGCTGGAGTGTGCATCCAGGTTATGGTTTTAATTATAGCAATGACGATGATTATAATGCATTGATTAATAAATTTGATCAATTGTATGACTTAGGAGTACGTCAATTTGGAATCTCATATGATGATTTAAGTGGTTATGTAAGCGGACAACAGCACGCTGATTTAATTAATCGTGTAAATCGTGAGTGGGTACAAGTTAAAGGTGATGTAAAACCATTAATCGTTGTAGGAACTCGTTATTGTAATGGTTGGGGACCAAGTATGTCATCATATTTTAGACCATTCTGGCAAACATTAGATAGTGATGTTGTAGTAATGTGGACAGGTGCTAATACGATGTCAGCAATTACTAAAGATGCATACAATTGGCCAAAAACACAAACAGGTGTAAATGATAAAAATCTTGCAGCTTGGTGGAATTATCCAGTAAATGATTATTGTGACGGTAACTTAATGATGTCACCATTAGAAAACCTAGATAATGATGTTGACAATTTAAGTGGTTTCTTCTTAAATCCGATGTCACAAGCTGAAGCTAGTAAAGTTGCTATTTTCTCAGGTGCTGATTATTCATGGAATATTGGTGGTTTTGAAAAAAATAGTAGTTGGACTAGAGCAATTGAAGAATTAGTACCAGAAGCTAGTGAAGCTTTCCAACGTTTTGCTGATAATATTTCATATATTAAAGATGGATTTGAGTTTGATGAATCAAGATACTTAGTTGATACAATCGAAGCATTTAAAACTGCACTTCAAAATAAAGAAGGAGTTATTGAAGCAGCAACTGCTTTAAAAGCAGAATTTATGACAATGAAAAATGATGTTACTGCTTTAAGAAATGTAAATGATTCAAATTTATATGATGAAATTGAACAACATTTAAATGCCTATGAAGCAGTAGCAGAAGCAGGAATTGCGAGTATGTCAGCATTTATTGATGCAGAAAATGGGGATATTGATTCTTGTTTAACAAATATTAATACTACAGAAATTAAGTTAAAAGAAGCAGAAACTTATAAGGTTGAAAGTCTTGAAACAGATGGAACAAGAATGAATGTAGTTAAAGTTTGTGAAAAACGTGTTAAACCTTTACTAGTAGATTCTGTTGATCAAATTAAATCAAATTTAATGGAAAATGTTTTCCCTGAAAGCCAGCCATATGTAATTGGAACAATGGCAGGAATTGCTGATAAAACAGTTTCAATGAATAAAGGAAATTATGAAGTAAATTCAATTAATGGAACAATGAAACCAAATGAGACTGTTGGTATTGCTTTACCAAGAGTTATGAAAGTATCAGAAATTTCATTAGAAGCTGATAATCTTGAAAATTTAGAAGTTCAATATTCTGTTAATGGAGTTGAATGGACTAGTGCTCAAAGTATAATTGAGGATGGAGTATTAAAAGCTGCTATTAATGCTACAGCAACATATGCTAGAGTTGTAAATAAAGCAGATAGTAATATTAATATTACAATTGATAAATTCAAAGTAGCTCCAGTATACAATACAGGAATTAAAACAGTAACAACTGATTTAGGAACATATGGCAACAATGTTATTGAAAATGCTATTGATGGAAATATCAGAACAAAATTCTATTCTAGTGCTGGTGCAACAGTAGGAAGTTATGTTCGTTTTGATTTAGGAAAAGAAGTTCCTTTATACGATGTAGCAATATATTTTGCTGGTAATCCAAAAGGACCAAGCTATGGTATTGATGGATTTGCAGCAACTAAATTAGAAATTTCAAGTGATGGTGTAACTTGGACACAAGTTGGTGATGTTATTAAAGATGAAAATTATCAGTCAAAAACTGTAGATGGTCAATTAGTAAGCGAAGCTGGATACAATGCAGATGGGCAAATGGCTCGTTATATTAGGTTCATGGCAACTGAAGCTAGTGATAACTGGGTACAAGTTTTTGAAATACCATTTAATCAAACTGTTAATGTATTAGGTGATGATAGTGTTAATATTGTTGATACAACAATTACTTCTGGTAATGTAGCAAATTTATATGACCGAGATTTAACTTCTGCATTTTCACCTGATAGTGTAAATGATGGAGATACATTGACTTATGCAATGAACTCAATTATTAATGTTGGATCATTAATGATCATGCAGGATCCAACTGCAATTAGTAATGCAACTGTTAGCGTAAAAGATATTGATGGAAGCTGGAGTGATATTGGTACTTTAGATAATGGTACAAATACATTTAATGTAAATAAAAATATTTTAGAAGTTAAATTAACTTTCCATGAAGGAAATCCAACTCCTGTTATTTATGAAATTATTGTAAAAGAAAGAGTAGATGCTGAAGAAACTAACAAAGATGCTTTAGAAATTGCTGTAGAATTAGCAGATGAGGTAACAGAAGAAGAGTTACAAAATGTAGTTCCTATAGTTGTTGCTGAATTTAGAGCAGCTCATAATTATGCTAAAGAAGTTTTAAATGATTCTTTGGCAAGTCAGGAAACAATTGATCTTGCTTTCACACGTTTAGCAAATGCAATGCATATGTTAGAGTTCTATAAAGGGGATAAAACAGAATTACAGGCATTAGTTACTAGAGTAGAAAAATTAGAAGAAGGTAACTATACATCAGAATCTTGGGCTCCATTTAAAGAAGCGTTAGATGCAGCAGTAGCAGTTATTGGGGATGATAATGCATTAGAACCAGATGTAGAATTAGCGTATAAGAATTTAAGTGAAGCATTTGCAAACTTAAAATTAGCAGCAGATAAGACAAGACTACGAAACTTTGT
>NZ_FOIN01000052.1 GCF_900102365.1 Thomasclavelia cocleata | reverse complement strand
CCTATGGAAGGTTATAATAGAACTCCTAAAGATTTCAAAAGAAATTCCAGAGGATTAGATAATTTTGAATATGCACGTAGCAGATTGATTTGGGCCAACAGAAAAAACGAATCCATTCTCTCTACTCCAAAATCCAAAAAAGAAGTTTATAAATTTAAAAAATAAAATATAAAAGTATCTAGACGAAATAAAGGGGAACAACCATTTTTGATTGTTCCCTATTGAACTTCTTTATTCATCAGTTTTAGGTTATCCCCTAAAGTGTCCCCTAAATTTCAACAGACTTTTTTTAGCACCCCTAAAGTTGACCCCCAAATAATTTGGCTTTCCCCCTAAATTATTTGGTTACCCCAGTTCTGGTTATATCCAAAACCGCCCCGTTATTATTTCAAGACGCATAAAAGTATATCATCTCAGAACGGTTTTTTTTATTTACCGAACACGATAATATCTTTTAGAATTATTAGTGCATGGTATATGCATTTTAAACACATTCTAAATACATGACATGAAGTATAAACTCATGGTAGGTGATTTAAAATGAGGAAAACAAAAGAAACACATACTTTTGATTTCAGACCGTTAGGGCTGGCAATCAGAGAAGCCCGTGAAAGAGCAGGGCTGTCTCGTAATGATTTAGGCGATAAAGTATTCTATGGGGAACGCCATATCGCTGATATTGAAAATGTAGGTTCACACCCAAGTTTTCAACTATTCCATGATTTAGTTACCATGTTCAATATATCGGTTGATGAATATTTCTATCTACTGGAGAAAGTTGACAAAAGCACAGCTCGCCGTCAGATAGAAACATCACTTGATTTATTGAGTGATAACGAATTAAAAATTATTCAAGGTACGATTGACGGTATCTTGAACAGCAGGGAGAATAAGAAGTAATCAGCTTCTTATTTTCCCTGTTTTATTTTTTGCTATTTTTCTTTAAGACTTATTTGTTGATCTGCTTTGCAGGAAACAAATAAGAGCCGACAATCTACAAGTTACATTAACCTATAAATTATCGGCTCTGCGTCTTAGCGTCTGGCTCTTTGATAATAGTTATATTTCCATGTTTTATATTGATTAAGATTTCATGTTTGCACTTTGGACAGAACAAGGGAAAATTGACCAATTCCGTATCTTCTCGCACTTTAGTTCGTGTCTTGTTATTGCAAATGGGACATAATACCCATAATTGACTTTCCATTAAAACACCACCTTTTAGCATAAATAGAGAAACTAATTAAAGAAATTAAACTTTTGTTTTCTTTGTAATCTTATAAATATATTCTTCTGGTGTAGGTCGTTTGTTTCCGAAATATTTTTTAAATCTTGCTTGTACTTCTGGATTAGTGCTGTTCATAGCTTCATCAATCGTTGCTTCAATATCCGCTCGTACATCAGCATACGATAAACCACTAGCTTTTGCACCAGCTTTCAATGCTTTTTTAATATCTCGTTTTTTAAGTCCTATCATTAGAACCAACTCCCTAAAATAAGTTAATCTTCTTTTTCAAAAATTAAATCTATCTTTCGCATACAGCCTTTTGCGTCAATTTCTGTGGGTACAAACCCTGCGTAGTGATACCCCGTTTTCGCATAACTATCAATAATTTCTTTGTGTTTATCAGTACAAAGGAATACAACTCCTTTCGCATTATAGTTAATTTCTACATACTCATATTTTTTCATTTTTCAAAACTCCTTTCAAATACAAATTTAAAAATCACTTTTTCTTGATAAGTTTCAGCTCTATATTTCTTCTTTCAGCAATCTTTTGAAACACCTCCACTACATACAAGCATTGTGCCTTAAATGGTAGTAAGGGTAATTCATTATTTTCTTGCATTTGCTTTATCGCTTCTTGTAGCTCCGAAAGTTCTAATAAATTGACAGCCACACAAAAGAATGTTTTTCTACGTCCATCATTATAGTTAGAAAGCAGGTAAGAAAGAATTTGTGCTTTTTCCTGCTGTTCATGATTATATTGCTCAATGCCCATGTTTTTTGCTCTTTCTAAATCTGCTTTTCGCCGTTTATGCGTAATGAAAGAATCATAGTCATCAATGTGTTGATACTTTTCGCATGGATATTGTCTACATTCATAGCAATATTCAATATTTCCATGTTCAAGACTACATTTCGCAATTCTGCATGATTGATTACCATTGCCACAACCGCCACAATAATTTCCCAAAAGCATAGGGCATAGTCCGCAATTCAATCCGCAAAGAGAAAATAATTGGTTTTTGCGTTCAAATCCTTTCATAGTACCAATCTCCTAACTTCAAATTTATCTTTGGATTTATTGACTTCTACAAACTAGGATTTGTATTTATATCAATAAATATAAAATCATCACTTCTTGTTGGGTTTTCTTTTTATACCCAACAGTTTAACAAAATCATCAAATAAGGCAGTATCTGTTGGCTCAAACATTAACCATTTTCCGTCGTGATAGGTTTTAGTTTCATCATAGATTTTTTGCACTTCTTTTGAATAACTATTTCTATCTGTATCAAATTTTAATTGCTCATCTTTCCCTAAGATAATCATAAACCCTACACAATTTTCCCTTGCGTATAATGCACAAAGCGTTTTTCCGCCACGACGATATTTATACTCATAAGTCCACGCTTTACCACCTTTGTTCCATAAACATTCCATATCATACTTTTCATCAATTAAAGCACAAAGTTTATTCCATATATCATATAACGATTGTCCGATTAAACCAGTCATTTCTTCTGCGTTAGGTATTTTATCCAACATACTTATTTCTCCTTTATAACTTCAAATTTATCTTTGCAGTTATTGACTTCTACAAACTGGAATTTATAGAAACACTACTTTATCAACCTACCTTGGTTTGTTTATAAAGTAACCCACCTTTGACAAGTAATAGCAAAAATGCAACTACTATTGCATATGGTTCTCTCACCATCGCCAAAAACAAAACAGCAAAAACACTGAACCCAACGGACAATGAATTAACTACCTTTTTGCCCTTTTCAAATTTGAAATAGACCATTAGTATTTTTACAATTCCAATGATTGTTAAACCGATAAACAATGCCCAATAGATTGTAATAATCAAAACATCATTATCTACATAATCAAAGAGATTTACTGCATAGATATATCCATTGACCGGTTTTGGATACAGCGGTAGAAAAATAAGCACTAAAGAAAATAAGTCAACAAACCCCAATAATAAGTCGCATATAGTATTGAGATTGGATTTATTTTCTTTTTCTGCAATTGTAATCAACTGTTCTCCTGATAACAGATCATCAATAGACACTGCAAAATATCTTGATATTTCTTTCAATGAATCTATGCTTGGATATCCTCTTCTTGATTCCCATTTTGAAATAGCAGTTCTGGAAACAAACAATGCCTCTGCCAGTTCTTCTTGTGTCAATCCTCGGCTCTTTCTTAATTCCCGAAGTTTTTCATGGAATTCCAAAACCTACACCTCCCTTGCTTATTCTATTGATTCTTTGTCGATAGCATAACTACTGCTTTATAAATAGTAAACAATCCCATACTTAAAATTACTCCACCTACAATATCCGTGAACCAGTGTACTCCTGAAATCAATCTTCCGATAACCATAAATACTGAAAAAGCAATTACTGTAATCGTAATAATTCGTTTAGTCGCAACACAGGTCAGTCTACGCTGAATCTGTTCGATTAAAGTAGGCATCACACACAATATCAACAAAGTAGTAGAAGATGGATAAGAAGCCTCCATCACTCCCTCAATTAAGATTGGTCTGTAATTAATTGGGATAATTTCAAAAATTGAATATGCCAGTATCACGATACCATAATATACACCCAAAATAATGATATCTGAATCCACCTTAAAAAGACTTCTTCTCTTAATTAACTGAACCAGTCCAATTCCTGCAAAAATCAGACATACAACAATTGGCACAAGCCCCATCCAGTCGGTAATCGTATAAAGCGTCATATGAACACCTGTCAAACGATGAAACCAGCAGTTGAATGTTGCAAATCCAATATTGGTTCCATTCTGCCCAAGAGGTTGCACATCAACAATCTGAATCAGAGCTGTCCATATTACAAATGTTGCAAGGAGTATCACTCCAAATAATAAATTCTTTTTTCCGTTCTTTTTCATTATTCTACGTCCTTTCAAAAGTTAATCTGTCTTTTCGACAATTTAACGTTATCAAAAAACGTAAAATAACAATAGAATCTCTCTGTCACATGTATGATACGATTCGTATCATTCCTTCAAATACTTGTTTTCCTGATTCATCAGCCCTACAATTTCTAATTTATCTTTGTAGTTATTGACTTCTACATACAAGAATTTATCTCATACAGGCATTTATAAATTTCATAGGCACGTCCATGCGTTCTGCAACTTGTTCTGGTGTCATTCCGCTATTTAAGAAACGCTTGCATACTATTTTCATGTTTTCTCCAACTTCGATAATATGTTTATCTGGGTCATAAAAGCGGACTACACGTTGTCCCCACGAATGTTCTATAATAGGGTGGACATATTCAATATCATATTCTTTCAACCTATCAGCAAATTTATCAAAATCATCTTCTTCAAAATAGACTTCAAAATTGTTACCGCCAAAAGAAATATCACTTGTACCGATAAACTCTTTGTATGTTTCACTTGTCTGTAAGGCTAAGCCACCTGTTAAAGTTTTATTTGCTCCAAAGTCCATAATTACACGAAGTCCAAAAACTTTTTTATAAAACTCAACTGATTTATCTATATCAGTCACTACCAACATAGGATTTTTAAATTTCATTTTCGCTACCTCCACAAGTTCTAATTTATCAGTTTCATCTTCTTGTATTCTTCTATTTTTAAATCATTACCCTCAAAGATAAAATTATTGAAGTCAATCGGTAAACATATTAGAACACAAATTATAGTGTCTGGTTCTAAAGAATTTATTTTTTTTGTAGAATTATAGCAATAAAATTCAGATAATCTCCACCGCCAGCTTCTATTGCCTTACGGTCATTTATTGCATATTCATTATTTTGCTTTATCCAATCCGACCAAACTTCCGAATTACTTTCCATTTCATATATTGAAATTAAATCTGCCTTTTTACAATGACTAATTATGTTAGACCAATATGTTATATCATGTATATAATCAAGTTCTTCTGGTGTCCATGATAACAATAACTCTTCTGGAAGTTTCTCATGGCAATCTTTCTTCATGCCAGGAACTGTGATATAAACAAACCCACCTTTCTTAACAAATGGAAGCAATTTTTCATCTAAATATATAGGGTCACGTCCAAAATAATTATATGAATCTGTACTTACTACAGCATCAAAAAACTCTTTCTCAAATTTAAGTTCATTGGCGTCAGCTTTTACAGATTTAATTTGTGCAGAAGATAATCCCATTTTTTTGAAAAATTCTTCATTTTCTTTTGGCTCACTCCATAAGTCAACTGCAAAAACAACAAATCCATATTCTTTTGCAAGAAATACAGAAGTTAAACCTTGTCCACTTCCAAGGTCACAGACATAGCTGCCAGACGGGATTTTATGATTTTGTAATAGTTCCTCTTGTAATTTTATAGGATTCGGTCCCATAATTTTTGTCTGTAAGTCGGGTGTAAAATATTTTTTACTGCGAATATATTCCATTTTCTCATCTCCATTATTGTAATATTTTAATAGTTAATATTTGTGACTTATAACAATATTCATTTTGAGTTCCTCTGCTGAAATTAAAAAGTTATGTTTGCATTCAGGACAGAATAAAGGATTATTTTACTTTTTCATTTGTAATATATTTCTTGACAAATTGATTAACATGTGTGGTTAATTGAGATTTTAAATCCCAACAATTTTCAACTGCGTCTGCTACACTTATCAATAGAAATAATGGCGCATAATATTCAATAGCAAGCTGTTTTGTATCACACTCTTGAAGAACACCTTTTTTAATCATTTCATTAAATATATCTTCTATATAACTGATAGGACCATTTACAAGACATTTTTGATAAAGCATATTCATTTTTAAATTTCTATATTGCTCTAGTATTAACATTTTGCGAAAATTAGACGCAAATTCATCAGTCACCCAAAAATCGTATTGTGCAAGAGTAAATGTTATTAGACTTCCAATAGTTGTATTTCTGTATGCATTAGGGGTTACCTCTATTGTGCTTTCTGGTACTTGATAATCCTTAGCTCGCTTATTATCAATTTGATACATACGTTCTACGATACAGTCAAAAATATCTTGCTTATTTTTATAATGTTTATATAATGCTCCTTTTGTCATTCCCAAGGCTTCCGCAATCATACTAACAGAAACAGCCTCATAACCATTCACTGCAAATAAGTGTAGTGCAATTTTTAATATATTTTCTTTTGTGTCAGACATTTACAACCTCCTTCTTTAGTAAACGAACGTTTACTTCTTTAAACCATTATAGTAAACGTTCGTTTACTTGTCAAGTAGTATAAAATGTAGTGTGCCTTTGGTTCATAGGTTGATTTCTCAATTGCTGGTGTTTTGTGCCTTGCACCATATTTCCTACATACATTTCTCTATGCAAAAGACTGTTGATTGTAAAGAATTGTACTCAAAGCTTTCCTTAACGTTAGCCCCCTTAAAGCACTTTCTAGTATCTAAAAACATCATTCTACAACATAACAGATTTCAATAAACCTTAATACATCTTGTCGTCCTCGCTATCTTTTGAACGATTGTTAGAATTTCTCCTTTGGTTATACTTCTTCATAATTACAATTTTAAGTAAGCCAACGACAATCAAAACCACAACAATGATAATCCACCAGTATTGTTCCATAACCTACTTCCCCCCTTTCCCTTTCAATAGTCTTAAATAATCTTCCCTGTCCTATGCAGAATAGAGAAGTTCATTCGTATTAACATGTACCATACAATGTTTACATTGTGGAAAGTTGTTTTCAATCGTTTGATGGACTCCCTCAGCAATTCTATGAGCGTCATAAAGAGCTAAATTACCATCAGCTAATATTTCAATATCTACATACATTTTCGCTCCAAACATGCGGGTTTTTAATTCATCAATACCATCAACCCCTTGCTGCTGAAGCACAACTTCCCTAATCCTTGTTTCAGTAGCATTGTCACAACTATGGTCTACCATTTTGTTAATGCTTTCTTTGAAAATGTTCAAAGCAGCTTTTAAGATACAACCGCAAATCACAACGCTTGCAATAGGATCGAGAATAGCATAGCCTAAACGCGCTCCTAAAATGCCAATTAAGGAACCAACCGACGAGAGTGCATCAGAGCGGTGGTGCCATGCGTCAGCCATAAGTGCGTCAGAATTTGTATGCTTTGCAGCACTTCTTGTAAACCAGTACATCCACTCTTTTATAACAATAGATAAGACTGCTGCCGTAAGTGCGATTCCACTAGGGACAGAAAGCGTATTGTACTGTCCTGAAAAGATTTTCTTGATACCTGAATATCCTATTCCAGCACCCGTTATAGCCAATGCAACAGAGAGAATAATGGAAGCCACACATTCCATACGTTCATGCCCATAAGGATGTTCTCTATCAGGCTGTTTTTCTGATATTTTAATTCCAACCATCACAACGATTGTGCTTACTACATCAGAAGCCGAATGTACAGCGTCCGACAGCATGGCACTTGACTTTCCTATATATCCGGCAGCAAATTTAAGTAGCGATAAACTCAGATTGATGATTAGTGTAATTTTGGAAACCTGAATAGCCTTATTCATATTTTTGTTTTGCAGAAGTCTACCTTTTTCCATAATATGCCTCCTTATCCTGCCAGCTTCCGAAACAGACGTTTTGTAAGGAAGTAGTACCAGACTAAAGCTACCACCAATCCTATAGAGAAATAAAGAACCGCCTCATTCTGCATGGCTTTCGCTACCCAAAATGATGGAAGGAAGCCAACCGCGAACTGGTAGTAACTATCAATGAAAAAGGGGGTTGGTATTCCGAGCAATGTAAGTGCAGCTAGTTTTGTAACTGCCATACCCTCTAATTTATTGCTTGATAATGTGATAATCATAAGTGAAACAATAATTGCCTGTACTGAGCCGAGAAGCGCCAAACATATTGTCATTCCAATGGACAACTTTTCTAATGAAAAAAGTAACAGTACAATAAAAGCGATGACCGCCGAAATAATTGAGGGTACTCCCAACCTTGTAAAGAGATACCCCGACTTACCAAGAGGGGTAATCGAAAAGTACCGTGACACTTTATCGTCGATTTCCTCCAATGTAATCATTGCAAATGCAAAGCAGAGCAATACAGGAGCCATGATAGAAAGTAATAAATCAAAAATCGGATAATACGCTTGTAAAGAAAACTTCGTTATTCTTTCAAGAAATGGAATACCAAACTTAATTAAAGTCCCCATAATAAAAGGGGAGAAGCAAGCCGCAAACATCATAGGGTCACTTTTGATTTGCTTAAATATCTGTATGGTGCTGGATAATATCTTTTTCATAGCTTTACACCTCCCAAACTTTTCCACATATGCTCAACTGTATGTCGAGCAACTATGTAGAGGATAATCAACGTAGCAATTACAAGTACCATATCAAACGATAGTAAAACGCTTTTTCCAGTTATAAGGTTCATGCAAGCTGTGAATGGAAAAAAGCGGAACAGATATGGTAACTTCACAAACAGACCAACAATAGGTGGTACAAAGCAAACAATTTCTATCGGCATAATCACAATGAGAAATTGGTTCAAGTTTGAAATTTTTGTAGCTGCAATAATTCCAAGCATAGTAAAGATTGCTGAGGTCAAAGCCGTACCAACTGCGATACCCAGTAAATGATTGCTGCCGGAAACTACCCCTAATATCAATGCGATTACCGTAGAAATAGCAATCAACGCAACTGTTTTTGAAAGTATATATTCCGATATTTTTACAGGGGATACCACCATAGCATTTAATACCTTTTGACTTTTTTCCAAAAGAACAATCGCTCCCATGAAAAACAATCCCATTGCTGCCGGGTCAGAGTAGATCATAATAGAAGCAATATCCGTTTTCCAATGTTCCGGCAAAGCGGCAATCCCGCACACATATAAAACTGTTAATATAAAGTAGATAAAATAGAAACCATATTTCCATTGGAAATGTATATCACCACAAATTAAACGTCCCAATCTCATTGAAGTGTCCTCCCTGTAATATCAACAAAAATATCATTTAATGTAGGCTCACTACTATGAATAGAAAGCAAACGGTTTTCGGAAATTAAACTTTTTAACAACTTATCTTCTGTGGTTCTATCAAGCAGACATTCTCCGGTTTTCTCGCCTTTATCATAGTAGGTATATTGTATTTTGGCAGCTCCTCTTGACATAATCAAATTATGCGGGCTATCCAATGCACTGACTTTTCCGGCAACGATAAAGGCTACTTGGTCACATAGCTCTGTTGCGTCAAACATATTGTGAGTAGTAATGATAATCGTTTTTCCGCGTTTCTTTTCCGCAAGAATAATATCTTTCATTAAACGACTATTTGTAGGGTCAAGACCGCTTGTAGGTTCATCAAGGAATAATATATCAGGGTCATGGACTAACGCTTTAATGAAATTCAAGCGAGAACGCATACCTTTGGAAAAGTCAGCAACTTTTTTGTCCCCGTCATTTTCCAAGCCTACCATATGCAATAATTCATCAATAGACCGAGGTTGCTTTTCATATAGAGAAGCAAAATAGGCGAGATTTTGTCGTGCTGTGAATTTCTCGTAGCAGGTTGAAAATTCAAAGTCTACCCCAATATTTTCATAAAACTGATTTGTATGCTCCCTTATTTCTGTACCTGCAACTTTTACGCTGCCTTTATATCTTGTATTAAGCCCAGTTAAAACTTTTTGAATAGTTGATTTTCCAGCACCAGAGGGTCCTAAAAAACCAAAAATTTCTCCTCTCCCAACATGGAAACTTACATTCTCCACAAACGGTTTGTCAGTATAGCTAAAATACAGTTTTTTTACATCAATCATTATTCATTCCTCCTTTAACTTTATGACGTTTATAGATATATAGTCATATAAACTGTAAAAAATTTGTTTGGCTACCTGCCTGTCAAATAACCAAACAAAATTGTTACTCTGCTACTACTTGCTGAATAATACCATTCACTAAAAGATTTTGTATCATATTCAGTTCTTCGTCCTCTTTGAATTGTTCCAAACAGGATAAAACAGAATACAGGGATTTTATAATAACCGTATGCGGAACCAAAAATACAACCCCTAAATCTTCCAATATCTCCAATATACGAATATCACTGTACATATGATTTTCAAAAATATCTGACGATATTTTTCTTTGCAGATAGTCCATTAAAGATAAATCAATCTGTGAAAGAATAGGCGAAGTAATCACCCCCGTTAAACTTAGCATGATAACGTCCTTTGCTAAATCTCTATGGTTCTTATACTTTTTCTTTTTAATGGTTGTTTCTATACTTGTAAATAACTCTTTTTGTAAGCGAAAATTGATTTCAACATATAGATGTTCTTTACTGGGATAAAAAGCATAGAAAGAACCTTTTGATATGTTTACAGCAGCTACTAAATCATCAACTGTTACTTTTTTTAAGCCGTGTAATGCAAACAGCTTTTCTCCCTCTAGCAAAAGTTTACTGTTTATGATTTCTTTTTCTTGTTCCGTAAATCGTGGCAAACTCATAACCTCCTTATGACTAAAATATTTATATCGTCATGAAAAGTATAACATTTACTGATTATATAATCAATATGCTATCCAAGATATTTATGCAAGGTAGCTTCCAATGCGTTTATTGTAGTGTCCGTGTCCTCATTAAAAATCATGTGACGATTAAGCTCTAAAGCAAGTAATTCCTTTTGCGGTACATGAATTAAATCAAATACTTTGTTGGTATAATCAAAGCTAAAAAGCGGGTCGCCTTTGGCAGTAATTAAAATAACAGGACATTGTATAGCCCCATTCTCCAGGCACGATAAGTCAGCATTAAATAAGCTGGCGACAAATCTTAAAGGATAATAGGGTAAAAGCATAGGGTCATTTAAGCAATCTTGTTTTGCCTGTTCACTATAAAATACTCTGTCATAGTCTAAATAAGCGTCTCCTGGAACCTTGTAGTTAGGCAGCAATTTTCCACCTACACGAAACCCCCACTGTATCAGCCCCATAAAACGGTGCGACCATGCGGGATATTTTGTTAAGCTCATAGTTTCTTTTAATGTAGTCAGCATGATATTATGTGGAAAAACGGCTTTTAACCTTGTGTCCCTACCTGCCGCCATTGCAGCTAAAATCCCGCCTTGACTGGAACCCATGACAGCTATGTTTTCACCGAAAGTTTCTATTCCGTAAGTTGTTGCGTCATATACATTATGCAACATATCTTCCATTATATAATTTTTTTTGATTTTAGGGCTTTTTCCGTGTGAAAGATAGTGAACACCTATTATATTAAACCCTCTTTCGCTCAATCCACATAGAAAATTCTCATACATGAGAGGGTGTGACATAGTACCTGGCAAAAAAACAATGGTAGGACTACTTCTTTCTGTATACCAAATAGAAAGTGTTATCGGAACATTATTTGAAGAAATGCCAACTTCTTTATACATACACCATACCTCCTATATGACTGATTTGATTTTATAGTCATATTATATCTTATTGCAATCTGGAAGTCAATAGCTATAAATATATGATTTCGGGTAAAATTGTCAAGAAAGATTTCATTGCTTAAAATACAATGAAATAGCTTGTCAGTGCAGTACATTTGCTACAGAAAAGGCAGACTATATCCGAAAATAGAGCCTGCCAACAAAATGTCTTACATAATAATCTTCCAGTTACTATCCTTATATAGTACAAGCTCATACTGCGAAACTAAAGTTGCCTTTGTCTGATTATCAAGGAATTTCACGGCAACTTTGACTTTCACATTGTCCCCGTCTTTTGTAAAGGCTGGGTTTATCAATTCAGAATAAAGATAGTCCCTGCCGATAGGTTCAAGCACATTTCCCGTTACATAATAAGCAAGCTCTTTTTCTGTTGCTGTCGGGTACAGATTAAAGAATGTTTCCAGAAATGTGGTTGCGTCATTTACGGTATCAGCGTTCCAGTTTACCGTCTGCTTCTGGTGTCTTTGGTTCATAGTCTGATTTTTCGATTGCTGGTGCAAGGGTAGGGTTCTGAATAATTACCATATCCCTGTCAGCGTCTACATGGACTTTTACCGTATAGGTTGCCTTGACTGTTGTTGTCTGTTCTCCCTCTTTTATCTGCTGATCTACTTCGTACGTAGCAGAAAAAGTGTTCGTTCCCGACTGTTTGATATTCCACACAATCACATCTGTAACTGTGGGGCTAGTCAGTATAACGGTTCTAATAGTATCAACATTTAAGTCCTGCAATTTCTTTGTTAGATAACCGCTGATTGCCTGCATGGTACATCTGATTATTTCCCACATAGATACCGACGTGCGTTACATACGAACCAGCGTTATAGGTTGAATGGAAAAAGACCAACTCCCCAGCTTTTGCCTGCGATAAAGGGATATGCTGGGTTGCGTCATACTGTGTTTGTGCCGTTCTCGGTAAGTAGATACCAGCTTTTCCATAGCACCATTGCACAAGTCCGCTACAATCAAAGGAAGTGTTGGGATTGCTTCCCCCCAAACACATATTTCCACCCTTGATACTTCAACGCTTCATTCATTACCTTTTGTGCCAGTTCCCCCGACACCTGCGGAACAGTTAAATACTGATTGACTAATTCCACATAGAACATATTTCCATAGCCATAACGCCAGCCCCCGTTCTTTGCAACGGCTATCGGGTTGGTGTAGGTTACTTTTTTACCGCCCGATTTCTCACGGGCGAAGCTCTCTGCAAGGTTAAAAGTATGTTTCTTTCCTTTTCCTGCCACATAGCCCACATAACCCCCGCCATAATTGTAAGATTGTATCGCTACATTCAAATCGTCGATACCTTGATTTTTGCAGGAAGAAAGCAGGGACGCAAAATACTTACACCCCTGCTTGATTGAGCTTTCCGTATCTAAAGAGTTGGGCGGTAGTCCCAGACTTTCTGAACTCTGCATGACATCTTCTGCCGTACCACCACTTTCTACTTGAATGGCATCTGCAAATATCACAGAAGTAAAACTATCGGGTGGAAAACATACACTTTTTTCTTAATAAGATAACTCTTAAAAAGTTGAATTGTGGATAACTCAAATATAAGAAAAGCCCAGACGAGAGTCCGGGACTTTGTCTACAGCCTGAGGTACCTTATTTTTAAGGTACCCTTATCGTTTTATTTTTATAATATACTCTCTGACGAATCCAAATTCCTATTAAATGAAAAAAGCCCGCACAAAACATATAGTTTGTACGAGCCTTTAAAGCTGTATTGCATTCAATTTTTAGTAAAGCTTTATTAGATTGTATTTGATTGTGTGGAATTGTACTTAAATCTTTCCATAACGCAAGCCCCCTAAAGTACTTTCTTAAGTATCTAAAAATCTCATTTCCCATAATTATATAGGTTACTTGTCTCAACGATAATACCTTGAGATTACGTATGTGAAAAATATTTTTATTACGGTTTTACACATTTTATGGCATAACGAATTTCAATAAGCCTTAATACATCTTGATATACATTATTTTTAGATTTTAAGTCTATCATAAGCCACCTTTGTCCATTTCCCTCTCTAGTGTTACGATAAATTTCCTGTACATATTCAGAAAGCCTAGGTAACAAGTTTTCAACATCTTCTTTCTCTTTATTACCTACAACCACCAATACAGTAAAGTAGTTCTTCTTCGGATAGACAACACACAATGATTTCCCAGATTTTTTAAACTTTACGTTCCAACCTCGTGCCCAGACATCTTTACTGTATTCGATTTTGCAAACTGCTTTATATTCATTGTTCATATGCTGATACAACTCATCAAATGCAGAGTTTTCAATATAAACGCTTATTTCACTAATATTAGGTACATAATTTATATCTTTTATGTTTATCACAACGGACTATGCCCTCCTTTATAAGCTTTCTATTTCCTTTTTATTACGTCAGATAATTCCTATTTAGCATTTACTGTTTACACAGGAATTATCCATACTTCCATATAATTAATCTCTGCATTTCCTTTGTAATATTTTTCTGCCATGAATGGCTTTGTAACCAAATTATGATTTGGAAGCCAAGTTTCAAACAGATACTTATTTGCTTGATTTAAAGCAGTAGTAACAAGTTCTTCAAAAGATTCTGCCTCAATTTTGCATACAATATACTCACCTGCTGGTAATGTATGTTGTACCATATTTTTAGGACATACATCTGTTGATGAAACCATACCTCCTGCAAAGTAAAGGAATGTTCCTTTATCTGGACTTGCTAAGTGAGATACACCAAGTTCAATATCATTGTTAAAAATGGCATTTTCGGTTTGCAGTTTCTTTGCATGGAATTCGCGCCATAGCTGACCTGGAACATCAATTCCTGTACTTTCTCCAGCAGGAATTTGTTCAGCAATATTTACTGTTTTTTCAAAACCAAAATACGTTTCCTTTGTTCTTAATGTTTTTCTTTGAATTTCCAAAATAATATTTCCTACAATCAATGGGACATTTTCATCAATCATGATATAACGTGAAGAAAGTTCTGGCTTGTCAAATGTATTTAACATAGGAACATTCTTTCTGTATTCATCGGGAGTAATATGGTAAACTTCTTTAAATGCTCTTGTGAAATTAGCATGGTCTGAAAATCCATATTTTAAAGCTATGTCTAATATTCTTTCCTCTGAATTATTCAATTCTGCTATTACCATTGCTAAACGGCGAAGTTTGATATACTCTTGAACTGATTTCTTAACTAATCTTTTAAACAAGCGTTGGTAATAAAATGTAGAAAGACAAGCAATTTCCGCCAGTTTCTCTGTTTCGATTTTCTCACTTAAATGTTGTTCAATATAGTTTAATGACATTTCAATATTTTCATATGCGTACATATCAGTACCTCCTTGTATAATTTATAATCAAAGTATACATGAAAATTTGTTGTATAGCTTGTCGCACAATGCCCTTATCTTATAAGAACGCAAAAGATAGAAAAACCAATTTTGTCTATATGGTAACTTTTATTTCTTTGGTACTTTTTAATGAACCATATCTAATAAATTCATCACATACCTTTTAATGATTTCGTATCATAGACCTTTAGAACTGTATTGTCCATTGCTTCGTCAATCGTTGCTTCAATATTAGCCATAACATCAACTAATGATATAGTCAGATTTCAAAATCCCATATAGATAATAGTCGCAATAGGTATTTACCATTTTCCCCTCACGAATATGTCCTTCCCTTTGAAAACCCACTTTTTCTAATGTTTTATAAGAAGCATGATTTAAAATATGCACATCTGTCCATATTTTTTGTAATTCTGTTTTTGAAAAACAAAATTCAATTACGCCTTTCAACACTTCACTCATTAGTCTATTACCTTGATATTGCTTAGAAAGTCTGAAAGCCACTTTTGCCATTCTATCATTTTCAATAAGGTATATCCACAGTTCGCCAATCACTTTGCTATCTTGTTTATGGACAATTCCCCAATGAAAACTTTTAGTAGCTTTCTCTGGCTTATTAAAAAGTAATTCTGGATTTTTTTCGCTTTTTGAAGGACGTTTCCCCCAATACTCGTATAAAGAAATATCACTAATCCATTCTTTCAAATCATCTATGTCATTTTTATTCATTGTTCTTAAAATAAGATGTTCTGTTTCAATTACTGGTTTTTCAAAAATGTAATCCTGCAAACTCATGGTTCATCACTCCTTAAAAAGTAAATTCGTTTTCCCATGCAAAAGAAGCAGATTTTTCTAAGCTGTGAGGCCAATGACTACACCAATCTGGAACTTGCGGATTTTCCACTCTATCCAAACTCGGCGTGTATGGTTTAATATCCAAGATAGGCGTTTTGTCATTAGCGTCAATATAAGCAATTTGTATCAGCCCACTCATATAATCAATATTGATAATTTCTACTGCTGATAAAGCAATCGGATTTGGGCGTACTGGCGACCTTGTTGCAAAAATCCCCATTTTCTCTGGAGCTTTTTTATAAGGTTGGTCTGTTTCCAATACGCTTCTAAAATCCGCATTGTCAAAATCGCTGAACCACCATAAAACATTGATATGACTGAATCCGTCTAATTCCTTTAATGCTGGAATATATGGTGCTTCTAGTTGAATGAAAGCACCTTTTTCATTGTTGTAGATAGTACCTATTGAATTTACTTTATAAGTTGTCATTATATTTTCCTCCGTTTTCTTCTTGATAAATAAACGATAAACCTTAACACCATGTTAAAGTCAAGGCAGATTATCATTTTTTACAAGAGATTTTCTAAAGGAATTTGGATTTCTGTTAGATAGTTCTCTGGATTTTTCTCGTTCCACGGTCCACGATGAACTATTTGACGGCTTGAACCTTTCATCTTATATTGACTGTTTTCTTGAAGCCATTTTGCAAATGAACGATAAGCATAAGAAATATTAGAAAAATCTCCATATACCATAGTACAAGCCATCATAGAAACTGGTTCGGTAAAACGAAACTTAAAATCTCCTGTAGCTTTTCCTATTTTATTTACAATGGTACATAATTCTACATCAACATCTTTTTCTTTATATTCTTCATTGTGATATATTGAGAATGTTTCATCAGAAATATTTATTTTATTTTCTTTAGCAAAAGCAGAGAGTTCTTTCCAGAGTTCGCCCTCATAATAATAATTTGGTATTTCTTTTCTTAAAGATAAAACGCAATAACTCGGTATCTCTTTTATGGTTATGTTAAAATACAATTCACTTTTGCCATGCAACAATTCTTTTTTAGCAATCTCAATTTTCTTTAGTTTTTCTTGTTCTTTTTGTATATTATCCATAATTTCAATAGACTTTTTATCAAGCTGTTCTATAATGGTATCATTACTGCAATCGAGGGCTAATGCAATTTCAGCGACATTGAAACCACTATCACGTAAATATATAATTCTATTTAAAGTTGAGATTTGTTCTGCTGAATACATACGATATCCAGTTAATGAATCAATTTTAGCAGGTTTTAACAAACCCATTTCATCATAATAACGCAACATACGAGTAGAAACTTGTGTCAATTTTGAAAACTCACCAATTTTGAACATTTTATCCCTCCATTCATGTACCTAATTATAATTATTGTTAATTTATACTTCAATATAAAAAGGGCTTGCATACCATAATTATGATACAAGCCCATTTCCATGTTATCCTACAATTTTCCAGTTGCTATCCTTATGTAACACAAGCTCATACTGCGATACCTGCGTCGCCTTTGTCTGATTATCAAGGAACTTCACAGCAACCTTGACTTTCACATTGTCCCCGTCCTTTGTAAATACTGGATTTACCAATTCAGAATACAGGTAGTCCCTGCCGATAGGTTCAAGCACATTTCCCGATACATAGTAGGCAAGTTCTTTTTCTGTGGCTGTCGGATATAACTTAAAGAATGTTTCCAAAAATGCGGTAGCGTCATTGACAGTATCAGCGTCCACGCTTGCGTCTGTTTCTGGTGTCTTTGGCTCATAGTCCGATTTTTCAACTGCTGGTGCAAGGGTAGGGTTCTGCACAATTACCATATCCCCGTCTGCGTCTACATGGACTTTTACAATATAAGTTGCTTTGACTGCTGTTGCCTGTTCTCCCTCTTTTATCTGCTAATTGATGCTATGTCAAGAATTCGGACTAACTAAATGTAAGAAATTTAGTTAGTTTACTCTAATATGTATCTCATCTCATACTCATTTGGTGATAAATAATCACAATGCGAATGGATTCTTACTGTATTATAGAATCCCTCCAAATATTCAAACACCAGCTGGTATGCATGTTTATAGTTCATTATCTTAAATCTGTTTAGCCACTCTCTTTTTATTACTGCGTGATATGATTCTATACATGCATTATCCCATAGATTCCCTTTTCCTGAATACCTTCGTATCATCCCCTTTGTTAATTCTTTATATTTTTGTGATGTATAGTGCACTCCACGATCGCTTTGTATTACTACTGGATTTGCTGTTTTTCTTATCCCCTTTGCTGTTTCCAGGCACTTCA
>NZ_FOIN01000053.1 GCF_900102365.1 Thomasclavelia cocleata | reverse complement strand
TTATTGGAAGCAATGGTAAATAAAGTATTAGGATTAGAAGAAGATAAATATATCGCATCTTCGTGGCAAGCAATGTTACCAGACTTAGAAGCAGCACAAGAAGTTTTAACAAATGAAAAAGCAACACAAGCAGAAGTAGATGAAGCATGTGATGCATTAACAAGAGGATACTTGAACTTAAGATTAAAACCAAATAAAGATTTATTGGCAGGTTTAATCAATAAGGCAAATGGGTTAAATGCTGCAAGTTATACAGCTAATACATGGGCAGTAGTAGAAAATGAAGTAATAAAAGCACAGGAAGTATTAGAAGATCCAGAAGCAAGTGAGGCAGAAGTAAAAGCAGCAGAGAAAGCATTAACAAAAGCCCTTGAAGGATTAGAAGCAAAACCAGGAAATACAGTAGATACTAGTACACCAGTAAAAGCTGGAGATACAACAGTAAGTGTAAAAACTGGAGATGCAACAAGCTTTGCAGGTATAACAACTTTAGGAGCTTCACTAGCTGCATTAGCATATTTAGCTGTTACAAAAAAGAAAGAAAATTAAGTTTATAAGTTAGAGAGGTGGAGTAATCCATTTCTCTACTTCTTATGAATATTTAAAATAATATATGGAAGGGTTATATATATATGAAAGGACAAATGATTAAAAAATTATTGGTTGCAACGATGTTGACAGCAACTCTTGCTACTAATATACCAACTGTGAATGTTGATGCGTTGGAAAAAGAAAATAGTGTTGAAAATCCTATTTTAGTTCCAGTGCCAAAAAGTGTTGAATATTTAGATAATATTCTTTCAGTGACCAATAGTGTTAATATTAAAGGGCAAGATGTTGCTGATCCTGATGCATTAAATGAATTAATTAATTATTTAGAAGATAATTCAATTAGCGTTAATGAAACTTATCAAGAAGGGTCTACTACTTTTATCATTGGTGAAGAAGATGATAGTGTAGAAGGTATGGATTCAATTAGAAGTAGTTTAGGACTAGTTGATGCAGCTACATTAAAAGATGAAGGTTATGTTTTAGGAATTGATAGTTCTGATAATGGTACAATTTTAATTGAAGGTAAGGATGGAGATGGTACTTTTTATGGTGTTCAAACTTTATCTCAATTAGTTCATAATGTTGATGGTACATTAAAGGTAAGAGAAGTAAAGATTGAAGATGAGCCATCAATGACAACTCGTGGGACAATTGAAGGGTTCTATGGAACACCTTGGACTCATCAAGATAGATTGGATCAAATAGAGTTTTATGGAAAAACAAAATTAAATACTTATATTTATGCACCAAAAGATGATCCATATCATCGTAATAGATGGCGTGATCCATATCCAGAAAGTGAAATTGCTCAATTACAAGAAGCAATTAATACTGCAAGAGAAAATAAAGTTGATTTTATATTCTCACTTTCACCAGGAAATGATATTAAATTTACTGGAGCTACTGCTGAAACTGATTATCAAGCTTTAGTAACAAAATGTGAATTAATGTATGAAATGGGAGTAAGAGGTTTTGCTATTTTCTATGATGATATTACAAATAAACAAGGAACTGAGCAAGCTGCTTTCTTAAATCGTTTTAATACTGAGTTTATCCAAGCTAAAGGAGATATTAAACCATTAATCACTGTTCCAACTGAATATGATACAAATGCAATGAGTAATGGAACAACTTTAAATACTTATACTAAGAACTTTAGTGAAACATTAGATTCTGGTATTAAAGTATTATGGACAGGAACTGCTGTAGTGCCAGAAGGAATAGATGTTAACAATGCTCAATATGTAAAGAGTATTTATGGTGATCAAATAGGAATTTGGTGGAATTATCCAGTAACTGACTATATTACTAATAAATTAGGTATGGGTCCTATTTATGGACTTGATAAAGGATTAGCTGATGAATTAGATTTCTTAGTAATGAATCCAATGGAACATGCAGATTTATCTAAAATTAGTTTAGCAACTGGTGCTGATTATTCATGGAATACACCAGCTTATGATTATAATGAATCATTTAAAAATAGTATTGTAAATATTTATGGTGATTTAGCACCATATATGTATACTTTTGCAAATCATTCAAGTAGATTAGTTGCAGGATGGGCTTCTACAGGAAGAGCAGATGCTCCAGAAGTAAGAGCATTAATGGATGAATTTATCAAAAAGAATGCAAAAGGTGAAGATGTAACTGCTGAAGTTGAAGCATTAACAACAGAATTTGATAATATGATTTTAGCTGCAAACAAGCTACAGGAAACTTTAACTAGTGCTGAATTAAGTCATTGTAATAGTAATTTAACTAAATTAAAGAGTTTAGGTGAAGCAGATAAAATTGCTTTAGATTTATTTATTGCTATTGCTCAAGGAAATACAGCAGAAGTTAATAGTTTAAAGAGTACATTACAAAGTAGAGTTAATTCATTATCAAGTGGTAAATTAGTTTCTGAATTAACAGCATTAGCATTTGTTAAAGAAGCAATAAATTATAATCCAAATGCTGCTGCAGGATTTGAAGTTTCTAATACTTTTGTTCTTCCAGGTCAAGAAATTCAGTTGACAAACACTAGTTCAGTTTCTTCAACTGATTTAGAATGGACTTTTGAAGGTGCAAATATTGAAAGTAGTACAGAAGAAAATCCAGTAATAAGCTATGCTAAAGAAGGGGTTTATACTATTTCTTTAAAAGCAAAAAATAAATTGGGTGAAGATGAAATTATTAAAGAAGATATTATTACTGTATCAAATGAAGCTGATGGAAATATTGTAAATCTTTCTGTTGGTAAATCAGCAACAGCAACTAGCTATACAGGTGCATCAGAGGCTCCTAATAAAGCAATTGATGGTATTTCTTCAACAAAATGGTGTGCTACAGGATACAATCGTCCACATACTTTAACTATTGATCTTGGAAAAGAAGTAACTGTAAATAGTATTACTATTTCTCATGCTGAAATAGGTGGAGAAGGTTCTGGATTAAATACACGTAAATATCGAGTTCAAGTAAGTATTGATGGAACTAATTATACTGAAGTAGTTAATGTAAGTGGAAATACAGCTGGATTGACTACAGATTATTTCCAAGTAAGTTTAGCTCGTTATGTAAAATTAATTGTTGATGAACCAACACAAGGTGGAGATTCAGCAGCAAGAATCTATGAAGTAGAAGTAAAAGGGTTAGATAAAGCTATTACAATTCCACCTATTTATAATCCTGTTAATAAACAAGCATTATCAGTAGCTGTAGAAATGGCTAGTGCAGTAACAGAAGCAGACTTAGAAAATGTAGTACCAGCAGTAGTAGAAGAATTCAATGCGGCATTAGATGCAGCAAGAATTGTTTTAGAAGATGAAAGAGCAAAACAAGATGCTATTGATTCAGCATTTGAACGTTTAGCAAATGCAATGCATATGTTGGAATTCTTTAAAGGTGATAAAGCTTTATTACAAAACTTAGTAGATTCAACAGCTGATTTAGTAGAAGAAAACTATACAGAAGAAAGCTGGTCAGCATTACAAGAAGCATTAACAAAAGCAGATGAAGTATTAAATAATGTAAATGCAATGCAGGAAGAAGTAGATGAAGCATATGACAATTTACAGGCAGCAATAAATGGTTTAGAAGAAGCAGAAGTAGTAGATAAATCATTATTGGAAGCAATGGTAAATAAAGTATTAGGATTAGAAGAAGATAAATATATTGCATCTTCTTGGCAAGCAATGTTACCAGACTTAGAAGCAGCTCAAGAAGTATTAGGAAATGAAAAAGCAACACAGGCAGAAGTAGATGAAGCATGTGATGCATTAACAAGAGCATATTTGAACTTAAGATTAAAACCAAATAAAGATTTATTAGCGGATTTAATCAATAAGGCAAATGGGTTAAATGCTGCAAGTTATACAGCTAATACATGGGCAGTAGTAGAAAATGAAGTAATAAAAGCAAAAGCAGTATTAGAGAATCCAGAAGTAACTGCTGCAGAAGTAAAAGAAGCTGAGAAAGCATTAACAAATGCAATTGAAGGATTAGTCGCAAATCCAGTAGAAACAGTAAAAACTGGAGACAGCGAAGTTAAAGGATCAGTTAAAACTGGTGATACAACTAGTATGATTGGTGCATTAGGATTATTAGCATCATTAAGTGTAATTGCATGTCTTAATAAAAAAAGAAAAGATATTTAATAACAATCAAAAATCAATTTATGAATAAACTGGGGAGTTAACTGCCCCAGTTTTTATGTATTTGGTATAGAAATTAATGATTTTGATGTTTAAAAAAATAAATACTAGGTATAATAGAAATGTTTATACATATATTATTAAAAAGGGGGACTTAGATTGTCTGGACGAAAATTAATTTCTTTTATGGCTAAAAGTAAAAATCAGGATCATATTATAGTTACATTATTTAAGAAGAATATACAATACTTGGTTCGTACTGAATATATGCATAGAGATGATAAAGTAAAAGAAACTAATCAAGAAATTGATCGTAATTTAGTATATCGTATCTTTTGTGCTTTAGAGTTAGCTAAATTCGATGAAATTGTTAATGTTGATAATGCTGAGAAAGTTGCTAATATTAAAATATATTATGGTGATCAGGAATATTTGGAGTTTAGTATTTCTAAAGATTTATTAAAGAAGGAAAAAGGGTTAAATGATGTTATTGAATGTTTAATTAATTATATAGATGATAGTTTAAATAGAGAAATATTTGTATAATGTGATGGTAATTGATTTTTTTGTAGTTATATATTAATATTGGAGAATCGTAATTATTATTTAATAGGTTATGGTTCTTATTTTTTTATTGTAAAGATAATTTTTTTACAAAAATTTAAATAAATTATAGGAAATTTGTTGTAAATAATATACAATAATGGTGTTAAATTAGGAGGAGAATAAAATGAGTGGATTTTTTGGTGTAGCATCAAAAGAAAGTTGTGTATTAGATTTGTTTTTTGGGGTTGATTATCATTCACATTTGGGGACGAGACGTGCTGGAATGACAGTACATGGAGTTAATGGATTTCAAAGAGCAATTCATAATATTCAGAACTCACCTTTTAGAACCAAGTTTGAAAAAGATATAGAGGAATTTGAAGGAAATTTAGGAATTGGATGTATTTCTGATAATGAGGCGCAACCATTATTAGTGAAATCACATGTTGGATCATTTGCTATTACAACAGTAGGTAGAATAAATAATTTAGAACAATTAAAAGATGATTGTTTTGCTAATGGAGCAACTCATTTTTTAGAAATGAGTTCTGGAGAAATAAATCCAACTGAACTAGTAGCAGCTTTAATAAGTCAAAAAGGAAGTATTATTGAAGGAATCAAACATGCACAAGAAATGATTAAAGGATCGATGAGTATTTTAATATTGACTGCAGAAGGAATTTATGCGGCAAGAGATAAATTAGGAAGAACACCAGTGATTATTGGTGAAAAATCAACTGGTTATTGTGCAACGTTTGAAAGTAGTGCTTTTTTAAATTTAGGATATCACCATCATCGTGATCTTGGGCCTGGAGAAATTGTATTTATGACACCAAATAAAATTGAGGTTAAACAAGGACCAGGAGATAAGATGAAAATTTGTTCATTCTTATGGGTATATTATGGTTATCCTACTTCAACATATGAAGGGGTAAATGTTGAATGTATGCGTAATCGTTGTGGAAATTTATTAGCTGGTCGTGATGATGTTAAATCAGATAGTGTAGCTGGTGTACCTGATTCAGGAATTGCCCATGCGGTTGGATATTCGAATGCATCAGGGATTCCTTATGCTAGACCGTTTATTAAATATACGCCTACTTGGCCTCGTTCATTTATGCCAACGAGTCAAGAACAACGCAATATGATTGCTAAAATGAAACTAATTCCTGTTCAAGAGCTAATTAAAGATAAAAAACTTCTTTTAATTGATGATTCGATTGTTCGTGGAACACAATTAGGAGAAACAACTGAATTTTTATATGAAAGTGGAGCTAAGGAAGTACATGTACGTCCAGCTTGTCCACCAATTATGTTTGGATGTAAGTATTTAAATTTCTCACGTTCTAGTTCAGAGTTAGATTTAATAACCCGCCGTGTGATTCAAAAATTAGAAGGTGATAATGTCAGTGATGAAATATTGAAAGAGTATGCTGATCCTGATAGCGAAAGATATAAGAATATGTGTGAAGAAATTAGAAAACGTTCAAAATTTACTTCACTACGTTATCATCGTTTAGATGATATGATTGAAGCAATAGGTTTAGAAAAATGTAAATTATGTACATATTGTTGGGATGGTAAAGAAGATTAGGACTGTATTTTTACAGTCCTTTTTTTATTTGAAAAATAATATTTTAAAAATAACTATTTAGGTAATTGCTTTTTTATAAGGAATATAGGGAAAAGTATTGACTTAAATCCTTATCCGTTTTATCATTTAAATGATAATAAATTCGATTATCTAGGAGGAGTAATTAACTGAGTTTTATAAAAGAGACTTGATGGCTGGTGAAAATCAAGATAAAACTGTTAGTGAATGGGCCTGGTTAGAAGCAAAATGAACCTTTAAGTAGTAGTGGCGCCGTGATTTTCGCGTTAAGAAAAACAGACATGATGGTGTCTTGCAAGGTGGCAAATCGGTTTTTATCCTTGAGGATAAAAGCTTTTTTTATTAGAAAGGGAGTAAAGAAATGAAAAATATTATTTTAACAGGGGACCGTCCTACTGGCAGATTACATTTAGGACATTATGTTGGTTCTCTTAGAAGAAGAGTAGAATTACAAAACTCAGGTAAGTTTGATGAAATTTATATTATGATTGCTGATTCTCAAGCACTTACTGATAATGCTGATAATCCAGAAAAAGTACGTCGTAATATTTTGGAAGTAGCATTAGATTATATGTCTGTAGGTCTAGATCCAGAAAAAACGACAATGTTTATTCAATCACAAATCCCAGCTTTATTTGAGTTTACTGCTTATTATATGAATTTAGTAACAGTATCAAGATTACAACGTAATCCAACAATTAAAGAAGAAATCAAACAAAGAGGTTTTGAAACTAGTATTCCTGTAGGTTTTTTGAATTATCCAGTTTCTCAAGCTGCTGATATTACAGCATTTGATGCTACTTGTGTTCCAGTTGGTGAAGACCAAATGCCATTAATTGAACAAACTAAAGAAATAGTTCATAGTTTTAATCGTATTTATGGAGAAGTATTGGTTGATCCTAAAATTATGTTAGCAGAAAATGAAGTATGTCAAAGATTACCAGGGATAGATGGAAAAGCTAAAATGTCTAAATCAATTGGTAATTGTATTTATCTTGCTGATACTAGTGAAGAGGTTCGAAAGAAAGTTATGAGTATGTATACTGATCCTAATCATTTAAAAGTATCTGATCCTGGAACAGTTGAGGGTAATACAGTATTTACTTATTTAGATTGTTTTTGTAAAGATGAATATTTTGAAAAATATCTTCCTGAGTATAAAAACCTTGATGAGTTAAAAGATCATTATCGTCGAGGGGGTTTAGGAGATGTAAAGATTAAGAAATTCTTGTTTAATGTTTTAGAAGAGGTTCTTACTCCAATTAGAATTAAGCGTGCTGAGTTAGAAAAGAATATTTCATATGTTATGAAAGTATTAGAGGATGGGTGTGTTAAAGCTAATTTAAAAGCTAATGCAACATTAACAAGAGCAAAGGATGCAATGAAAATAAATTATTTTGAAAATCAAGATAGTATTACTGAATATTTTAAATAAAAGCCTTTTAGGCTTTTTTATTAGTTATAAGAATGCTAAAATAAAATTATATTATGTAGAATAGAGGAAGTATGATGAATTTTTTTATTTTAATTATGTTATTTTTATGCTTAATAGGGTTATTAGATAAAGCATTAAATAATCGTTTAGGTTTAGTAGAGTCTTTTGATAAAGGAATTAATTCAATGGGTAGTATTACCATGAGTATGATTGGATTTTATTGTATAGCAATAACTTTAATTCAAAATAATGTAGATGTAATTAAAACAATTAGTAATAATTCATCTCTTGATCCATCTATTATTATTGGTAGTATCCTAGCACCAGATATGGGGGGATTCTCTATCATAGCAGGGTTAAATAATAATTCTTTTTTGATATTTTCAGGATTGGTTTTGACATCAACACTTGGTCAAACGATTAGTTTTCAATTACCAATCTTCTTAGCATCGTTAAAGAAAACAGATTTAAATCCTTTTATAAATGGATTAATATATGGGATTTTAAGTTTACCATTGATTTTGTTAGTAGTTGCCTGGTATTTACAATTACCAAATTTATTAATTAATTTATTACCAATTTTATTATTGTGTCTAATATTAACTATTGCATTATATTTTTCATATGAAAAAACATTATTTGTTTTAACGTTATTTGGTTATATTATTAGAATGATAAGTATTGGATTATTTGCATTAGTTGTTTTACAGTTATTTTTTGATACTCTACCATTTACTACTAATACATTAATTAGTGAAGCATTAGTAATTGTTTTGAGAATGTGTATTGTAGTGTGTGGATCAATGATACTAAGTGATTTCATTATTAAACACTTTTCAAAATTTATTTTTATAATTGGACGTAAGTTAGGGATAAATAGTACTAGTGTTGTAGGTTTGTTATTAAGTTTAGGTACTAGTATTGCGATGATTCCCTTGTTTAGTCAAATGGATCGTAAAGGTAAAATGATGAATGCAGCGTTTAGTGTTAGTGGGGCATATGTATTAGGTGGACAATTAGGGTTTATTTCTAGTGTGGCTGATAGTCATGGGATCATGATTTATATGTTAACTAAGATTAGTGCTGGTGTTTTAGCAATAATTTTTGTGATGTTATTTTATAAAAATGAACAAGTATAATGAAAAGAATACACTCAATGATGTAATTAAAATAGTAATATTTTTATAAAAAGGAGAACTTTATGGAAGGGTACCAGTTAAAGGTTTTTGTTCAAGGAAGCACTGAGCCAATTTGGAGAATAGTTAAAGTCCCAGTAAAAATGACATTTATGGATTTGCACTTAACGATTCAGAAAATATTTGAATTAAGTGGTGAAGATACATTTTATTTTGAATTACAGGAAATAGGAATATCAGTAATAAAGTTAGATATTACTGGTGATGTTTCTTCTAAATTAAAGACTATATTTTGTAATGAGATAATTGATGATTATTTTTATGAGGGAATGGTCTGTGATTATTTTTATGATTTAGAAGATAGATGGGAATTTGGAATTATTGTTGAAAAAAAATTGGATGATTATGATGTAGTTCCTAAAGTTACTGATTATTTTGGTGGTAATTTGTTGGAGGATTGTGGAGGAATTAGTGGGTATGAAAAAATCATAAATGAAATTGATGATGAACTAATAAGTTTTGATCTTGATTATGTTAATGAGTGTTTAAGAGATTTTGAAGTTGAGCAGGTTATTAATAATGATTTAATAAAAGAAGATTTTATTTTAGTTTTAAATAAATTAAAGGAGATAATAAAAAAAAGAAATATAGAGTCGTATCAAGTAATTAAATTAAATGGTACTATGACAATATATTGGGTAATTATTAAAACAATTGAAGGGTATGTGGTGGAATTGTTTCAAAGTTATGATGATTTATTACAAGGTTTTTATAACTTACGAAGTGAATCTATAAATTATGCTTTTTGTTATTGTTATACATTTTTATTATCTAATAGTGCTATGGAATTGGAACAGACCTTAAATTCGAAACAAACAATTGGTGCTTTTTTTAATGAACCTGGATATTTATCTAGTTTAATTAATCTTGAGGATGGGCCCTTATTATTGAATTGGTTAGAAGAATTATTGATTGGTTTAACATTTGATAATAATACAAGTGAAGCAGATGAGATTATTGATATAAATATTAAAAATAAGAAATTTGAAAGTAGTTCAATTTATGTTCATGAACCAGAAATTAATATTTCTGAATTTGATTTTGGATATAGTAGTAAAGTAAAATTAAATTCATCATTGAAATTATTTGATCGTGTATGTGTTGATGTGATTTGTTTACCAACACTTGATACATATATAACAAATGAGTTACAGATGTATGCAGTTATTGCAACAGAAGAAGATTATTTGCTTAAAGAAATTATTTTTCCAGATAAGATATTTATGTCAGAAGCATTAGTAGATGTTATGGTTGATTTTTTTAGAGAAAATGGAATTCCTAAATATGTAGTTATAAATAATTTAAATGTTTTATTTTTAGTTTTTAACTTTTTAAATGAAAATGAAATTGGTTATATTGAAGATGATACAAATTATGAAATAGATTTAGCAATAGCAGATGCTTTTGGTTTTGATAATGAAATGATAGATAATCCTTTTTTACAAGAGTTAATTGAAGAGTTTAGAGAAAATGAAGAGGAAATAGAAACTAAATTAGATGAATTTTTGGTACAAAATGAATTATTAAATTAGATGGATAATGGTATTATCAGTTAGATGATGCCTTTTATTATATAGATACTTAGTTTGACGAATAAAAAAACTTGAAATATACTAAAATAGTGAGATTATTTGATAAGGATGATAAAATATGAAACTTACAGAGTTGTTATGTTTAGAAAGAATTGATTTAAATGCAAATGTTATAAATAAAAATGATGTGATTAATTATCTAATCGAATTAATGATGGTAAACGATAATATTATAGATAAGAATGTTTATAAACAAGAAATATTAAATAGTAAAATTCAAAATATTAATGAAATAATAGGTGGAATAACTATAGTATATGCAAAGACAGAAGTTGTTAATAAACCAGGAATATCAGTTATAGTTGTAAAGAATAAAATTGATTATGATTCTTTAGATGAACTTTCGACAAGACTTATTTTTATGATCGTTATGCCTGAAGATAATGAGGATCTTTATTTAGATATAATACAACAATTATCACAAATGTTAATGGATCATAATTTTAAAGAACAGTTAATTAATGCGAATAGTCCAAATGAGTTTCTTTCATTAATTAGTATGAAAGAGTTAGAAATTGAAAAAATAATAGAAAAACCAAAAGATTGTTATGAAATTTTAGCAGTAACTGCTTGTCCATTAGGAATTGTTCAGACATTTACAGCAGCTAAGAGCTTAGAAAAAATGGCTGATGAAATGAATATTTTATTTAAAGTTGAAATTCAGAGTGCTGCAGTATTTGAAAATATTCTTACAAAAGATGAAATAAAAAATGCTAAATGTATTATTGTTGTAGCTGATAAACATATAGATATGAGCAGATTTAATGGTAAACGAGTAGTCATGGCTAAAATTACAGATGGAATTAATAATGCTGAAATGTTATTAAAACAAGCATTCAGTAATGAAACTCCAATATATAATTTTCAAACTGAAACAAACAAGAAAACTGATAAAAATCTTGCTATCTTAAAAACACTTTATGCTCAATTAAGTGAGGGAATCAATAAAATTTTACCCATATTAGTAGCTACAGGGGCACTGATTTCAATTGCAACACTAGCAGTATCTTATAATCTGTTTAATATAAGTTCATTAGTTGATAATGTTTGGATAGCTAATAGTTATGTTTTTGGTAATGCAATTCAAGGAATGGTAGTGGCATTATTAGCAGGATTTATAGGAAATACAATATCATCACAGATAGGGTTTGCATCTGGATTTTGTTGTGGAGTTGCAACACAGTTAAATAGTATTTATTTAAATGATCCAAATAATCCTGGAATATTGGGTGGGATTATTGCTGGTTTTATAGGGGGCTATATGGTTATAGCTATACAGAAACTGTGTAAAGACATGCCAAAACAGTTTGATGAAGTTAAATCAATGATAATTTATCCAATTCTTTCAATTATGATAGGGGGATTAATTACATATTTACTTAGTCCTTACATGGGAGATTTTAATCATATCATAGCTGTTTTTATTGCTGAGATGAGTCTTCTTTTAAAATTATTGTTAGGTATTATTATTGGAATAATGATGACTATAGATATGAAAGGACCAACTAATAAGATGGCATATATATTTGGGATAAGTCAAATATTAGAGGGAAACATTGATGTTATGGCTGCAGTCATGGCTGGAGGAATGGTTCCGCCATTAGCGATAGCTGTTGCTACTTCACTTTTTGAAGATAAGTTTACTAATCAAGAAATAGTAATGGGACAAGAAAATTTTTTAAAGGGACTTTTATTTATTTTTGATGGGATTACGCCACTTATTTATAAAGATTTTCAATTAGTAAGGGTTACATGTATTGCTGCTTCATCAATTGCTAGTGGTCTTGTAATGATTTATAATTGTGGAATTATGATTCCTCAGGGTGGTATTTTTGTTTTGCCATTAATGGTTCACCCATTACGTTTTCTAGTAGCATTATTAGCTGGAAGTATTTGTGGTGGTGCTATTTATGGTTTATGGAAAGAAAAAAGTGATAAATAGCTAGAAATATTTTATATCATATTCATACAAATAAAGTAATATTAATTATCAAAGAAAAATTTTTAAATTGTTCATATTTAATTCATAGAATGGTGATAGGATAATACTGTCGAAAGACAACCATAATAATATGTAAAATATATTGATCCCCTCACATATGTTTTACAACCCAATTGATGGATGATTCCCTCTCCCATAAATTTCATCCATCATTAGAAGCCTCCCCTGGCTTCTTTTTTTATAAATAAAACAATATTTTCAGTTTTATTTATATAGTAATGAATTAAAAAAGGTAAATTAGTCAATAAAAAGTGAAAACAATGTAAGCGCTTTTATGGTATTGTTAATATAAAGAAAAATAAGAAGTAACAATTATTTTGTTACTTTTTAATGAAAGGAGGGGTTTTGTTAGAGGAATAATGAAACACAAATAGTGATAATAATTAAAGGAGAAAAGGATAATGAGGAAAGTTTTAAAAAAGGGAAGTTTATTACTTATAGTATTATCATTATTTTTTGCTTCAGCAAATTTTAAAATTTTTGCATTAAATGATAATGATCAATTGCTATATGTAGATTTTAATGAAAATGTTGAAGATAAATCAGGTAATGGTAATAATGGTATTATTCAAGGTGATCCAGAATATGTGGATGGTATAAAAGGTAAAGCGTTACATATTGTTAATAGCAATGGCAGTACTAGTGAAGTTGCAAAGCAATATGTTGATTTTGGAAATAAAATAAAGTTTACAGATCAAGATTTTGCTTTATCTTTTTGGTATAAGAGTGATAATGGAGTTAGTGCTGGAGGAGCGTTGATTTCAAATAAAAACTTTGATTCAGGAGGTAATCCAGGTTTTAATATAGGAGATTTTAATACAGGGTTAAGAGTTAATTTTACAGCTCAAGGAAGTAATCGTAGAGATGTATATAATTTTGCACCAATTGATGGTATTTGGCATCATGTTGCAATTAATTTTAATCGTAGTGGAACAATTGATACATATTTAGATAATGAATTTGTTAAGTCTACAGATATTTCAACTGATATTAATAAATCAATTGATGTTGCTAATTTTGTAGTGGGAGCAGATGGTTATTTTAAAAATGGATTAAATGATGCTTATATTGATGAATTAAAAGTGTATTCTCATTTAATGAGTGAAGAGGAAATTGCAACTGATTATAATCTTAATGAAGATGAAGTTTTGCATTTAACATTTAATGAAGAAAATACTAATGATATTAGTGGTAAAAATAATCATGGAGAAGCTAATAATATTGAGTATGTTGAGGGAATTGACGGAAAAGCTGCTCATATAGTAAATAAAAATGGAAGTTCTAGTCAAGAAGTATCTTCGTTTATAAATTTAGGTGATAAGATTTTAAATACAGATGATTTTACAATTAGTTTTTGGTATAAAACAAGTGTAGGTAACGAAGATGGTGGAACGATCATTTCTAATAAAGATTATGATAGTGGTGCTAATGATGGGTTTGCGATTGGAAGTTTTACTAATGAAATAAGAGCAAATTTTGCTTTTAATAGAACTCGTAAAGATATTAAATTTACAACTATAGATGGTGCCTGGCATCATAATGTTGTTAGTTATGATCGTGATGGGATGATGACTACATACACTGATGGTGAAAAAACAGGACAAGCTGATATTTCTGCATTTGTAAATGAAAGTCTAGATTTAGGAGATTTAGTTATTGGTGCAGATAGAAATAAGTGTTATGGATTGTTAGATAGTTATATTGATGAGGTTAGAATTTTTAAATCAGTTAAAACTGATCAGGAAGTAAAAGATCTTTATGAAACATTTAAAGAACCAGATATAGAGCCAGTTAGTGATATGTTATTATCAGCATCTTTTGATAATAATGTAGATGATTTAAGTGGTAATAATAATCATGGTCAAAATATTGGAAATGTAAGTTATGTTGATGGTGTAAAAGGACAGGCAGTTCATATTATCAATAGTAATGGAAGTACAAGTGCTAAGGCAGAACAATATATTGATTTTGGAAACAAAATTAAATTAAAAGATCAGGATTTTGCTTTATCATTTTGGTATAAAAGTGATAATGGAGTTAGTGCTGGTGGGGCAATGATTTCTAATAAAGACTTTAATTCTGGTGGGAATCCAGGTTTTAATATTGGGAATTTTAATACAGGATTAAGAGTTAATTTCACAGCACAAGGTAGTGGACGAAAAGATGTCTATAACTTTGCACCAATTGATGGGATTTGGCATTATGTTGTTATTAATTTTGATCGTGATGGTTATATTGAAACATTTGTTGATAATGTTACAGCAGGAAAAACAGATATTTCTGGTGATGCAGGTAAATCAATTGATGTAGCTAACTTTGTTGTTGGTGCTGATGGTTATTTTAAAAATGGTTTAGATGATGCTTATATTGATGAATTAAAAGTATTTTCTCGATTGATGAATCAAGATGAAATCAAGACAGAATTTGATACTATATATTTACAATATATAGTAAATGATGCAGATAAGTTTTATAAAGAAGCGATAAAAAATGATAAATATGATCAAAATAAATTAAGTGATTTAAATAATGCTATTTTAGATGGAAAATCAGCTATTGAAAATAATGATTATAGTAATATTAGTGTTTTAGTAGATAACATTCAAACAAAATTAGCTGCCGCAAAAGATGGTGTTGAAGATGTTGTTGATGGACAAGTTTTATATTTGAGTTTTGATAATGAAGATGTAAGTGATGAATCAGGGCGTGGAAATCATGGTACAAGTGTTGGAAATGTAAGTTATGAACAAGGCGTAATTGGTAAAGCTTTACATATTCAAAATACTAATGGTAGTACAATGCAAATTGCTGAACAATATGTAAATTTTGGACAACCTGAGGATTTAAAATTTACTACTAATGATTTTGCAATATCATTTTGGTATAAAACAGTAAATGGTGGTGGAAAAGAAGCTGCAATTATTTCTAATAAGGATTGGGCTACTGGTAGCAATATTGGAATGACTATTGGTAACTTTGATAATAGTATTAGAGTTAATTATACTGGTCAAGGATGTAGTAGAGATGATATTTATGGTTTAAGTGCAAATGATGATAGTTGGCATTATATTGTAGTTAATTTTGATCGTGATAATGTAATTAGTGCTTATATTGATGGTAATTTAGAAAAAACTACTGATATCAAGGATACATTTGGTAAGACTATCGATGCTACTGATTTTGTAATTGGTGCAGATGGTAATAAAACGCAAGGAATAAATGATGCTTATATTGATGAAGTTAGAGTAATGAAAAGATTAATTACAACTACAGAAATCGAAGAGTATTATTTACCATATCGTCTTCAAATGAAAATTGAAGATTATACAAAAGTATTAAATGAAGCAAAACAAGAAGGTTATGATGAAACTAAAATAGCTGAGTTTGAAAAGGTTTTAAAAGAAGTTAATGAAGATAAAGTAAATGCTAATGCAGATACTATGCGTAAATTAATTAAAAAACTTACTAATGCATTTGATCGTTTCCAAATTACACAAACACCATTAATTAGTTTCCAAGTGCTTGCAGATGTACATATTGATGGAACTGATCAAGATAATCAATCAAGAAAAAATTTAATTGATGCTTTAGAAGATATTTCAGTTTTAGATCCAACAAGTTCAGCAGTCTTATATCCTGGCGATTTCACTGACAGTGGTTCAGAAGCACAATACAAGGCGTTCTATGATATTGTTGGAGAATATAATTTTACAAATGCTATTGTGGCGTTAGGAAATCATGATGTTCGCTGGCTATGTTCTAGTTCTGATCGTAATCCAGCTTCACCAAATGTTCCTACATGTAAATATGGGACTTCCCCATTTAAAGAAAGATATTTAAAATATAATCAACCATATATGAATGGAGTAGAGGATAAATTATATTTTGATAATTGGATAAATGATTATCATTTTATAACACTTAATACTGAGACGGATTTAAAAGATAATGCTTATTTATCAAATAAACAATTAGATTGGTTAAAAGATGTAATAAAAGAAAGAGCAAGTAGAGATAAACCGATTTTTATTCAAATTCATCAGACTTTTGCAGGAACTGCAGATCATGAATCATTAGATTTAATTGGTGAACAAGAAGAAGCATTAAAAGAAATTTTAAAAGATTATCCTCAAGCAATAATTTTTACAGGACATGTTCATAATGGTATAAATTTAGCTAAAGTACATCAAACAGAATATGGTTCAGTAGTAGATGTACCTGCTTTCAAATATCAATCTTATGGTGATTCAAGAGCTCAAATTGGTTACCAGGTTAATGTATTTGAAGATCGAGTTGAAATTAGACCTAGAGATTATAAAAATGATGTTTGGCTTGATAACTATAAAACAGATATTCCGTTAGCAAAAAAAGAAACAGATTATAGTAAGTTACAAGAAGCAGTTGATGAAGCTGAGGTAATTCTTGCACAAACAGATTTATATACTAAAGATTCACTTGATTTATATGAATTAGAAGTAAATAAAGCGAAAGATGTTTTAAATAACTCTCAAGCAACACAAGAAGAAGTAGATAATGCAGTAAAAGCATTACAAGAAGCTAAAGAAGCTTTAGTAAAAGCAGAAGAAACAGCAGTAAGCAAAACAGCATTACAAATAGCTGTAGAAATGGCTAGTGTTGTAACAGCAGAAGATTTAGATAAAGTAGTACCAGCAGTAGTAACTGAATTCAATGCTGCATTAGAAGAAGCAAGAGTAATCTTAGCTAATGATAATGCAACTCAAGAAGAAGTGGATGCATCATTTGCTCGCTTATCAGTAGCAATGCATATGTTAGAATTCTTAAAAGGTGACAAGGCTGAATTACAAGATCTAGTAGATTCAACAGCTGATTTAGTAGAAGGAAACTATACAGAAGGAAGCTGGTCAGCATTACAAGAAGCTTTAACTGAAGCAAATGGAGTACTAGGTGATGTAAATGCAATGCAGGAAGAAGTAGATGAAGCATATGATAATTTACAGGCAGCAATAAATGGTTTAGAAGAAG
>NZ_FOIN01000076.1 GCF_900102365.1 Thomasclavelia cocleata | reverse complement strand
AGAACTCCTAAAGATTTCAAAAGAAATTCCAGAGGATTAGATAATTTTGAATATGCACGTAGCAGATTGATTTGGGCCAACAGAAAAAACGAATCCATTCTCTCTACTCCAAAATCCAAAAAAGAAGTTTATAAATTTAAAAAATAAAATATAAAAGTATCTAGACGAAATAAAGGGGAACAACCATTTTTGATTGTTCCCTATTGAACTTATTTATTCATCAATTTTAGGTTGCCCCCTAAAGTGTCCCCTAAATTTCAACAGACTTTTTTTAGCACCACTAAAGTTGACCCCCAAATAATTTGGCTTTCCCCCTAAATTATTTGGTTACCCTGTCTTTCATATTAATAAATTTACAAAAATTATATTATAACCCAAATAAATCTGGATTTACTAAAGGAACAATCAATTCACATATTTCATTATTTGAATCATATCCCCAATAACTTTGATAAAAACCATCACCAAATCCACTTGCTACCATCACTAGCTTATTTTTTGTTTTAGGATTTTCCCACTCAATAAAATCTCCACCTTGTCTTTGAAACTGTGGAAACTTTTCATCACTTTCTTTAAAAAACTTATCAAAATAATCATCATAATGATTTCCATTTGGATTATCTTTGTACCAATTAACTATAAAATCCTGATATTCTTTTGCAACCTTTTCATCACAAATAGAAATCATACCAGCATCAACTGGAAAACCACTCAATACCTCATCTTTCGCTACAAAAGCAGCACTTTCATTAGTTGGTTTAGCTAAGCTGTATCTTACTGCCTCTGTCTCTTTAATTTTTAACTTGACTGTACACATACGAATTCCAATTATATCACTTCTACAAATAGCAACTTCTACAGGATATTCACCAGAAGGAATTTGAATACTTAAAATAGGACAAAATTTATTAGATGGTAAATAGGCAAGTGGATCAGAAACGATGATATTTCCAGTTGGACAACTTATTTTTCCAATTGTTAGATAAAATCTTGTGTTTGATTTAACAAACTGCCTTTTTATGTCATTAACATTCACATCAGTATTAGAAATATATTTCAAATTAGCTTCAAATGCTTTTTGAATATCAATTTCTGCATTTTCTTTCTTCTTAAATTTATCAAATAATCCCATAATTACTTTCCAACTTTCTGTTTAATTTTACAATATATACCCAACTAAGTAATCCATGAAAAATTTTCCATCCAACAAACTTCCATGTTGTATAACAAATAACCATAACTAATTCACTTTCAAAAACAACTCCAGATATTACTGTTTTTTAACAATCATTTTTTATTATCTTCTCCTCATGATATATTTTTTTCAAATATTTTATGTTCCTTAATAATTTTAAATCCATTTTTTTTATAAAATTCATGCGCTTCAACACGTTTAAATTGTGAGCCCAAAGTTATGCTAGCCAACTTCTGTTTTTTTGCAAAATCTTCAACATATACAAGTAATTGACTTCCAATCCCTTTGCCTTGATATTTTGTTAAAACAACAAATGTATTAATAATTAAATAAGGTTCTTTATGAATACTATATTTTATAACTACTTCTACAACACCTACTACACAATCATGATCAATCGCTACAAAAACATAGTTATTCTTATCCATACTAACTAAGCTAATCATTTTTTTCATTTTTTCAACTGGATAATCATATTTCATAACCTCATAATATAAATTATAAATGTCTTCTGCATCTTCAACTCTTGCTTCTATTATATTCATGAATTCCTCCATATAATTAGTTAATTATTTTCTACTTCATCATAGCATATTTTAGCCTTATCTCATATCTTTTTATAATACCTAATAAAAGTACAATGAAAATATCATATTATCTTCTATAACTAAAAAGTACTGCCATTAATCATTAATATAGTAACAGTCATAATTTTTTAACATCAATACCAATTGAAATTTCATCTTTATAATAAATTATCAATTTATTCTATTCATACAATTAAATAATAATCATCTCCAGTATTTTTCAACTTTTGATTTATAAGGCTCTTCTATGTCATTAATTGAAATTCCAGTATTATCTAAAACAATCGTTTTTAAATTACTCAAACGACTTAAATCAGGCAACTTAGTAATATGCTTTAAATCTTGTAATTTTATAACTTCTAAATTCTCTAGTTCACTAATAAAATCAATATTATCTAATTTATTTATTCGCCATAACCCTATTTGTTTTAATGTTTTCAATTCCTTTAACTCTTTTAAATCATTATTTGAATTCCATAACAATTCTAATTTTTCCAAATTCAAATCCCTCAAGAAATCAAAACTTAATAATTTAATACCTCTAAGAGATAAAGACTTTAATGATTTCATTTCAGATAAACATTCAATATTCTTTTTTACTTTTTTACCAAGCCAAAGTGTATGCATCTTTTTATATTGTAATAACCACTTACAATCAAAGTAAATTGAACTCCCCATTGTATCTGCATAAATCAGTAATTCTTCAAGATTTTTAGATAAGTTTTTAATAAAAGTATAATCTTTTAATTCAAAAGCATTTAAATATAAACTTTTCAAATTCAACTTAGTAAGTATATTAAAATCTATCATATTATTCCAAGCTCTTAAATGACAGTCAATTCTAAGACTTCTTAAATGAGGCATCTTTTCTAAAAATGAAATATCATATTGATTATAAAAATATAAATTGTAAACTCTAAAATTTAACTGAGGTTTTCTTTCTAGGATAGAATCAATAATTTGATAAGCTTCAGCAGGTAAAGTTTTTGATATTTGAATAGTTTTAATTTTATTATCTTCAATAATATCACAAATAAACGTTTCATCAATTTCTTTATAACTAAAACACTCTAATATTATCCCTTTTCTTGTTTCATCTGAAATTTCAATAAAATCTTTAATAATCCAAGCTCCCATAATCATTTACCTCACTGCTATTCCATATTTTGTATTTGATTGATAGTCTTACGATTTAAATTTTTATTTCATATCCATATTCATGTAAAACAAAACCATCATCAAATACTTCATTATAAATACCATCAGCTTTTTCAAATCCATTTTTAATATAAAGCTTAATAGCTGGAATATTGATGTCCACAACAAATAAACGCAAATACTCATTTCCTAATGATTTAGCAATTTCTTTTGCTTTATATATCATCAAACTCCCTATTCCTTTATTACTATATTTGATATTTACACCTAATCTATCTAAATATATGGATTTACCTGCATCATGACCCCATTTAACTTCTTTTTCCCCAGCATTTGTATTACATAAAACAAATGCTGAAATAATTTCGTTATTATCAATTAAAAGATACATTTGATTATTTTTAATATCATTTTCAAAAAAAACACAAGGATAAATATCATCCCAGATTTGAATATTATTTTCATTCATGCTTCTCACAATTTGCCTATACATATCTTTAATTTGCACTAAATCATTCAAAACTGCTAATCTAAATTCCATTTTATTATCTCCATAAATCCTAGTTTATTGTTAATTCTTTTACAAATTAAATTATCAATTCCTTAAACTGTTTTTTAAAGCTGATAGTATATCATGATTAGTCTTTTTCAGAAATTGAATATTTCACCTTTTATTCCCATTTACTTTTTGTATTAGCTAAAAACGTTTATCTATAAACCTTCATTTTGAAAATTAAAAACAGCAGAAAATGTTTTATAGACAATATGATTTATTGTAAAACAAACAAATTCTTTTTGATGCATCATTAAATATAAGGCCAACAAAATTACATTTGTTATCGACAATAATTCCTTTTTCATTTACTTTATCTTAAATCAATTATACTTTTGTAATATAACACTGCTTTTTATAAAATGATATTCCATACCCTAATACCTGTCTATATCCTTTTCTTTCAAATGATTTTAAATAATCATTTGTCTCTATTTGTTTTGTCCCCTTTTGACTATCTTCTATTAAATCATCTTCATAAAAACTATGTTTACATTCTATAATTATGCATGTTTTTGTTTTTCTAGCTGGTATAAGTGCTATATTAAATCTACCTTTTCCACTTTCCCTATTTGATTTGACTTCATATCCATCTGCTTTTAAGAACCCTATCATAAATCCATGATAAAAACTTTCATAGTTATCATAATAACTGATACTGTTTTCTAAAACATCTGATAAATAATCAATCGCATTTATAACATTTCCATTAATCAGTTCATTAATAAATGTATTTCTTTTTACTCTTTGATACCCATCAAACCATTTCATAAATATATTGTCATAAATTGTTTTCACTTCTTTATTTGGTATAACCAGCTTATAAGTATCTGTTATCTGTTTTCCACTATCATCATATACCTTGTCTTGAATCTTTAAATATCCTGTATACAATAAAAAACTGTATATATCATCATTCATATCTTCCTTTGTTTCAAATCTCATTTCCCTGTATGTCAGTTCTGGTACTATCTTCTTGATAATACTTTTTCCATTAATTAGTAACTCAAACTCTTTTTTCATTGTCTGTGTTGAGTTCTCGATATACTGTCTGACTATATCATTTCCACTTGTATTTGCCCAGAATGATATCGCTGAATATTCAATATTTCCTAACAGTTCCAAAATATAGTTCATTGAACTCCATGGATTATAGATTTCTATTTCTCCAAACAGGTATCCGTCATACCATTCTTTCATTTCTTCTTTTTTATCATTTAAATTATAATAATTTAATGTTTCATTGATTTCATTTTGAGTGAATCCAAAA
>NZ_FOIN01000056.1 GCF_900102365.1 Thomasclavelia cocleata | reverse complement strand
ATATTATTAATGACAGTAGAGAAATCAAGTTTACGATTACGGATAAAATCAGTATTAGGATTCTCAACGAAAAGAGAACGAGAATTATTCAAAATCTTAATGCAGTGATTCAAATTTTTTCTAAGAGAGTTAAAATTGTTCATAAGTCATACCTCCAAAAGTTCATACCTATAAACAATAGGCTTATTATTCATAAAAAATATGAATAATAAGCCTCACAAACTCATTTAAATGTCAACACTTTTTTATAAAAAAAAGAGGATACCAATATTTTTATATCGATATCCTCAATATCATTTCCTTAACTTAATGACATTGATTCTAAATTGCTTGTTTCTAAACCAGATGAAATAAACAAAGAAAAAAGCATTTTAACCTTTAAGGAATACCTTGATACTATCTATAAACCGTGGTACAAAACGCAGGTAAAAGAAAGTACCTACGATAACCGAAAATATACTATTGATACACGACTTGATTATTTTGACAATATGCTAATTGACAAAATCGGACCTCTACAAGTCCAAGCATGGCAATTAGAACTTTCAAAAAAGTACGGTCAAAATTATGTTCGTTCAATTCAAGGTATGTTTTCAAGGGCTATGGATAGAGCTGTCGTCTTAGGACTTGTAAAAAGCAATCCTGCTAAAGTTATCGGAAACGTGAAGAAATTAAAAGTCAAAGTAGATTTTTGAACGCTTGAAGAATTTGAAAAAGTAATATCACAAATCAATACTGACGATTATTACGAACATTACTTATTCATAACTATATGGCTACTTTTTATGACTGGCTTACGTTTTGGAGAAGCGTGTGCATTACAATGGGTTGACCTTGACTTTGAAACAGGCGTACTTGATATTTCAAAGAGCTTATATTATAAATCACTTGAAAACTACAAATTTGTTGAGCCTAAAACAAAAGCAAGTGTCCGTCAAATAGTTTTAGACGAGGACACTTTACATGAACTTTCTGTTTGGAAGAACATTCAACAAAAAGTTGTCAAAACAGATTTTATATTAAGCTACAATGGTACACCGTCAAATAAACACGCAATACCTAGAGCTATTGAAAAGTATTCAAAACTTGCAGATGTACACCGTATCAAAATTCATGCGTTACGACATTCTCACGCTTCCCTGCTGATTAGTTTAGGAGAAAACCCCTTAATCATAAAAGACCGCTTGGGACACGAAGATATAGAAACCACACTAGGTACATACGGACATCTATATCCTAACAGCAATTATGAAGTGGCAACCAAACTGAAAGGTCTAGTGAAAAAATCAAATGCAATTTCATCTGAAGCAATGGCAGTTAAAAGTAATTATCCAATCAAGCTAAATATTGAAACTTTAGAAAATAATGCAATAAAAATGCAATAGAAAATAAAAAGTGCCAAAAAACCTAGTAAAATAAGGGTTTCCGACACATTCAAGACTACTCCCACTCAATTGTCGCAATTGGTTTTGGACTCAAATCATACAATACTCTACATACACCATCAACTTCATTTAAAATTCTATCAGTAATATGTTTTAAAACCTTATAATCAATTTCAGGTACTGTACAGTGCATTGCATCAACAGTATTAACTGCACGAATAATAACAGGCCAGAAATCTAAACGTTTACCATCTTTTACACCAGTAGAAGTAAAATCAGGTATAACAGTAAAGAATTGCCATACTTTATCAGTTAATCCAGCTTTATCAAATTCTTCTCTTAAAATAGCATCAGCTTCTCTTAAAGCATGTAATCTGTCTCTTGTAATCGCACCTAAACATCTAACTCCTAATCCAGGTCCAGGGAAAGGTTGACGATCTACCATATTTGATGGCAATCCTAAAACTTTACCAACTACACGTACTTCATCTTTATATAATAATTTAACAGGTTCTACTAATCCTTCAAATTTGAAATCCTCAGGTAATCCACCAACATTATGATGAGCTTTTACCCCTTTACTTTCCAAAATATCAGGATAAATAGTTCCTTGCGCTAAGAAAGAGATTCCTTCTAATTTATCAGTTTCTTCTTCAAAAACTTTAACAAATTCTCCACCAATAATCTTACGTTTAGTTTCAGGATCAGCTACACCATCCAATAAATCTAAGAAACGATCAGTAGCATCTATGTAAATTAAATTTGCTTCTAATTGATTTTGAAACATCTCAATAACTTGTTCACTTTCACCTTTACGCATTAAACCATGATTAACATGAACACAAACCAATTGTTTACCAATAGCTTTAATTAGTAAAGCTGCAACAACCGAACTATCAACTCCACCAGATAAAGCTAATAAAACTTTTTTATCCCCAACTTGTTTTCTTACCAAATCAATTTGTTCTTCAATAAATTTTTCAGCCAATTCAGGTGTTGTAATTCTTTCCATTGATTCAGGTCTAACATCTAAACACATAATTATATCTCCTTTTCATTTATATTAATCTGTAAAATTATCAAAATATCCTTGTACCAAAACAATTGGTGTACCCTTATCACCAGAACCACTAGTTAAGTCACATAGAGAACCAATTAAATCAGTTAACTGTCTTGGCGTAGTTCCTTGTGAAGCCATATTACCAACTAAATCAGCATCTTTTTTCTTAATACTATTTGCAATAGCTTCTTTTAAAGCTTCTCCACTTAAATCTTTAAAATCATTATCAGCTAAATATTTTAATTTTAATTCATTAGGAGTTCCTACTAACCCACTTGTAAATGCAGGAGAAACTACTGGATCAGCTAATTCCCAAATCTTACCTTGAGGATCCTTAAAAGCACCATCTCCATAAACCATAACTTCTACATGTTTACCAGTTTCATTTAAAATTTGTGTTTGAATATTCGCAACTAAATCCTGACATTCTTTAGGGAATAATTTAATAGTATCTTCAGTTGATTTATTAGAACCTAATAAACCATATCTAGTATTATAACCACTACCATCAACTGAAGTATTTAAAATATCATCTAACCCACAAACAACTTTAGCACCATTTTCCATTAAAATACGTTTAGTTCTAACTCTTGTATGAATATCACAATTAACAATACAATCAGCATAATTTAAAATTTCTTTTGCTTGATTAGCAAAAACAATTTCAACTTCAGCACCAGCATCTTGAATTAATTTAGAATAATAATCTACATAATCAACCCCTGTAAATTCATGAACACCATATCCAAACAATTCACGATATTTTTCTAATGATAAAACATCACTATATGGATTAACACCTGCTTCATCTAATTGATCATATGTTAATAAAGCATTACCAACTTCATCACTTGGATAGCTTAACATCAAAACAACTTTTTTAGCCCCCATAGCAATCCCTTTTAAACAAATTGCAAAACGATTTCTTGATAAAATTGGGAAAATAACACCAATAGTTTCTCCACCTAATTTTTCTTTTACATCTTTTGCAATTGCATCAATAGATGCATAGTTTCCTTGAGCTCTTGCTACAATTGATTCAGTAATAGAAATAACATCTCTATCTCTTAAATCAAACCCTTCGCTTTTTGCTGCTTCTAATACACTATCAACAACAATTTTTGCTAAATCGTCACCTTCTCTAATAATTGGACAACGAATTCCTCTTGATACAGTACCAACTTTTCTTTCCATAATCAATCCGTCACTTTCTTAAAAAAATATTTGGTTACTTTTTTACATATTTTTTAAATATGTATCCTATGGTATTTTATCATCAATTAATCAATTGGTACATAAAAAAATAAACTTTTTTATATTTTTTATCAACTTTATAAAAATTTTACTTATAAACAACTGAACTGTATTCAAATAAATACACTTGCACATATTTTAAAAATCGAAATATTCAATAAACTGCTTTTTTGTATTTTATGCCTTTTGGTTTATTGCTTACACTATGTGTTCTATTCAATGATTTAGAATAAAACAAAAACAGAAATCTTCTATAATTAAATTTTAATTTCTATCTATACTTAAAAAATATCCCAATACTATTAAAATTAACCATATAAACACAGTTAATCGTTTAAAAATTATTTTTAAGAATAATTCAATATAATCTTATAAAAAATATATCTAAATATTTTTCTAATTCCATCAAATCTTATTTCTTTTTTATTTACCATATAGTAATACTTATCATAATTTATTATGATTTCCTCTATAAATTCACAAAACTTTTCACTTATCAATAAATTCTTTTTCAAAGTATCTAATATTAAAATATTTTCTACATTGCCATAAATATTAATATTTTATAAATAAAATATGCCAGTATAATATTCATAATGAAAAAAGCAAAAGATATTTGATTTATTTTCAATTTTTTTATTTATCATATTAAAATAATTTCAATTTCATTTTAAATATCTATAAATTATATAATTATTTCTTCCATATCTTATTTATCACTACACATACCTACATGATCACCTCCCATATATGTTACAAATTCAAAGATTCCTAAAACTTACTAGCCATATATATGATGCAAATCATCTTAACCATATTAATTATGTACAAAATATTAATAACAGCTGCTGTTTTGTTAAAAGTATGTTCATTATATTATAATGATAATGCAACTAAAATTTTCAATCTAGTTGTATCAAACTTTTGATAAGTCACCTTGTGATCATGAAACCAAGAATAATTCAATAAAGAAATGGCTTAATATCACACATTTTAGTCTTTAGTCATTGCTTTATACTTGATGTTTTTTTATTTTCTCAATTTATTAATATTTCTTCAATAGATATCAATGCAATTAATCAAGAAATGTGTATAATAAACAATGTATTATTTATAGGAGGTTTTTTATGATACTTGAACAAATAAATCCAGATCTACTTACTTTAGCTAAAGAATCTGATACAGTTTTACATGATATCTACAAAAAGATTGACTCTATTTGTCTAACAAATTCTAATCGAATCTTATCTGCTTTTATTGAAAACAAAGTCTCTTACTCAGATTTTAGTGATATTAATGGTTATGGAAACTATGATGAGGGAAGAAATAAGATTGAAAAGATTTTTGCAACTGTCCTTGGTTGTGAGGATGCCTTAGTACGACCTCAAATTATGAGTGGAACAAATGCTTTATACATAACTCTTTCAGCCTTATTAAAACATGGTGACACAATGATTTCATTGTCTGGGGCCCCTTACGATTCACTTCAAGAAATGATTGGGATAAGCGGAGATTCAAGTCAGTCGCTAAAAGCTGCTGGAGTGAAGTATGAACAAATTGAATTAATTAATGATGATTTTGATGATCATAAAATTATTGAACGCTTAAAAGAAAATAATATTAAATTAGTTGAAATTCAAAGATCTAGGGGTTATTCGCATCGTAAGTCGTTATCAATAACAAAAATTGAACGAATCATTAAAAAGATTCGTGAAGTAAATGATGAAGTAATTATTATGGTAGATAATTGTTATGGAGAGTTGGTAGAAACCAAAGAACCAGGGCATGTTGGTGCTGATATTGTTGTCGGATCTTTAATGAAGAATCTTGGTGGTGGGATTGCTCCAACTGGAGGATATGTAGCTGGTAATCAAGATTTAGTTTATATGGTAGCTGAAAGATTAACAGCTCCAGGAATTGGAAAAGATTTAGGAGCTAATTTTAATTTAAACAATGCTTTTTTTAAAGGGATTTTTATGGCACCTAATGCCGTAAAAAACGCATTAAAGACTGCTGTATTTACAGCTTATATGTTGGAAAAACTAGAATATTCAAACGTATCTCCCCGCTATGATGAACCACGAACTGACATTATTCAAACATTAGAACTTAAATCTAAGGAGAATTTAGTAAGCTTTACTCAAGGCATTCAACAAACTAGTCCAATTGATTCATTTGTCCATGTTTTACCAGCTCCAATGCCAGGATATCCTTTTGATGAAGTTATGGCTGCTGGCAGTTTTACTCAAGGCAGTACGATTGAATTAAGTGCTGATGCCCCAGTTATTGAACCATATACCTTATATATGCAAGGCGGTTTAACTTTTGAGTATGGAAAATTATCTATTTTATTAGCATTATCAAATATGAAAAGGAAGTTGGATTAGCAACTTCCTTTTTGTCCACCATCAATTCGAATTACGGTATTATTAATAAAATCAGCTTCTTTGCTTACTAAAAACTTCACTAAATAAGCTACTTCTTGAGGATCACCATAGCGATTGACCATAATTTTTTCAACTTCTTCTTTTAAAAATTGCTCATCATAACCATCCAGTTCATTTTCCGTACCAATGAAACCTGGAGCAATGCAGTTTACATTAACAAAAGGTGCAAATTCAAAGGCAAGATTATGTGTCATAGAAATCAATGCAGCTTTAGATGCATCATAATCAATACACATCGGATAATAGGTATTAATGCCGTTGGTCGAAGCAATATTAATGATTTTTCCATATTCTTGATCGATCATATGGCGATAAACACGTTTACTGCAATTAAATGCTCCTACTACATTTACATCTAATGTTTTTCTAAATTCTTCAGCATTTTTTAAATGAAATAAATTTGATAAATCTACGGCTGCATTATTGATCAAAATATCAACACCACCAAGTTTTGACTCAATCAAAGATACCATTTCATCTACTTTATCTTCCTTAGAAACATCTCCTGCAATAGCCAAACAACGTACTCCATAATTATCAATAATCATATTTTTTAATGCCTCAGCTTCTTTTTTAGATGTTAAATAATTAATTACAATATCATATCCTTGTTTTGCCAATTCTAAAGCAATTGCTTTGCCAATTCCTTTAGCCCCACCAGTAATCAATACAATTTTATTCATAATTTTAAAAAAAGAGCTTATTAAGCTCTTCCAGCATACTTTCCATCAGTTGTAAACACAACGATTTTTTCTCCAGTGTCAATGAACTGAGGAACCCGTAATGTTAACCCTGTATCAGTAACAGCATCTTTTGTTTGGTTAGATGGTGCCCCCTTGATGGCTGGATCTGTTTCAACCACTGTTAATTCTACTTTTTCAGGAACAGATACTGATAACAATAATCCATCAAAGAACATTAATGAAACAGTTGAACCTTCAATAATATAATATTTATTGTCCCCTACTTGATCCTCTGCTAATTCATATGTTTCATATGTTTCTAGATCCATAAAATAAAAAGTAGAATCTGCTTCATATGAATATTGCGCATCTTTTCTTGAAATATTTGCTGCTTCAAACTTAGTCGAAGCATTAAAGTTTCTTTCTTGAATCGCTCCAGTTTTTAAATTTCTCATCTTTGTTTTTAAGATGGCCGCTCCTTTACCTGGTTTTACATGTTGAAAATCCATAACTTGACAAGGATCACCATCAACAATCAAAGTTAATCCTGTTTTAAAATCACCTGCTAATATAGCCATATTTTCACTCCTAATCTTGCACATATTAATACATACTTTATTCTATCAATTTTAACATCATTCCTCAAGACACATTACGATATTTGTGCTTGTTTTTTTGTTGTATGCTCCTTAATATATCTACTCCACTTAATATAACCATATGTTGTATTAGTAAAATAGCCTAATTTTAGAACTAATAAAACATATTGTCCCGAAATAATATTTATAACGGCTTCAAGAAATGCACAAATATACCATGCAATCCACTGTTCTTGTAACCTAAAGAAAATAAATAAACCATTTGCAATCCCTACTGCTGAGGCACAAGCATCGATATAGATAATGAATGTTTCTAATAATTCATTGTTGTAGAAATCCGTAGCAATATTTAAACCACTAATAAGATATCCGATTACAAACGTCCAAACAATGATTCCAATGATAACTAAAACTTCCTGATATCCTCTTAGTTTTCTTACTACTGTTAATTCATTTTCTTCATCATCTTTGTGTTTTGACCAATTTATGTAACTAATAATATCAATTGGCAACCAGAAAAATAATGTTGTTGCCATTGTAGCAAAACGATACATTAATACTATACATATAGCAATTTCAACAATTTCAACTAATACCGACACAAGGAAATTATATCGTGATTGTTTTGAAATCAATAATTCACAAAGAATATTTAAGAATGTATCCAATAAATAAAGCAGCATAATGATAATTCCATTTACCCCATTGGCGCTTTCTTCTGGGAAAGCTACGGAAAAGATTGTCGCTAGAACCATGATCGAAATAAACCATGATTTTTCATATGTTGTAAATTGTTTTGCAAATAACATCATAATTAAAATGGATAACATCAAGATTAAAGAAGCAATCCCAAAGTTAAATAATGGGGCTAATTCATTAGCTCTTACTTGTTTGTAGGAATACTGTACTTCTTGATCGTTTATATTTTGGTGATCAAAATATAATTTTGTCCCATTTTTTGTTTCGTATTCATATGCTGTAATTGTCTTATCATCTAATTTAACATAGTCTTCATATGAATAAGATACGATTAGCTGCTTGTCACCATTTGTATAGGTAACATCACAAATCGTATTATCTTCACTGTAGTCTTCTAAATCAGTATCTCTTGTCATCTGGATACTTTGTTTAAACTGCATATTTTCAACGTTGGCATTAATATCAAACAAGCCATATCCAATTGATATAATCGAAACAATACATAATCCTATTGAAAATATTACTTCTATCTTTCTTAACCATTTTTTAGGTTCCATGTTTACTTTAAAAAATTTAATCATATCAAACCTTCTTCCCCTATATATTTATATTTTTAATACTTTTACATTATAATATATTTTTATAAATATGAAATAACTTTTTATAAATAACCGAAAAATTGCACTAATATCGTTTAAATAAGTTATTTTATAACCTTAGCAATGCAATATATTCATATAAAATCCCATTTTACAGCATTTAAACAAAAAAAGGAACAAAGTCCTTCTGAATATCTTATAATAAATTCTCCAGCTAGTCTTACGCACCAACATAAATCATCCCATCATTAATTAAACATTAAAGAAATTCATCTGACTTCTTTAATTTTCCTGTAATTACATTTAAGTAGCAAAGTGTTTTTTCTAAATTAGTACTTGATGTATATAAAGTAAGAAGAATACGTGATAAAATAAGAATATATTTATAGAAAACAAACAATTTATGAAAACAAATACGGAAAATTGTAAAAATGAGGTGAAATAGGAATATGCGCGCAAAGAAAAATAAAAACAAAGTATCTATTTATATGATAAAAAAGGAGTATTGTAAAAATTTATCTTATCTAAAAGACCCTGCTGTTTATAATAACAAGGTTTATGAGGATATCGGAATATTATATTATGATACTAGTATAGTAACTCAACCTAAATGGGTAAAAAGTTTTTTCAAAGAATCTTTCGAAGAATTAAAACAGGCTAACAGTAGGGCTGTTTTAGTTATAAAAACCAAAGATAATGAAAGACTATTTGCTATTACTTTTGGTTTAGGAAAACACATGATAAAAGATGAAGCTATTAATCACGACTTTGGTATCAAAGTGCTATTAAACAGTATTAATGATAATGAAATAAAAGTGTTATCAAAGCAATCGTTAGTAGGAAATCATAACATTTCTCAAGAACAATTACCGAAAGCTACAAATATAACTGATTTTAATTTTGATACTGAACAGGATCTGGCTAAAAAGTTTGTAGGTAAACCATCTGACGGTATATTCAAAAATTGTACGATTACAGGTGGAGAGGTGCTAAGTCTTTCAAATGAATACAATATAGACAATATTAAGGATTTAGTTGAGAAAGCTTATGCAACATACAGTTTAGATAACTACAAAAAAAATTTTTTATGGATTGATAATGTACATCTAATAAAGAAAAAAGAAGAGAGAAAGGAACTGGATAAATTATTAGATGAAAAAATTAGAAATGAAGAAGTAGAATTACGATTAATGTTACCAGAGGTTATAAATTGGGAAGCACTTGAATGCTTTAGATATATCAACACAAATAGTCCAAAATATGATTATCTTGATATAGATAATTATTTAGAGACTATAGGAATCAAACAAAAAGAATTAACTGTTGAGATAATGAACCGTAATAAAGTTCTACTATATGCAACATGGAGTGATTCTACACCATTTAATCGATGGACAATATATAAATGTTTAATAGTGGAAATAAATGAACAAGACAGCATTTATTGTCTTGTGAATGGTGATTGGTATAAGGTTAATAACAACTTCTATAAAACCATTAATGATTTTTATAAAAATATACACATATCAGATATTGATTTTATTGACTGTCAATATGATAAAGAAGATGATTATAACGATGCATTAGCCAATCATTTAAACAATGCTAGTTTACTGCATAAAGCAACAATAAAAACAGAAGAAACAGTTTATGGAGTTGAGGTTGCAGATGTGTATTGGAATAATAAATTTATTCATATTAAGAATGGTACAAAATCTTCTTCTCTAAGTCACTTGTTTAATCAAGGATATGTTTCTGGAAATCTATTAATGCAAGCAAATTTTAGAGAAAAATGTATTGAAATATTTTCTAAAGAGTTTTCAAATCCTAATCTACTAGCAAATTTAACTGAATTTCAAGCAGAGAATAACGAAATAGTATTAGCTATAATTTCTAAGCAAGTAGATGATAGACCAAAAATTCCTTTTTTTAGTAAAATCACATTAAAAAATATAGTAACAGTGCTTAAAAATTATGGATATAATGTAACTATTAAAAATATAAAAAAATTATAAGCGTAAAACAACATAATAGGGTAAAGGAATAAATTCTAGATTTATTGCCCCTCCCATTGAACTTATCCCGAATTATTGATTATCCCGAAAAACTATGATTTGTCATGGAAAATCAAGTAAAATTCGGGATAATTTTTTTTACTTGAGTGAATATAGTTTTTTTTAAAGCTCTTCATCATCGAAATCATAATAGTATAAAGTTCACGACCTCTAATCCGCTTCTTCTATACCACCCTAATCTTGTGTTTGCGCATTTATAAATTTCTTCATCACTAAAGTTACATTTACATGCTTTATTAAGTTTCATTAGATTTCTATAAATTGTCATTGGTTTCTTCCACTGTTTGATAATGATACATCTTATCTTGTGGCGTAGCCATTGTCCAAATTCATCAAGATATGTTTTCATACTTCCTATCCTAAAATAGTTTATCCACCCTCTTACTATTTGGTTTACTTTTGTAAATGTTATTGCTAGTGGTCTTGATACTGCTTGTTTTCTTTTGAGATATGGTCATAATAAAATTTTAAAAGTTCTTCGTCACTTTCATTGATATTAAATCTTCTTGAGATAATGAGATGTTCTTTAATATATTTATCTTTGTCTAAACAGTCATTATATTTTTCATGATACAATAGTGTTGGAAGTATTACCTGCATTTAGGACAGTAAATCCCATCAATTTCAATGCTTACTTCATATATATTTTTATCTATTTTAAACACAGTCCTTTTAATTAAATTATACATTTTGAAATATAGATAATTCATATACTTGACATAGTAATTGAATAATAAGTGTATTTTTATTCATGTTTCTAATACCTAATTGTTTCAAGTTTAATTCTTCTTTGTCTAAGTTTTGTTGCACATAATTGACGATACGCCCTCGTTAATGTCATATTTGAAACATTAATTGTGTCTAATGCTTCATTAATATAGAATTCATCTGTACTTTGATATAGTATCCAAGTAAATAAAAGCTGAGCAGACAATGTTAACTTTTCAATCTTTGTGTTTTCTTCACATTGTTCATCAGTTAAAAGTGTTGCCATAAATGGTAAATAAACCATTTTATCTTTTAGAATAAATGGAATTTTGTTTTCAAGAAGATTTTGTTTTCTAAAATGAGAAATAGTATTTAGATTTAAAAATACAGGAATATTTTCAATATTTTTAATGATTGCTATTTGCTTTTTTAACACTGATAAAATTGGCAACTCTTCATGTGGCGTTAATGATAAACAATCAATATCGTTGAGAGTTGCTTTTTGAATAGAAAAATTATTTAGAATATAGAGAGGTAACTGATCGCTTTTATTCCAATCATTTACATCCAATTTTAGTCCAAGTGCATTTATTGCATTCATTCTATCACCACCATATTAACAGTCCTTTATTCTATTTTAATATAACGAATGTTATAACACAATAAAATAAAGTTAAAATACTTATAACCCCATCATATTTTTCACAATACAGTCACTCGTTTTCGCATTAAATACATTTCTATAAAACGTTTTTTCGTGGTATAAGAAATACTTTGATGGAGAATTAAAATAAGTCTTTAAGTAATATTATTCGACATTTCTTAACATCAAAACTATACATTCAAAATGTATACGTTAAAAGAAACATTTTAAAGTCCAATTTTTATAAATCTATAACAAAAGTGCCATCTTTCATCGATGACACTTCTAAACCACTTGATACTATTCGAACTCTCTATATCAAATTTTAATTTGACCGATTTTAAGTTCAATATAATATTAATAAATAAAAATTAAGTTCAATTTTATTAAATATATACACTTTTGATGAATTTAGTGTATCATTTTTTCAATAGAAATTGCATCATTTAATTCAAATATCTAAGAAAATTATACTTTATAACTAAAAACATGTTAATGCAATTAAACGAACTTCAATAAAATTAATGATATTTTTATAGTGATCTTAACATTTTATCAATGCATTTCTTTTTTTCTTCCTTATTTGGATGCACATATAAATTTAATGTTGTGCTAATATTTGAATGTCCTAGTAATACAGATACTGTTTTATAATCAGCCTTTGATTCAATACATCTAGTAGCAAAACTATGCCTTAATCCATGAAATTTTAATTCAGGCATATCAATTTTTTTACAAAGATTCTTATAATAATTTCTATATGTTCTTGGTTCAATCGGTTTTTCATCATTTGAAATAACAAAATAGTTTTCATTAACAATTTTGTTAATCGACTTAATCATACGTAACAATTCTGTAGACATAGGAATATCTCTAATAGAATTAGCTGTTTTTGGCGTATCTAATAATAATTCTGTATGTCTTTCTCCTTCTTCAATTATATAAATTCTTTGTAAAGTATGTCTTATTTTTATAATACCTTCATTTACATCTATATTACACCACTTTAAACCACATATTTCTCCAATTCTCATTCCTGTACTTAAGCAAATAAAAATCCCTAAATTTTTAAAAGTAAAATTATCTCTTAAATAATTCATAAATTTCTTTTGATCACTCTTCGAAAGAACATCTAAACTTTTATTTGTTTGCTTTGTAGGAAATTTTGCCTCAATTAATACATATTCCAAGTATCCGTTCTTTACACCAAATTTCAATATCATTTTTAAAACAATAATAATATCTTTGATAGTTTTTTCACTCAATCCTTCATCCAATTTTTTAAATACAAATTGTTGCACTTGCTCTTCAAAAACTTCATATAAATCACCAAAATAATCTTTTATATGATTTTGAATCAACAATTGATATGCAGCATAAGTTGATTTCTTTACATATCTTTTCTTTTCCTCCTTCCATAATTCTGTAATTTCGTTTATTGTTTTTTCTTTGACCATATTTACTCCTCCTTTCGGTCAAAGCATAATTATAATAAAAAAATTTACTACTATGTTCCTAATTTGAGATTTGAGGGTTTTGAAAATGATTGGAGAATTCATAAACTTGGTGATATCACCAAATCTTGTGGTGGTGGAACACCGTCTACTAAGAATAATCGATACTGGGAAGGAAATATTCCCTGGATTTCTTCATCTGATTTATTTGATAATGATATAAGAACAATAAGTATAAATAGACACATAACAAACGACGCAATACTTAATTCTTCTGCAAAATTATGTCCTAAAAGCACAATATGCATTGTTTCAAGAGTTGGTGTAGGCAAAGTTGCGGTTTCCAAATGTGAAATTTGTACCAGTCAAGATTTTATGAATATTATTGAATATGATGGTAACAAGTATTTTTTAGCACAGCTTATTCAAATTATAATTAAATCAACCCAATTGCAAGGAACTTCAATCAAAGGGATTACTTCAAAGGAAATAAATAATTTTAAATTGCAAATCCCTACTATATCCGAACAAGATAAAATCATGCAATTTTTAGAGTTAATTGAGGATAGAATACAAACTCAAAGTAAAATCATTGAT
>NZ_FOIN01000058.1 GCF_900102365.1 Thomasclavelia cocleata | reverse complement strand
AACTTCAATAACAGTTCTACAAATATCATCATGAGCAATATCTTTTTCGAAAGATAATGAAAAATCCAGTAGCATATTCGGTTGATATGCGTTATAATTTTTTGTGTGTAGTGTTGTATTCATAACTAACATTATACCAAAAAACACGGATGACCGTGCAATGGCATGAACTTAAGAAATAATCTTAGGTTTATGCCTTTTTCATTAAGATAAATCAATTAAAAACATGTTGAAAAAAAGCGTAAAAAAACCCTGTTAAAATTCATGATTTTTTTAATTTTTAGTTGTTTTTTATCTCATATTGTTTTATCATTAAAATTAATGATAGAAAAGGAAATTTCCTATACTACTGGGGCTGAATTAGTGATTAGTGGTCACGAATCCAGTTTTTCCTTTTGCTACTAGTGGATTCCTGCGCCCATCTATTCTATGTCTTGTCCTTGGTATGCTCTTTAAAAATTTATTCCATCTCTTGTAATGTCGTCCCTTCCTAATAGGAATTTTTTCTTTTGATCCTGCAACTACGATTTTATTTACAATGACATCTGCTGACCCCTTTTTAAAATTCACCACGAAATTATTATGATGAAGCAAATTGATAATATGTTTATTGTTTGGGATATATTTATATCTGCATTCATTATTTTGTTTGATTCTTTTTTTTGATTCTATAAAAATTATTTGTTCAATGTTATAGAATATGACTTTCCCCATTGTTTCATTAATGATACCAATTGGATTATGCGTATTATATTGTTCGATATCTAAGTTGTTTTTTAAAACATCATACGCAGTTTCTACATTCCATCTTTCATGATGATATAAATCAACAATATTCGATATATCAAATTCATCATTAAGATTTGTGAAATATTGAGTTTCGACAGTAACTTCCCGTTCTTTCTTTTTGTTTTTTTCAATGTATGTATATGTTCCTCTTATAACACGTATATCCATTTTGGGATTATCAACCATTGATTTTCTGATTTCATCATTCCTGATTCTTTTTATCCATGCCTTATCAAATTTGATACTGATATAAAAATCTTTTTCTTCTTTAAATTCTTCAATATAATGTTTAAAGAAATTCTTTTTTGCTCGAATAATGTATTTGATATGATGCATTTCACAATATCTGAACAGTTCTGCTGAACCATAGTATCTGTCTGCCAATAAAATTATTTTTCTGTTCCCAAAGAACTCCTTTAATCTTTTCAGATGCTCAAAGAGAAGAGGAATTTCAGATGTTCTGTAATGAGAAACAGAGAAATCAAGAATGACCCTGTTAAGCACATCATAAATCATTGAAACTTTTGCTTGTGGCTTTTTAATATCTTCTATCTTTATTTTTGAAGTCCGATGACCACCAAAACAATGGTTAAGAGCTATATGTGATGGAAGATCAAGAAATGATCCATCAACCGCAACGATTACATAATCCTTGATATTGACAAGCGGCAGTTCATTATATATTTCATTTCGAAATCTATCCATGATAGAGTACCACACATCATAATTAAGGATTGACATTCTTTTGATTACGGCCTGTCTAGTGGGGATGTCAAAATCACCCATAGTCCCAAAGTAAGAAACAAGATCTTCTGAAAGCACATTGTGATTTCTAAAGATAAGATAGCTTAGCAGATTGTCAAGAGTTATCTTACGTTTTCTAGTAAAGGAGGCAGGAAGAATTTGTGCATCATTAATAAGCGATTCATCATTAATGATGCCTGATAATACAGAGATGGCCTGTTGAGCTAACATACTCTTTACCACAGATTAATCATCATAGACAAGACGAGGTTTCTTTTTGGCAAAAGCAGCTTTAATATAAGGAACCTGATCATCGTCAAAAAGACCAAGATTTCTGATTGTACGATGCTTAACTTTTCCATCTTCACGATAAGATTCAACAATTGAGATAAAAGAGGTGTTAGGGCGACCTCTATTGTTTTTTACAACTTTAACAAACATAACATCACCTTCCTATACTATAATTATACAACTAAATATGTATATAGAAAAGATATATTATATATACCCCTTTACTACAGCTATAAAAATATGAAATCGCATCAAAAAAAGGATACAAAAAATAAAAGGCATAAACCTAAGATTATTTCTTAAGTTCATGCCATTGCACGGATGACCGTGTTTTTTTTCGTTTTTTTGAAACTGAAATGAGTTATTTACTCGTTACAGCCCCTTTTTGTTGTAAATGTATAAAATAGATTGAATTGTGTATTAATCAGAGGATAAACTTTCACTAGCGATTAATTCAATGAACTTATTTGTAGCAACAGATTGGGTTCTACGTTTAGGATAAGCATAACCAATACTGCGTTTAGGTAATGGTTGTGCAGTTTTTATTTCATGTAATACTTTTTGATCAAGTAATTCTTGAGAAAACTCTTTGATAACACAAGAAATACCTAGACCTGCTCTAGCAAAGTCTAATAATAAATTATGGGCTCCTAGTTCAATTGTTGGTTTTAATAATAGTCCTTTATTTGCAAAATAATTATCAATATAGTTACGAGTGTTTGATGATTTTTCTAAAAGAATTAGTGGTTTATTTGCTAATTCATTGAATGTGTAAATATGATTATCAGATTCTTTAGAAACAAAAATATCATGAACCTGGAAACATTCTTTAATTATTAAAGAGTCATCTTTGATAGGAAGATTTAAGAATCCAAGATCAATTTGATCGGATTTTAATAATTCACGGGTTTCTAGGCTGGTGCGGTTAATTACTTTAATTTTAACCCCGGGGTATAGTTGTTTAAATTTTACAATATAATCAGTTAAAAAATATTCACTAAAAGTATCACCAGCTCCAATAACTAATTGACCATCTTTTAATTCATGAAAATTAGATAATTGGTTTTCAACTCCAGTAATTAAAGCTAGTGCCTGATCAATTTGTTGATGTAATAATTTACCCTCTTTAGTTAAACTAACACCTTTAGAATTACGAATAAATAATTGAGTTTGTAGTTCTTTTTCAATACTGCTGATGGTTTGGGATACAGCAGATTGTGAAATAAATAGATTTCTAGCAGCTACTGAAAATGATAATGTAGTAGCTGCTTCATTAAATATTTTGTATTGTTCTAGTTTGATATACATATAAGTTCTCCTTATATCATAAATGTAATATATTAATTTTACTAATATCTATGACTATAATATAATTATTCCGTAAATTAGTCAAATAATTACATTATATATTTTTTTTAATTGTTTATAATGTAATAGCAGATAAGAAAGGTGTGAAGTTAATGGCTGGAGTTGTTGTAGTAGGAAGTCAATGGGGCGATGAGGGTAAAGGTAAAATTACTGATTATTTAGCTCAAAAGGCAGATATAGTTGCAAGATATCAAGGTGGTAATAATGCTGGACATACAATTGAATTTAATGGTCAAAAGTTTGCTTTACGTTTGATTCCTTCAGGGATTTTTAGTGGTAATGATGTTATTTTAGGTAATGGAATGGTAATTAATCCCAAAGCTTTACTTGAAGAAATGAAATATTTAAATGATGCAAATATTAGCACTGATAAGATCATGATTAGTGATCGGGCTCATGTAATCTTACCTTATCATTTAGAAATCGATGAAATCCAGGAAACTAGACGTGGTGCTAATAATATTGGAACGACTAAAAAAGGGATTGGACCTACATATGTAGATAAATATGAACGAATTGGAATTCGTATGGGTGAATTCATTGATGAAGAATTATTTAAAGAAAGATTACAAGAAGTTTTTGTTTCTAAAATAGTACAATATCCTGAACTTATATGTAATGCAAAGGAAATTTTTGAAGAGTATAAAGAATATGCTAAAATCATAGCTCCAATGGTCTGTGATACTGGTGTTATTTTGGATGAATGTTTACAAGCTGGTAAAAAGGTATTATTTGAAGGTGCTCAAGGGACAATGTTAGATATTGACTATGGTACATATCCATTTGTTACTAGTTCGCATCCAGGTGCTAATGGGGTAGCTGAAGGTTCTGGAATTGGGCCATTATATATTGATGAAGCAGTAGGAATTGTTAAAGCTTATACTACAAGAGTAGGAAGTGGGGCATTTCCAACAGAGATTGAAGGTGAATTAGCTAATCAAATTCGTGAACGTGGTCATGAATTTGGTACAGTAACAAAAAGACCTAGAAGAATTGGCTGGTTTGATGCTGTTGTTGTTAATCAATCAAGAAGAATGTCTTCATTAACAGGAATAAGTTTAATGTTATTAGATGTATTATCAGGATTAAAGACATTAAAAATTTGTACTGCTTATAACTTGGATGGTAAAATTATCAAAGCACTACCTTCAACGATTAAACAATTAAATAAGGTTAAACCTGTTTATGAAGAAATGCCTGGATGGGATGAAGATATTACTAAGGTTACTTCTTTTGAGGAATTACCTGAAAATTGTCAAAAGTATTTAAGAAGAATCGAAGAATTAATTAATTGTCCAATTGTAATTTTCTCAGTTGGTCCTGATAGAGAACAAACAATTGTTTTAAGAGAAGTTTTTAAATAGGAGGATAGCTAGTGAAAAATGAATTAGTAATTGTACTTGATTTTGGCGGTCAGTATAATCAATTAGTAGCTCGTCGAGTACGTGAGTGTAATGTTTACTGTGAGATTTATTCTTATAAAGTAGATATTGAAAAGATTAAAGAAATGAATCCTAAAGGGATTATTTTAACAGGTGGTCCTAATAGTTGTTATTTAGAAGATTCACCTACTTATAAAAAAGAATTATTTGAATTAGGGATACCAATATTAGGTTTATGCTACGGTGCTCAGTTAATGCAGCATGTATTAGGTGGTAAAGTAGAAAAAGCTGATGTTAGAGAATATGGTAAATCTCATTTAGTTGTTAGTAAACAAGAATCTAAATTAATGAAAGATGTGCCAGTAGAGTCGATTTGCTGGATGAGCCATTTTGATTATATTTCAAAGATTGCTCCAGGGTTTGAGATTACATCTTATACTAAAGATTGTCCAGTTGCTTCATGTGAAGATGAAAATAAGAAATTGTATGCGATTCAATTCCATCCAGAAGTTTTACATACTGAGTATGGAACAAAAATGTTATCTAACTTTGTTTTAGATATATGTAAATGTAGTGGTGATTGGCGGATGGATTCATTTGTTGAAGAACAAATTAAAGCTATTAGAGAAAAAGTTGGTAATGGTAAAGTGTTATGTGCTTTATCTGGTGGAGTTGATTCATCAGTGGCAGCGGTATTATTATCTAAAGCAATAGGAAATCAATTAACTTGTGTTTTTGTTGATCACGGATTACTTCGTAAAAATGAAGGTGATGAAGTAGAAGCAGTATTTGGACCTGATGGTCAATATGATTTAAACTTTATTCGAGTAAATGCACAAGAAAGATATTATGAAAAGTTAAAAGGGGTTGAAGAACCTGAAGCTAAACGTAAAATCATTGGTGAAGAATTTATTCGTGTTTTTGAAGAAGAAGCTAAAAAGATTGGTACAGTTGATTTCTTGGTTCAAGGAACTATATATCCTGATGTTGTTGAAAGTGGATTAGGTGGTGAATCAGCAGTTATCAAATCTCATCATAATGTTGGGGGCTTACCTGATGCTGTAGATTTTAAAGAAATTATTGAACCATTACGTGATCTTTTCAAAGATGAAGTTCGTAAAGTAGGTCTTGAATTAGGAATCCCAGAATACTTAGTATTTAGACAGCCTTTCCCTGGACCAGGACTTGGTGTTCGTATCATTGGTGAAGTAACAGCTCAAAAAGTTAAAATCGTTCAAGATGCTGATGCGATTTATCGTGAAGAGATTGCCAATGCAGGATTAGATCGAACAATAGGTCAATACTTCGCTGCTCTTACAAATATGCGTTCAGTAGGGGTTATGGGTGATGAAAGAACTTATGATTATGCTATCGCTCTTAGAGCTGTTAATACAATTGATTTCATGACAGCAGAAGCTGCCCAAATTCCTTATGAAGTATTGAATAAAGTTATGTCTAGAATTATTAATGAAGTTCGTGGGGTAAACAGAGTAATGTATGATATTACTTCAAAACCACCAGGAACGATTGAGTTCGAATAGTATCTGAAATAAAAAAACGCCTTTAGATAGGGCGTTTTTTGAATTGAAAATAATAAATGACCTTAAATTGACCTTAAAAAGTCAAAGAATGGGTCATTTTTTTGTTCTGCATTAAAAAAGAATCGCCTAAGATGACGATTCAAATTGTACTCAATTGTATTCACTGAAGAGTGTTTAAATATTGTCTAGTCTGTTTTATATTTCATCAAATATATCACTTATAATTTTATGATACTCATCATAATAGTTTTTTATTAAATTCAATAACTCATCTAAACTACTATTTTCTTTTTTATATAATTTATAAGATTCTTTAATTTTTTCCATAATTTCAACTATTTCATCATCGTTAATATAACATAAATTATCATCGATAGATTTAATAGTGTCATCATCAATATCTTTGGTCTTGATTACATTATTTAATATTTGATAGCATTCATCAATATAAGGATAATCAAATTCTACATTTGAACATCCAATTAAATCAACAAGTTGTACTCGTTCAAAACTGTAGTTATTCTCATCATATATTGTTTCAACTTCGTCTACTAAACCCTGTGGAATGTTTCCATTTGAAATACTATTGATATAATCCATTACTAGAGGGGGATCGAAATCTAAAGGAGTAATATCATCTATAAATTTCAAATAAGCAGACTTTTCTTTACAATTTCTTAAATATATTAATAACTCTTTAAATGAAATTCTTTCATTCATTTTTCCTTCAATTAATTTATAATTTCCTAAAAACACTTTTCAGCTTTTGACCCAACTCTAAGTTCATAAGTATAGGATGCGGACAATGTTTGCCGTATGATATAATGTTCAAATAAGAGACTAAATATAATATACTAGGAGAAATATGGCAATGGATAATAATTCAAAAATGATTATTTATACAACAGAAGATGGTTTGGTGAAAATAGAAACAACTTTTAATGATGAAACAGTTTGATTATCGTTAGATCAAATGTCATCATTATTTCAAAGAGATAAGTCTACTATCTCAAGACATATTAAAAATATTTTTGATGAAGGTGAATTGATAAAAGATGCAGTTGTTGCAAATTTTGCAACAACTGCCAGTGATAGAAAAACATATCAAGTTGATTACTATAATCTTGATGTAATCATCTCTGTTGGTTACCGTGTGAAATCAAAACGAGGGGTTCAATTTAGAATATGAGCAACAAACCTTATTAAAGAATATATGAAAAAAGGATTTGTAATTGATGATGAACGTTTAAAAGAATTAGGTGGTGGAGGATATTTTAAAGAATTACTTGAAAGAATTCGTGATATCCGTGCATCTGAAAAAGTGTTTTATAGACAAATACTTGAAATATAGATTGATTGAACAGTATAAAATCAAAAGAAAAAGATCAGATGAAGTGGGTTCAGGAAATGAATAATATTCAAAATTGTGTTGAAGAAATTATAAATCGTAAAATTATCTATATGTGATTTTAAATTTGAAAATTATAGACTTTTTTATTTGAATGAGTATAATATAGATGAAAGGAAACTTTCATTTATATTGTTATTAAATGTACATTTGGTGCATATTAATAATGAGGTGTTCAACCTCAAAGCATCCTATGATGACGAGTGACGGTTCTGACTCGTCGGTAAAATAAAAAATGACCGAGCGATGATGATGTGTGAGAGCAAAGACACATCGGTAAAATAAAAAATGGCTCAAGGATGCAAGATAGAGGAATCTATAACAGGTTCCTCTTATTTTTTTAGGAAAAAGGAGGATAAGTAAAGTGCATGATTATGAAATAAAAAAGTTGAGTGAACAATTTTATAAAGATTATCCTCATGATCAATATCAAGAAATTTTAACAAAAGATGGAAGAAGTTATGATGTTGTTTTATTTGAGATTGATTATTTAGCGGATTATTATGTATGTGTACCATTTAGAACAGAAATGAAGCATAATAATGGCTATAAATTTAAATTTTCTGATAGGAGTAAAAAGCATCAATCAGGATTAGATTTCTCTAAACTTGTTATTGTTTCAAAAGATGATTATATTGGTGAAAGTTCCACTATTGATATTGATGAATATAAAGAGTTTGAAAAACAAGAAGATTATATTCATAATAATTTAGAGAAATATATATATGGTTATGTTGAGCATGTTAATGGGCATATGCCATTACATATCAAGCAATTTGAAAGAAAATATAAGTATTCTACTCTTAAATATTTTCATAAAGAACTTGGGATTATAATAAAGAGATAAGCTTATATTATAAAAAATTTTTATAGTTATTAATTTTGATATTAAATTGATTTGATTTGTATTTTTTGATAGTTATGATATACTTTATTTGGAGAAAAAATCTATTCATTAGGCTGGTCGCAAGACCCGAGTCCATCTATTAGTGGGTAAGACATCCACTTTTTTTGTAGGAAAGGATAAATGTATTTTGATAAATGAGGTAATAAAAATGGTAGATAAAGAATTAATGAAATTAGCTGAATCAATGCAACAATTATATGAGCAGGCTTTTATGTTTTATTTTCCAATAGTTGAAGAATTATGTAATAGAAATGATGTTTCACAAAAAGAACTTGAATATGAATTAGATGGTATGCTTTCATTTTGTCAAAGTGAGGATATACTAAGTTTGTTTAAAAGGCTTTGCAGAAAATTTTATAAGCAATATCCAGAAACTGTAGCAAGTTATATCATGACATATAAAGAATTATATGATGAATAAAAATACTTTTTATATTTGAAAAAAATCTTGTCAAATACAAAGAAAGTATTTTTTTATTTACAAAAATATCTTATAATATTATTTAACAGATATTTGTTGAAGGAGGTCGAATATGGACATTTGTTATAATAAACTTTTTAAAATATTAATAGATAAGAATTTAAAGAAGACAGAATTTGCTAAAATAGTAGGTATAAGTCAGAATACATTAGCAAAGCTTTCTAAAAATGAATTTGTATCAATGGAAGTATTAGTGAAGATATGTAGAGGTTTAAATTGTACAGTTGATGACATTTTAGAAGTGTTGCCAGAAAGCAACACTTCTCATTAATAATCTCAAATGTTTTGAATTAAGGAGCTAACTATATGGAGTCAAATATTGGTTATGAAAGTGAAACAAATTTAGAAGATAATCTTATAAAACAGTTAATAGCTGATAAATATGAGTTTGTAGAGATAAATGATATAGATGATTTGCATAATAATTTTAGAAAACAGATTAACAAACATAATGCTAAAAGATTAAATGGTCATGAGTTATCGGATAAAGAATTTGAAAGATTACTTGTCAAAATTCAGGGAAAAGGTGTTTATGGGAGTTCAAAAACTTTACGAAGTTTACAAGATATATTGATGGACAATGGTCATATAGAATATATAGAATTATTTAATACAAAGAACAATGAATGGTGTAAAAATGAATTTCAAGTTACTCATCAAGTAACAATGATTGGAAAATATGAAAATAGATATGATGTAACTTTATTGATTAATGGATTACCTTTGGTGCAAATTGAATTAAAACGACGAGGAATTGATTTTAAAGAGGCATATAATCAAGTCATTCGCTATAAAAAACATTCATTAAATGACTTATTTCGTTTTGTCCAAATATTTGTAATAAGTAATGGTATTGATACAAAATATTTTGCAAATAGTGATAAAGAAATGGATTTTCAGTATACTTTTTACTGGACGGATAAGAATAATAATCGAATTGATAATCTTTTTGATTTTGCATTAGAGTTTTTACCACCATGCCATATTTCAAAAATGATTTCAAGATATATGGTAGTAGATAATACTCAAAAGAATTTAATGGTTATGCGACCATATCAATACTATGTTGTAGAAGAACTTATGAAAAGAGCATATGAAACAAATAATAATGCATATGTTTGGCATACGACTGGTTCTGGTAAGACTTTGACATCCTTTAAATTAAGTCAATTATTAAGCACAAATTTGGAAGTTTCACAAGTTTTTTTCTTAGTTGATAGAAAGGATTTAGATAGTCAAACAATTGAAGAATTTAATAGATTTCAGAAAGATACTGTTGATATGACAGATAGTACAAATACTTTAATTAAGCAAATGAATGATTCGTCTAAAAAGATTATTTTAACAACAATTCAAAAAATGGCTAATGCTTGTAAGAATGATAAATATCAGCACATCATAAGTAAATATGAAGGTAAAAAAGTAATATTTATTATTGATGAATGTCATAGATCTCAATTTGGGGAAATGCACAGATTGATTAAACGCAAATTTCCTAAAGCCCAATATTTTGGCTTTACAGGTACGCCTAGATTTAAAGAAAATGCTAGCCAAGATGGTAGAACAACAGCGGATATATTTGAAAAAATGGTACATCATTATTTAATTAAAAATGCAATTGCTGATGGAAATGTATTAGGTTTTAATGTTGATTATGTAAGAACAATTAGCTCAACAGTAGATATTGAAGATGATGAAGAAGTAGAGGCTATTGATACAGAAGAAGTACTTATGGATGATCAACGAATTTCTAATATTGTAGATTATATTATTAAAATTCATGATTTAAAAACAAATAATAGAAAGTATAATGCTATTTTTACAGTTAAAAGTATACCAATGCTCATAAAATATTATGATGAATTCAAGAAAAGAAACACCAATTTAAAAATAGTAGGAATTTTTACTTTTGGAGCCAATGAGGATGGTGAATTAGAAACTGAACATTCAAGAGATTCATTAGAAAGAATGATAAAAGATTATAATCAAATGTTTGATAAAAATTATAATACAAGTACTTTTCAAGCTTATTTTACAGATGTATCAACAAAAGTTAAAAGTACAGAAATTGATATTTTACTTGTTGTTAATATGTTTTTAACTGGTTTTGATGCTAAGAAATTAAATACTCTGTATGTTGATAAACGCTTAAAACATCATGATTTAATACAAAGTTTTTCAAGAACTAATCGTATTGAAACACAAAATAAACCATATGGAAATATTGTTTGTTTTCAAACAAATAAAAAAGCAGTGGATGATGCAGTAAAGTTGTTTTCGCTGACAGATAACGCAGATGAAGTTTTAATGAAACCATATGAATATTATAGAGATGGGTTTAAAAAAGCAGTTGAAGAGTTAAAAAAACATACTGCTACACCTGAAGATGCTGAACATGGTGGAAATGAAAATGAGCAATATAAATTTGTTCTATTGTTTAGAGAATTAATTAGGCTTATGATTAAATTAAAAACATTTGAAGAATTTAATTTTACAGATGAAGAAATAGGAATTTCTCAACAATCTTATGAAGACTTTGTAAGTAAATATAAAAAAATATATCGTGAACATCGACAAAAAATAGAAGAAACATCTATTCTAAAAGATGTATGTTTTGATATTGAACTATTAAGAAATGATAAAATTAATGTGAATTATATTATAATGTTAATAAAAAATGCAGTTAATGAACCATCTAAAGAAAAGAGAAGAAAAACATTAGATGAAATAGAAAAAATCATTGAATCTTCTACAGATCCTGAATTATATTTAAAATCTAAGCTTATTCAAGGGTTTATTAATAGTATTGCTAGTGAGATGTCTTCTGAAGATGATTTTGAATATGAATATAATCATTATATGGAAGAACAAAGAAAATATGAGATAAGAGAAGTCGCTACAAAATATGAAATATCTGAAGATAAGATAAATAAGTTTATTGGAGATTATGAATTTGGTGGTTTCGTTGATAAATCAGATATTAAGAAAGAATTAAAGAGAGAAATTGTTCAAAGAGAAAAAGAACTTAATGATTATAAATCAAGCATGAAAACAAAAAATATTATAACAGGTAATATTACTCAGTTTATTAAAGATATAGTTATTAAGTATATGTAAAAACGAGGAGAATAATGATGGAAACACAAGAAATACAAGCAAAGCAACAAGCAGAATTACATACACAACTTTGGTCAATGGCTAATGATTTAAGAGGAAATATGGATGCTTCAGAATTTAAAAATTATATTTTAGGCCTTATATTTTATCGATATTTATCAGATAAATTATTAAGATTTGTTAATGATGAATTAGAGGAAGATGGAATTACATATGAAGAAGCATGGAATAATGAAGATTTCAAAGATGATATTATTGAATTATTAGTTGATAATGAAGGCGGACTAGGTTATATAATAGAACCTAATAATTTATGGTCTACATTAATTAATAAAATTAATATTAAACAATTTGATATTTCTATGTTGGCTAAAGCCATTAATGATTTAACAGAATCAACATTAGGGTTAGGATCACAAAGAGATTTTGAAAATTTATTTGATGATATGGATTTAAATGCATCTAAATTAGGAAAAACAGAAGTAGATAGAAGTGCCTTAATATCAAAAGTTATGCTTAAGATTAATGATATTAATTTTCATTATGAAGATGCAGAAATTGACGTATTAGGTGATGCTTATGAATATTTAATTGGACAGTTTGCTGCATCAGCTGGAAAAAAAGCAGGAGAATTTTATACACCACAACAAGTGTCAAAATTATTGGCTAAATTAGTGACTATTGGTAAGAAAAAATTAAGAAATGTATATGATCCAACATGTGGATCTGGGTCATTATTATTACGAGTTGCTAAAGAAGCTGAAGTAGTATCATTTTATGGACAAGAAAAAGTATCAACAACATATAACTTAGCAAGAATGAATATGTTATTGCATGGTGTACGATTTAATCATTTTGATATTGAAAATAATGATACATTAGAACATCCAAATGAAAAGCATATGGAATTAACTTTTGAGGCAGTAGTTGCTAATCCACCATATAGTGCAAAATGGTCAGCAGATCCAAAATTTTTAGATGATGAAAGATTTAGTGGTTATGGAAAATTAGCACCTAAATCTAAAGCAGATTATGCATTTATTCAACATATGCTTTATTTATTAGATGATTCAGGGACAATGGCAGTAGTATTACCACATGGCGTATTATTTAGAGGAGCGGCAGAAGGAGTTATTAGAAAATATTTAATAGAAGAAAAAAATTGGTTAGATGCAGTTATAGGATTGCCAGCTAATTTGTTCTTTGGTACATCAATACCTACATGTGTATTAGTGTTTAAAAAGTGTAAAACACATGATGATATTTTCTTTATTGATGCCTCAAAAGAATTTGAGTCTGGAAAAAATCAAAATAGGCTTACGGATGAAAATATTGAAAAAATAATGAATACTTATATTGAAAGAAAAGACGTTGATAAATATGCACATTGTGCAACATTAGAAGAAATTAAAGAAAATGATTTTAACTTGAATATTCCTCGTTATGTAGATACCTTTGAGGAAGAGGAAGAAATTGATATTCACGCAGTTATGAAAGAAATAAAAGAGTTAGAAGCTAAAAGAGATGAGCTTGATAAAGAAATTGTGGTTTATCTTAAAGAACTAGGATTAATGGAGGATTAATGCTATGGATAAAACAAATAAAAACCCAAATGTTCCTAATTTGAGATTTGAGGGTTTTGAAAATGATTGGAGAATTCATAAACTTGGTGATATCACCAAATCTTGTGGTGGTGGAACACCGTCT
>NZ_FOIN01000061.1 GCF_900102365.1 Thomasclavelia cocleata | reverse complement strand
TTCTACTAACGGATAAATGAAACACCAGTCAATAGAGGCTTCTAATTTTCTAACCATATGATCAGCTGGAACAAGCTCATCAATAGTACATAAAATAATGTGATCATGTTTAGTTTTATTTACTGTCATTGTCATATTAATTTCCTCCAAATGTGCACTTATATTATACCATATCATGACTTCTTTATCTTAAACAAAAAAGTCGTGGAGCCTCAAAGTTTGCACACTTGGAACGAAGTCATCCACGACCACTGATATATTATCACATAAACAACAAAATAAAAAGACTGCTGACAATTTTTTATTTGTCAACAGCCTGACGCTAGTTATGACTAGCGTTTTTTTTTGTTTTAGTTGGAAAATTTGAACAAATAAATCATTTATCTTGTGCTGTTAAGCTATTATTAAAAGATATATTGAGTCAATATAGAGTTAGAGATATTGGCTTTGATCTAATCAAAAATATCACAAGTAAACTATATTAAAAAAGGTATATATTGATATTTATAGTTGTTTTAGTTAATAAATTATTTATGTAAAAACGTCTTTATTATGATTTAAAATATTTATTATAAGATTTAAATTTAGTAATAAAAATTATAAATGTATTAAAATAAATCCTAATAGAAAAATATTTAAATAATTATAAAATCATAACTATTCTCATTAAAACTTATAAAGGTTTAATATATTAGCTTTTATAAAAAAGTGAAAAGAATTGATTTCACATTGAATCAGTTTTAACTAGATAGAATTTGTAAAACTTAGCCAAAGTTATTCTTTTAAATAATAAAATGAAGTTAAAATTTATTATTTTATATATTTAATAATTTTAGATTATTATATATTTAATGAGATCGTTTTTTTAGAAGAATTTTATTTTTAACATAAATATCCATAATTTTGATGTATTAATGATTAAAGTTGATAATATAATTATCAGTGGAAAGAGTGTTGATAGAAAGATAGAAAATATTTAAAACTATCAATATATGAAAGGAGTGTTGAGATTCTTTCTCAATTAATAAAATGAATAAAAATATAGTTAATAATTATCAATATCAATCAGACTTTGATTTATTAATGCAGCCATATAAAGCAGCAATTAAAATAGTTAAAACTAAGTTAGAAATAATAGATGAAGAATTAAAATTAAAATGTCAATATAGTCCAATTCATAATATTCAAAGTAGAATTAAATCACCAGCTAGTATTTTGGAAAAAATGAAAAGAAAAGGGTTAAAACAGAATTACCAAGGAATGTGTCAATTAAATGATATAGCTGGATTAAGAGTAATATGTAATTATATTAATGATATACATTATATTGCTCAATTATTAGTATTACATGATGATGTTATTAAAATGAAACAATCTAATTATATTCAATATCCAAAAAAAAATGGTTATCGAAGTTTACATTTAATAATAAAAGTTCCTGTATATCAAAAAAGTGGAGTACTCTTTGTTCCAGTTGAAATACAAATTAGAACAATTGCAATGGACTGCTGGGCATCATTAGAGCATGAATTAGCATACAAGGGTGCTAAAGAAACTAATGGGGATATAAAAAAACGTTTGAAACGTTGTGCAGATTTAATGGCAGAAACAGATATGGAAATGCAAAAAATATATATGGAATTGAATTAAATAAGTAAAAATTAATATTGTTTCACGTGGAACAATGTTATATAAATTATAAGAATATTATATATACAATAGGTATATAATAAAATTATGTTTAGTAGTAAAATTAGTTTGACATTAGTTTCATAGTTTGCTAAAGTAAAATAGAAAAGCAGAGATGGGAAAATGTTAAAGTGGCGCTTATAGAGACTTAGTGGTAGGTGGAAACTAAGAGTTAAACTTTATGTGATGGCCCCGGAGCTGTTATCTTGAATAATTAAAGATAAACGTTTAACTTGCGTTAAAAGTTTTGAGTGACACATTTGTGTAAAAAAGGTGGTACCGCGATAATTCGTCCTTTTATAGGGCGTTTTTTTATTTAAAGGAGAGATACAGATGAAAAATGAAAAAGATTATTATTTAACTACAGCTATTACCTATACTTCAGGTAAACCTCATATTGGAAATACATATGAGATAATTTTAGCTGATGCAATTGCTCGTTTTAAACGTCAACAAGGTTATAATGTTTATTTTCAAACGGGAACAGATGAGCATGGACAAAAAATAGAATTAAAAGCCAAAGAAGCAGGCATAGAACCAAAACAGTTTGTTGATGAAAAGGCTGCAGAGGTAAAAAGAATATGGGATCTGATGGATACAACATATGATAAGTTTATGAGAACAACAAATGATTATCATAAATTACAAGTTCAAAAAATATTTAAAAAACTATTTGATCAGGGTGATATATATTTAGGTCATTATGAAGGAAAATATTGTACAGCTTGTGAATCATTTTTCACTGAGTCACAATTAGTAGAAGGTAAGTGCCCAGATTGTGGTGGAGAAGTACATGATGCTAAAGAAGAAGCATACTTTTTTAAACTTTCAAAATATGCTGACCGATTAATTGAGCATATTGAAACCCATCCTGAATTTATTCAACCAGTATCACGTAAAAATGAAATGATGAATAACTTTTTAAAACCAGGACTACAAGATCTTTGTGTTTCTAGAACTTCATTTAGCTGGTCAATACCAGTAGATTTTGATCCAAAACATGTGGTTTACGTATGGATTGATGCATTAAGTAACTATATTACAGGATTAGGTTATGATGTTGATGGAAATCATGGTAATTTATATAAAAAATATTGGCCAGCTGACTTACATTTAATTGGTAAAGATATAGTTCGTTTTCATACTATTTATTGGCCAATTATGTTAATGGCGTTGGATATTCCATTACCAAAGCAGGTATTTGGACATCCATGGTTATTACAAGGTGAAAGTAAAATGTCAAAATCAAAAGGAAATGTTATCTATGCTGATGATTTAGTTGATATTTTTGGAGTGGATGCTGTTAGATATTATGTATTACATGAAATCCCATATGATAATGATGGTAGTATTACTTGGGATTTATTAGTAGAAAGAATAAATTCTGATTTAGCTAATATTCTAGGTAATTTAGTTAATAGAACAATTGCAATGTCAAATAAATATTTTGATGGAGTAGTTAATAATCCAGGGATTAAGGAATCAGTTGATGATGAACTAATTGAAGTTGCTTTAACAATGCCTAAAAAAGCTATTGCAAAAATGAATGAATTTAAATCTTCTGATGCTTTAGATGAAATTTTTACACTTCTTAGAAGAACCAATAAATATATTGATGAAACAATGCCTTGGGTATTAGCAAAAGATGAAGATAAAACAGATCGTTTAGCAACTGTATTGTATAATTTAGTTGAAAGTATACGTTTTGCTGCTGTTGCGTTAATTCCATATATGCCTTCTACAGCAAATAAAATTTTAGATCAATTAAATACAGATCAACGAGATTTATTGGCATTAGATAAATTTGGTTTATATCAAGCTGGCACAAAAGTTGTTGAAAAACCAGAGATGTTATTTGCTCGTTTAGATCCAAAAGAGATTCAAAAAAAAGTTGAAGTATTATATTCTGTTAAAACAACTACAAAAGAAAAAGTAACTGATAACTCAATCACAATTGAAGAATTTAAAAAAATAGAATTAGTTGTTGGTACAGTTGAAGAATGTAAAAAGCATCCTGATGCTGATAAGCTTTTAATATCTAAAATTAATATTGGAAAAGAAATAAGACAAATTGTTAGTGGTATAGCAGACTATTATACACCTGAAGAGTTTATTGGAAAAAAAGTAGTTGTAGTAACTAATTTAAAACCTGCTAAATTACGAGGCGTTGAATCCCAAGGAATGATTTTAGCTGGTGACAAAAAAGGAGTAATGGAAGTGCTTAGTGTTAAAGAATTACCAAACGGAACAAAGATACATTAAAAATAAAGAGATTATTTCAAATTAGAAAATTTAATAAAAGAATAAAGGTTATTAATTTAAATAATATAAATAAAGAGGCTGTAAATAAATGTATATGATTTACAGACCTTTTTTGTTTTTTAAAATTCACAAAATATTGTGATATTTAATTTTTTTATTTGATCATTATATTAGAATATATAACTGTTATAAGTAAAAATTAGTTTCATGTTTTAAAATTGTGTGCTTTTAATAAATATGAGAAGAGTAAAATAGTTAAAGGATTTTACCAATAGTAAGAAATTATAATGAAAATTAGAAATGCTTTATAAAAAAGTATTATATTAGGTAAAAATTTAGAATAAAACGATTTAAATATCACAAAATTATCACAAAATTATAAATAATTAAAAAATATGTTGAGAAATGGTTACAATTAGTGATACTATGGTATAGTAATTATTTTTTAAGGGATAAAGTAATTAACAGCTTTATATTAGATGAAAATGAAAGAGGGCAAAAACAATGGAGGTAAATAAATTAGAGGTAAAAAAGATAATTGATGAGCTTAAAGATGCAAGATTAGTCGCAGCGACCAAATATGTAGGTATTGAAGAAATTAATAAATTAGAAGAGTTAGGTGTAAAATATTTTGGAGAGAATAGGGTACAAGCATTATTAGAAAAGTATGAAAAATATGATGGAAATTGTGAATTTCATATGATTGGGACTCTTCAGGCGAATAAAGTAAAATATATTATTGATAAAGTTAGTTTGATTCATTCAGTAGATAGTTATTCATTAATAAATGAAATTGAAAAACAAGCTAAGAAACATGATATAGTAGCAAAAATTTTAATTCAGGTAAATATTGCAAAAGAAGAAAGCAAACATGGATTTAAAAGTGAGGAAATTGAAGAGGTATTTAGTTGTCTAAAAAATTATCCTCATATTAAGGTAGAGGGGTTAATGATGATGGCTCCAAATATTGAACCTGAAAAAACTCGAAAATATTTTAAACAAACTCAAGAGTTATTAAATGAATTAAAATTAAAATTTCCAGAATATTCATTAAATGAACTTTCAATGGGAATGTCAAATGATTACCAAATAGCTCTTGAGTATGGAGCAACAATGATAAGAATAGGTAGCGCTTTATTTATGTAATAAATCATATTTATTAAAGTTAGTACTTTTATAGGGAATAATTTTAGTTAAATTGTTTTAAAATAATGATTATATTCTTAATTTTCATAAATTAATTATATGATAATAAAAGAGAATATAATCATTATTAAAAGGATACAGTGTTTAATAAACTTGTAATATTGATTTTGGGATAAAGATAAAAAGGGAGGAGAAGTGTACAGAACACTTAGTAATTAAGAAATGAATGAAAGCGTACGCATTGTAGTTTTAATAGAGGATTATTTATTAAATGAAAGTTTAGTAAATAAAATAAATAGTAGTAAGAAATATAAAGTTGAAGCGACTTTTGAAAGTGGGGTACAGTGTTTAAATTATTTACTAAATCATGAAACTGATATGTTCATAGTTGATTTAATGCTAACTAATATTGATGCAATTGGAATTATAAATCACTTGAGAAAAAATAATTCTAAAGCATTTAAGAAATTGATATGTGTTAGTGATTTTAATTCATTAGTATTTGAGATGTTGGATAATTTACAAATGGATTATTGTTTAAGAAAACCATTTAATGTGGATTATTTTATGGAAATAATCGATAGAATATCTGAGAATAATTCGCATGATGATAAAAATAGGATGGAAACAGTAATAAAAAATGAAATATATAATCTTTTTATAGAAATGGGAGTACCACGACATTTAAAAGGATATAATTATGTTGTTACAGGTATTTATAATGTTTGTAACAATATCAATTTGTTAAATGAAGTAACGAAAGAATTATATCCAGGTATAGCAAGAGAATATGCGACTACTTCATCAAGAGTAGAACAAGCAATTAGACATGTTATAAAAGTTACATGGTTAAACGGTAATCAAGAAGTATTACAAAAATTATTTGGATATAGAGCAAAATATAAACCTTGTAATTTAGAATTTATTTCAAAGATTGTAGATATTGTATTATCAAAATATAAATACTAGTGATTAAAAATAGTTAAGTGAATTATAATTATTAAATTATGATGTAAGAATGTTAAAGCTTTTTTGATCTTATGAGGGAATATATAACTAATTTGAAGATAAATTTATGTCTATTATTAATGGTTAATGATAGATTATAGTATTTTAAATTGACATAGGGAAGTATAAAATTAAATAAAAAATACCTGATCAAAAAGGTACTAAAAAGTCAGGGCTTTCACTAATATGAAAAAATCAGACTTTTTTATTTTGTTAATTTACATAAATATTTGTTAAAAATTGCTATTTTATAAGTAAAAGGGACCTCTTGATTGAGGTCTCTCTTTGTTATATATATCAAAGATATAATTATAAATAACTGTGACGGCTAGCTGCTTTTGTTTGATGTTCTAAACGTAACTTATCAGCAATCATAGCAATAAATTCAGAGTTTGTAGGTTTAGATTTAGTAGCACTAACGGTATAACCAAAAATATCATCAATTGCATCGGTATTACCACGATTCCAAGCAACTTCAATTGCATGACGGATAGCTCTTTCAACTCTTGAAGCTGTTGTACTATATTGACGAGCAATATCTGGATAAAGAACCTTAGTAACTTGACCTAATAACTCAATATTATAATATGTAGATAATATTGCTGTTCTTAGGTACATGTATCCTTTAATATGGGCAGGAATGCCAACTTCATGTAATATTTCTGTAATTTCATTTTCTAATTTTATTTTTTTATACTTTTCAGATTCGTTTTGAGACATATCTTTAATGTCTTCTAATGATATTTTCATAATAGAATTTAAAGTAGTAGTAAAATAATTAATATCAAATGGTTGTTTAAAACAATAACTAACATTTAATTTTTCTAAACTTTCACAAATTAATGGATTAGTAAAACTTGTGATACAAACCACCTTATTATATGCACGACTATTGATCTCTTTTAATTTATTTAAAACACCAATTCCATCAATATTTGTCAACATTAAATCAATAATTAATAAATCACAATTATTAGTTGATAAATAGTTAAGGCAGCTAGTAGCATTATCACTAGTACCAACTACAGTAAAATTAGTAGTTTTAGTTAAACTCTCTTTAATATTATTTAATAATTCTTTGTTTTCTTCTAAAATATACACTGTGTATTTTTTTACATCTGTCATCTTTGTATTCCCCTTTCGTTTTAGTGACAAAATTTATTATATTTATACAGTAACAAAGAGAAAAGGCTTTATTTATATAAATTTTGAGATTTAGAAAAGTAGGGAATGAGGTTTTCTTTATTAATAAAAGTTTCGTGTTTATTCGTTAAAAAATCACGAATTTTAATGAATTTTCACGAGTGATGTCGAATCAAATTATTTATGGAAAACAAATCAATCTTACTCATCAAATCAGTTTTATAAAATTTTTTCTCCCTCACATTTTATAGTATAACACTAAAAAAAGCAGATATAATAAAGAGTAATGAATATTTTTAAAATATACAATTAAAATATTAATAATTCTTACAAAAATCTTAAATTTTCTTCTAAATTAATCATAAATTTGTATTATAAAAAATAATATGGTATTATTTAACAAAATAAATGTAAATCTAAGGAGGTCACATGAAAGAAAATAAGTTTATAAAATTTATTACTTCAAAGTATTTGATTTTAACAGTACAATTGATATCAACAATAGTGTTTACATATTTTATATTTAAGTTAGATTTAGTACCCTTAAAATATCTAACTGCAATTATGATTATATTAGGAGTTTTAATTATTATATTCTTCTTGATAATGTTAAGTGGACAAAAAAAGCAAAAAGAAGGATTACGTAGTAAACGTTCAATAATAACTAAAATTATAAGTTTATTAGTAAGTATCTTATTAATGATGGGAACAACATATACTATAAGAGGTAATGATTTTTTTGAAAATGTATCTGATGCTAAAAATCAAAAATATTTAATTTCTGTCATTACTATGAAGAAAAATGATATAACAAAATTAAGTCAATTAGATGGAAAAAAATTTGGGGTTTCATATCAGCATGATACAACTACTATAGCTAAAGCTATTTCTGATATGGAAGAAGAAATTGGTGAACAAGAACTTACTAAATTTGATGATTATTCTACATTAGCAGATGCTCTATATAATGATGAAGTAGATGCTATTGTTGTAGGACAAGAATATAAATCTATGTTAGAGGCAAAACATGAAAGTTTTGATGATGATACAAAAATTATTAAATCTTATGAATATGATGCAAAGTTGCATGTTACGACAAAACAAACTGATGTAACAGAAAAAGCATTTACAGTTTATGTGACAGGAATTGATACATATGGTAGTGTTAATACTGTAGCACGAAGTGATGTTAATTTAATTGTAACAGTTAATCCTAAGTCTAAGCAGATTTTAATGACAAGTATTCCTCGTGATTGTGAAATAAAATTAAACAAGAATGGTAAAATGGATAAGTTAACACATACAGGAATCTATGGAACGAGTGAAACAATTAGTACAATTGAAGATTTTTTAGATGTTCAAATTAATTATTTTGCAAGAACTAATTTTAGTGGAATGACTAATATTGTAGATGCCTTAGGTGGTATAACTGTGGATTCGGATTATAAATTTAAAACATTACATGGTAATTACCAAATAGAAAAAGGTATAAATGAAATGAATGGTGATAAAACTCTATGTTTTGTAAGAGAAAGATATGCTTTACCAAATGGTGATTTTGATCGTGGTAAAAATCAACAAAAAGTATTAAAAGCAATGTTAGATAAAGCAATGTCACCTAAAATCATTACAAATTTTAATAATATCTTAAGTGCAATTGAAGGTAGTTTTGAAACAGATATGTCAAGTAAGGAAATTAAGTCTTTACTTAATATGCAATTAAATGATATGTCAGATTGGAAAATATATAATGTTCAGGTTCAAGGTAAAGGGTATCAGACAAGCAAAACTTATTCTATGTGGGGAACTGAAATATATGTAATGAAACCTAATGTTAAACAAGTTAAAAAAATAAAGAATCTTATTGATACAGTTGAACAGGGTGGAACTATTGATGAAAAAGATTTAGAAGGATTAGGAAATTAAGAGAGCTTCTTTATGAAGCTCTTTCAATATATTAGACAAAAATCCCTTTGATATGACATGTTATTATGCTAAGATAAAGGGTGTTTATGAGGTGAAGAATAGTGAGAAAAAAGAAAAAAAGTTTATTTTCTAAATTAACTTCAAAAGGAATAATATTAACAGTTCAATTAGTTACTACAATTATATTTTTAAGATATATTTATGTTTTAAAAATGTTACCAGTTAAATATTATTTTAGTTTAGTAGTTATATTACTATTATTATTATTTATAGAGATGGTATGGATAACATCAGGAGCTAGGAAGAAAAGACGTACTGGATCATATAAAAGAATATTTGTAAGTAAACTAGTAAGTGTACTATTATCTGTCTTATTTATAACAGGAAGTGTGTATGCATCAATTGGTGATAATTTTATAAGTAACATTACAAGTGCCTTTATGCAAACTCGAGTTATTGCTGTATATGCTATGAAAAATGGAGATATAGAGAAACTTGATGATTTAAAGGGAAAGACTTTTGGTGTTGAAAACAAGACTAGTGTTTCTGACATTACTAATGCTTTAGCAAAAATTCAAGATAAGATTGATAGAGCTCCAGAAAAGAAAAATTATGATGATTATGTTCAATTAGCTGATGCTTTATATAAAGGGGAAGTTGATTGTATTATAGCTGATCAATCATATTTAGGGATATTAGAAACAAATCATGAAGGTTTTACAGATGAAACTAGATTAATTTATAAAATGGAAATTCAAGAGGAATTGAAAGCAGTAACTACAAAAACTGATGTAACAGGGAATCCGTTTATTGTGTATTTAACTGGAATTGATACATATGGTTCAGTATCTACAATTTCAAGAGCAGATGTTAATTTAGTAGTTTGTGTAAACCCACTTGAAAAACAAGTTTTAATGGTTAGTGTTCCACGTGATACACAGATTAATTTACATAAAAATGGAAAGATGGATAAAATAACTCATTCTGCAATGTATGGAATTAATGAAACGATACAGACATTAGAAGATTTATTAAAGCTAAAAGTTAATTATTATGCAAAGACTAATTTTAGTGGAATGATCAATATTATTGATGCATTAGGTGGTGTAGAAGTAGAGTCTCCATATGAATTCACAACATTACATGGTAATTATAAAATAAAAAAAGGTATGAATGAGATGAACGGTGATAAAGCATTGTGCTTTGTAAGAGAAAGATATGCTTTACCACATGGTGATTTTGATCGTGGGAAGAATCAGCAAAGGTTATTAAAAGCAATGTTAAAAAAAGCTATGTCACCAAAAATTATAACAAATTATAATAGTATATTGTCTGCAGTTGAAGGTAGCTTTGAAACAGATATGACAAGTGATGATATTAAATCTCTAATTAATATGCAGTTGAATGATATGGCTAATTGGGAAATTTTTAATGTACAAATTACTGGAGCAGATGATATAAGCTATGATACTTATTCTCAAAAGGGTAAAAAAACGTATATAACTATTCCTGATAAAGAGGTTTTAAGTAAAATTATTAAAGTAATTGATAAAGTAGAGAGTGGAAAGAAACTTACAGATAATGATGTAAAGGAATTAAATTAGTCGGCTGTATAAAGTCGACTTTTAAATTATAATAAATAATAGTTTTTATTGTTAATCAACTGAATTAATTGAATCAAATGATTTTTATGATATAATGGTCGTAAAATAAATATAGGGATAAAGTAAAGTGTAAAAAGGAGTATATTATTCAAAAATCATGAAAAGAAAAAGAAGAAGAGTTAAAAAGAGAATAAAAGTTATAGGAGCTGTTATTCTAGGCTATATTTTATTGTATTTTACAGTATCTATATATTATCAAGATAGATGGTACCCAAATACTAGTATTAATGGTATAAATGTATCTAATATGACTTATACACAATCAAAAGAGTTATTTGATGAGACTATAAAAAACTATGCTCTAGAAATTGTTGGTAAAGATAAGATATCATTTAAAATAAATGGAAAGGATATTGATTTAGCAGTTGATTTTGAAAGTAATCTAAAAAAGGATTTTATAAGTCATAAAAATAACAGAAGCATATTTGGTATATTTTCAAATCATAGTCATGAAATTAATCTAAATGTATCATATGATCAAGATAAGATAGAGGAATTGATAAATGAATCAATCTTGATTAAAGGTAGTAAAACATATGAAATTAAAAAATCAGTAAGTGCTCATATAGAGTATGATAATGAAACTAAAAGTGGTAAGATTGTTGATGAGATAGAAGGTAATGAATTAGATTTAAAAAAATTTAATTCATTAGTCAAGGAAACATTGAATAAAATTACTCCTAAAATTTATTTAAATGATAATAAAAAATATCCAGGTATATACAAGAAGTGTTCTGATGAGGTTGATGAAAAGAAATTAAAAGAACAACTTGAGATTTATAATAATTACCTTTTAAATTGGATTACATGGGATATGGGAGAGGGTGTAACTGAAACTATTACACCTGAAAATATAAAAGATTGGATTAAAATAGATGAAGAAAATAAAGTGACAATTGATAAAGATAGTATGGGTGAATGGATTGAAGACTTTTGCTTAAAATATAAAACAGTTGGAAAAAAACGTAATTTTACTACTCATTCTGGTCAGGTCATTGAAATATCAGGAGGTGATTATGGTTGGAGACTTGATTATGAAAAAATTGTTGATCAAGTATATAATGTTATAACTGATAAAACTAATAATCAGCTAATCAATGCATATATAAGTAATCATAGTAAAGAAAATATAAAAGCATTAACTACTCAGTTAGAGCCAGTTTATAGTCATAAAGGTTATAAAAAAGATTATGAAAATTTTGAAAATGATTGGGATACTCAAAACTATAGTGAAATAGATATAACCGAACAGATGGTGTATGTATATAGAGATGGACAACAAGTATTTTCAAGTAAATGTGTAACAGGTATGCCACCAACTGAAGATCGAATTACTCGTACAGGAGTATGGTATATAAAGGAAAAGATGCCCGAAAAAATATTAGTTGGAGAAGATTATAGAACCCCATCAAAATTTTGGGTTAGAATAATGTGGACTGGTACAGGATATCATTATCTTGAACGTAGTGATTGGGCTAATTGGTCACCAACACTTTATTTAACAAAAGGGTCTCATGGATGTATAAATCTGCAATATGAGGATGCTAAAACTGTATATGAATTAGTTAGAATTGGAGATCCAGTGTTTATTCATTATTAAAAGGGGCTGTAACGAGTAAATAACTCATTTCAGTTTCAAAAAAACGAAAAAAAACACGGTCATCCGTGTTTTTTGGTATAATGTTAGTTAT
>NZ_FOIN01000063.1 GCF_900102365.1 Thomasclavelia cocleata | reverse complement strand
TTTCCTTCTACTAACTCTGCTGTTGAATCTACTAGATCTTGTAATTCAGTCTTGTCACCTTTTAAGAATTCTAACATATGCATTGCTACTGATAATCTTGCAAATGATGCATCTACTTCTTCTTGTGTTGCATTATCATTAGCTAAGATAGTTCTTGCTTCTTCTAATGCTGCATTGAATTCAGTTACTACTGCTGGTACTACTTTATCTAATTGTTCTTCTGTTACATTACCTGCCATTTCAACTGCAATTTGTAATGCTGTTTTATTTACTTCAACAGTTACTGCATCTTTTAAATCATTAATTGCATTTTGTAGATTTGTTTCTTCTGTTTCTGTATCAGTTCTTCCAGCTACATAAGCCTTTTGTGCTTCTATTAAAGCATCAACTAAATTTGACACTGACTCAGTTGTCTTACCTTCTATATCTACATTTTTTGCCTCATTTATTAAATCTCTTAATGTATTGTCTTCTTGAGTTTGTTCAAATGTAAAATACACTTCAGAAATTTGATACCAGTTTGCTTTATTTACAGTTAATACGATTCGTACATATTTAACTGGTGTTTTTTCAAATGTAACAGTTGTATCTAATTCACTACTACTTATACTTCCTACAGTTGTCCAATTTACCCGATCTCTAGAAATCTGAATATCAGCACCACCTAACGCATCATTTCCAACATCACTTGGCTGAACAACTTGTATACTTGACATATTAACTTCTTTTGCAAATGTAAAGACAATTTCTTTATCTACTACCTGATTATTATTAAACCAACATTTTGTTAATGTATCATTGTCCAACATTTTATCATAGCTATATTTATTACTTGGATAAACTCCTACAGAATAATAATTATCTGTAGCACTTACACTTGGAACATTGCCATCAGGAAGCATTAAATTATCTTTAGCTGTCTGAATTGCTTCTAAAGCTTCATTCATTTTTTCAATTGTTAATTCACTACCATATAAAACACTGTTAGCATTAGCAACAGCACTTTGATATTGACTATATCCAGATACATAACCATTATTTTCAAGCGGATAATTAACTTCAACATATAATGGATAATATTTTAATTCAACAGCCTTATTTTTAGCACTAACTAAATCAGCTAATGCATTATCTACTGCTAATTGTCCACTAGCCTCGTTTAAATAAACTTCTTTAGCCAAATCATATGCTGTTCTATAATCACTAATTGTTTCTTTAATATAGTTATCAACAACCAGTTTATTATTAACTTCATTTGCTAAGTCTGTTTTATCACAATAAATTTCATAAGTTAGAGTAATAGTTATGTTATCTTGATATACCCCACTTAATGAATGGCTTGCCTCTTTAAAACGATAACCATAAAGATCTTTAGCTTCAAAGTTATATTCATTATTTTTTAAACCATAAAATACTTCGTCATTAGCTATTTGATTATTAAAAGTATCAACATATTTTAAAGTTACAGTTGCACTTTCCCCTTCATAATAAACAGCACCTGGTTCTGGTAATTCTTCTTGATATCCTGGAGTTCGCCCAATTTTATCAACAGCACTTGTAAATTCACTATATGTAGGCATTGAATCATTAGTATTCCATGATTTATAAGCAGTTGCACGTGTGCGATAGAAAATATTATTTGCTACCTGTTGTGCAGTCATATAACTTGGTGTATCACACCAAATAGCATACGATCCTCCTAAAACATAATCAGGATATGGTTCTTCAAAAGTTTGTGTTGTTCCTGATAATGTTGGGAATTTTCCTGGAGTCCATTCATTATAAATTACATCACCCTCTGGGCAAGCGTTATTTTGCCACCACCATGATAATACATAATACATATATACATCTGAATAATTGATAACTTTATTACCATTTTGAACAAATTTTTCAACTGATGCACAATTAGAAGGTCCAGACCAATAGCATATTTCAATATCACTATCTAAAGTATATCCACTGTAATCTCCATATAATAAACCATCATTCCATGCTCTTGGAATCATTCCATTATCTTTTACAATTTTTGAAATATCATTAAAGTATGTCATGATTTGTGCATATTGATCATTACTAAATCTTGAAAAGTTTGCTAAAAACTCATCTCCACCAATATTAAAATGTTTACATCCTGCTTCACCAAAGAATTCGATAAATTCGGTCATTAATTCTACTAAAAATTCACGTGCTTCAGGATTAGTAAAAATATTGAAACATTGTGATCTTCTATCATCACTTGGAAATAAAGAACTACAACTATATGAAGATGGTAAATATCTAAGAACAGCTCCTAAATGTCCAGGAGAATCTAATGATGGAATTACTTCAATATGATAGTCATTAGCTACTTGAATAATTTCTAACATATCTTCCTTTGTTAAATATTCACCATTTTGATATGCAAAGCCGTCTATAGCTTCTAGTGTATCACTTTGTAATCTAAATCCTTCATTTTCAGAAAAATGAATTTGAATTGAATTATATTTTTGCCAAGATAAATCTTTAATTAATGAAATAATCCATTCTTTTGAAAAATATTTTCTTGCACAATCTAAATGCAAAGAACGTTCACCTACATCAGGATAATCTAGAATTGTTCCTTGTTTTAATACATTATCATTGACCTTTAACATTTGAATTACTGTCATCAAACCATAATAAACGCCAATTTCATCTTTTGCAGTTACTATTATTTTATCATCAATTGTAATTTTATAGCTTTCTTCTTTTCCATTTAATTCATCTACATCAGCCATTTTTACAACAATATCATTAGCAGCCATCCCATCTTCATTTCCAAAAACAATTACTGGAGCCTGTGTTAAAATATTAGCAGCTAATAAATGAGAACTTGTTAATTTTAAATCTTTTAATAAAGTTTCATTATTTAATGTTTTTTCATCTGCAATTACATATAATCGGCTTTCACTTCCAATAGTAAACTCATTATCGTCTTTTTGATAACTTTGTACATTAGGATAAGCCATTGGATTTTCATTTGCTTTTACATTTACACTAAAACCAAATATTCCTGTTAATATTAACGCCAATGATAATCCAGCTTTAATAAATTTTTTTCCTTTCATTTACCTTTCACCTCATCTATTAAATATCCCAACCCTTTATAAAACTAAATATCTTTTCCACCTCATTTCCAGTTAATAAATCATTGCTAGTTAAACACAAAAAAGACCATATTATCCCTAAAGATAAATTATGGTCTTGCCTGCTTAAAGTAACAACCCAACTTTATAGTATTATTATAAACATTTTTTATTAAACTGTCAAAATACTATTTCATTTTTTTAATATTAATACCAGATTTTTACTACTTAAAAAACCTTTATTCTATTTAAATTCTTTTTTCAAAACATATTCTCTCTTTTATCAAGCAAAAAAATCAACTTTTCAATATTTAATATCTTATCTCCTACCTATTTTTCACAGTTTCAGCTACAATAAACATACTTCAGTATTTCTTTATTTATACTTATCTAATAATAACATAATTAATATTTCACTTTATGAATTGGTAATTCTATCTCTGTACATGACATATAAACTTCTACAACTTCTTTTGAAAGTTACATAACCATTTTTGTATTACAATTTCGTCTTTGAATGTTTTTTCAACCTTTTTAATTCTTATGAGTATTTCATCATATATTAATTTAAAATCCTTACTTTCAATAAAATAATATAAAAAACGTTTAAATAGAATATGATCCAGTCCCAGTCAAGTGGACACACAAAATAAATAAAATAGATGACCCAATTGGTATTACGCTGATTGGGTTTTTAAGTTGTTTAGTAATTCATGATACTTTGCTATTCTTGGATTAAATGCAATCGGATATTGTTTAGGCTTTACTGTATTCATAGCTTCCATTCTTATTTCCATTGGTGCTTTTGAATTATAACGTTCTTGATAACGCTGGTAATTATAAAAATTTATATAATTACCAATTGCCTCTATTAAACTTTCTTTGTCATATATCTCATACATCTTATACATCTCTGTCTTGATTATCCCCCAAAGTCCTTCTGTTGGTCCATTATCCAAACAACATGCTACTCTTGACATAGACTGTATCTGAAATACAGGACTCGTGTATTGATAACCTCGATCACTGTTATACTGAATTCAGTATAATTCAGACTATGCCGAAGAAAAAACTATACCGAAGTTTTGATAACGGTATAGGAAAATACTTTAATTCTTCGGTATAGTATTCTTATTAATCAAGTGAATATAGATCTTTAATATTATTAGATTTAGTCCATAGTTTTTCTTCAGTTATTGTTCCTACATGTGATTTATTTAACGCCTCTGACATCATTTCCAATGTTGCGAATGCGTAAAAACCAGAAGTTGTTGACATGCTTTCATGACCAAGAATCTGCATTATAAATGGTAATGGAACTCCATCTTTATACAGGTCCATCGCTTTTGTTTTACGTAACATGTGACAGTGGACTCGATCTGGAACAAGGTCACATTTTTCTTTAGCTATTTTAGTTGCACGTTTTAAAATTAACGCAATACTATCAGTAGAAAGTTGATGTGGTTTGTTATCTAAAAACGAATAAAACAAGTACCCATCTTTTGATTCTTCATGAAATTCCGTCAAATAGTTTTTTAGATGTAAAACTGTTTTGTTTGTAAGAGGAACATTTCGTATTTTTCGTCCTTTTCCTATAACTGTCATGTATGGATTACGAACATCCAAATGCAGTGATGAAACTTTCAAATCAGCTATTTCCTGAACACGACATCCTGAATCGTACATCAATATAAGTATCATTCTATTGCGTCTATGTTTTGATGTATCTCTGCTAAACGCTGATAATATTGCTTTTGTTGCTTCTGGTTTTAGATATTCTATAGGATTTTTAGTGATCTTCTGACCTTTTATGGTACACGCATTGTTGTAGAACACCCTAAGTTCAAAATCTTCTTCTGAACAGTATTTTAGAAACGATTTTAATGCAGTCATTCTTAAATTTATAGTCTTCGCTGACGCATTTTTGTTTTTCAACCAAACTATATAATCTTTCATATATTCTTTTGTAAATATATTGAATGTTACTTTATCATTAGTTATATCTTTTTCATCATTGATAAATGAAAGATATAATTTGATTGATATTCTATATGATTCTACTGTTTTATCTGATAGGTTTCTTACAAGTGGCATGTATTCATGCAAAAAACTACGAGCCAACTTCCAAAAAGAAGAGTCTTGATTACGATTATACTTCATATTCATCCACCTCTGGAATCAATTCATTGCTTGAAGATGATAACTGATTATACTTAGGAAAAAAATCAGGAATAAGATGAAGATAATAATATGTGCTTTCTAAATTAGAATGTCCCATATATGTCATTAGGTATGGGAGTTTAGCGAATACGTTTTCACCATTTGCTGACCATTTCAAAAGATTTTCACACGCAAAGTGATGTCTTAAATCATATGCTCTCGGTTTTATTTCGGTCTCTTTTCTTAATCCAGCTAAATCCCATATTTTATTAAAATATAACGAAATTGAGTTTGAAGAATAATATTTATCAATTTTATCAGAAAAGTAATATTTTCTATTTGGAATAATGTTATTCATTAATGAATCATATTTTTCAAAATAGGCTTTTGATTCTTTACTTATAAATAATCTTCTATCTCGATGTGCTTTGGAGCCTATAATATCAATATAGCCCAAATCTAAATGGACATCTTTTGTTTCTAAAACACGTGCTTCTTTACATCTTGCACCAAAATAATATAAAAAACGGAATATGGCTGGTAGAATAAGAGATTCTTTAAGTGTTGATGCACAACCTTTATATAGCTCAATTTGTTGAAAGAATTTATGGAGTTCTTCATTAGAAAAAAGATATACGTTTGCTTTATATCTTACAGATTTATATTTGTCGCATAGTATATAAGATTTATTATCAATACTATTGAGATATCTACCAAATTCTCTAATGTATGACATATATCCCATGTCTTGTGAATGAGTGCGTTCCTTCAATTGTTGAACCCAGTTTTCCACTACTTTTTTGTCCAGATAATCATAGTTGCCATTTACTAAATTGTATTTATCAAAGTTATGTAAATAATACTCTCCTGTTTGATATGAAGCACCTACTGAATGCTTGAACATAAGAAATGATTCAATGTTTGTGCTTAATTGACTTTTGAACTTATTCATACAATTCACCATCCATTCCAATTTCCTTCATTGATAGAACGCATTCCTTTAATTTTTCTGAATCTGTAGAGATATAAACATTTGTAGAATTAGGATCGGAATGACCGAGTATGGCAGATATTGTACCAAGTGATACACCACTTCGTACAAGTGATGATGCTGTATTATGTCTTAAAAAATGTACACCAAAAAATCTATTATCCATTGGAATATCAGCTAGATTCATGATTTTACGGACTACCTGATAACATGCTGAATGATCAACGAGTGAATTATATGGTGGGTAATGGCTAATAAAGATATTATCGCAATCACTTTTTTCACGCTCCAAGGTTATATAGAGAAACAATGCATTTCCAATATCAGTACAAAGTGGTAACTTAACTGCATTACCTGTCTTTGATTGTATAAATTGAATACAATCATTTTCCCAGTTTATATCAGTTAGTTTTAAAGTTACAATGTCGCATGCTCGCATTCCTAAAACATATCCTAATAAGAAAATTGCTTTATCTCTAATTGTTACTTTATCTGAATTTAACACATTTTGAATTCTCATTTTTTCGTCATCACTTAAAACAGATATTATCTTTTTTGTTCTTGGTGAACGGATACCTTTGATTCGTTGAAGTAAATCAATTCTATTTATGAATTGAAGATAAGAACGTAAACCACATAAAGCATGTCTTTGACTATCAACATTTATTGTAGATAGATACGAATAAATTAATTCAATAGATAAATTATCTATGTGATCTAAATCAGTCTTAGATAAGTAATTTAAAAACATATAAACATCGTAGCTGTAATTATGTTTTGTTGAATTTCTTAAATCCTTTTGATATATATACGATTTGTAATTGTTGTATTCATTTTGAAACCTTATTTGTGGATCATCAAATTTCATTCTCTGTTTAATTACCAATTCAAAGTAACCATTATCTAAATAAAAATTTAATAATCTTGTCACTCGTCCTCTGTCAAAATATCGATGGGCACTAAAATGTCCATCAATATAAATATCTTCCGCATATTTATTACCCAATTCGATGGTGTAATCTCTTGTGCCATGTGTCTCACAAAAACGTTGCAGTACTTTTAGTTCTCTTTCATATTTAGCCAATGTCGATTCTTTGTAATGGCTTTTTCTCAAGAAAGTTAAGAGTTCTTGAGATAAAAAAATGATATTGTTCATAATCTTGTCCTCCTATGATTAGACAATATCAATTAATAACTTTTGTGGGAACACTATACCGAAGAATTAAAGTATTTTCCTATACCGTTATCAAAACTTCGGTATAGTTTTTTCTTCGGCATAGTCAGAATGAAATAGAGGATGTGCTTCAGGATTCTGTTCAACTGCCTGCCTGAATGTATTTTGTACTAGTATATTATCATTTCGTTCACGAATCTCCCATGCAATGATGCAGCGATCATATAAATCCAAGAATACACTGAGATATAGTTTTTCTGTAGAATGAGGTACTTTAAATTCCGTTACATCTGTTGTCCATTTTTCATTAGGGGTAGATGCTTCAAATTCACGATGCAGTATGTTTTCAGCTTTCTGATCTGCTTTATTAGATACTGTACAGCCAGTTCTGATTCTTCGTATCCTGGAATGAATACCAAGAATATTCATAATTCTGCGAATACGTTTTATGTTATAGTTCTTTTTATAATTACGATTGATGAACATGCGCATTCTTCTATATCCGAGAATACCTCCATATTTTTGATGATATTTTTTTATAATCTTTGCTAATTCCATATTTTCCTGTTCATTTTCAGGAACAGATCGATTTAACCATTTATAATACGCTGAGCGTTGAATGTTTAACAGTTTACACATCCATTGGATGCTATAATTCTTAGTTTCATGAAGCTCTTTCACAGCCAGGTATTTCGCTTCGTTTTTCGTTTTTGACAATATCGCCTCCTTTCGATTTCCTTCACTTTTTTTAAGAGTTCATTCTCCATTTCTTTCTCTTTGAGCTGACGTTCAAGAATCTTTACTTTGCGTTGCAGGATTTCTGTTTCACTTAACTGTTCTGCTTCTTTACGCTTTCCACGTTTATCTGCAAGACCTTCTTCTCCAGAGTCTGAATACTTTTTGATCCACTGATATACTTGTACATAAGAAACATCAAATATTTCAGCTGTTTCTTTATAATTTTTGTTATGTGCTAAACAATACTTCACAATTTCAATTCGTTCTTCATAAGTTGTTTTTCTACTGTGTTCTTTCATATAAACCTCCGGCTTAGGATCATAATCCTTAAGTACTTCAAGGTTATTATACTTGATAATCCAGCTGTATACAGTAGAATATGCAGGAATATCGTATTTAACTGCAAGATATTCTGGTGTTCCTTCTCCACGTAAATACGCTTCTACTATTTCTTGTTTGAATTCCTTTGTGTATTTTCTGTTATGTGCTTTTGGTTGGAAAACATTTGATCCATATTCTCGATACTGATTAATCCATCTCCTTATCGTTTCTGTATTAATTCCATTATCTTTTGCGAGTCTTCCCAGGCTTTTTATTCCATTTAAATATTGCTCACAGATAAATACTTTTTCTTCAACTGATATTTTTGGTTTTCTTCCCATTAAAAAAATTCCACCTCCATAGACACACTTTTGTTTTTTTTATGTGTCTACTTTAGTGGAATCATATCAATATTAAACGTTTTTTTATTTTTAAACTATAAAAATTTTATTTACTTTATAATCACAATTAATTATATTTCTTTTTCTTAAGGCAATCAATTGCAGTTAATGATGCTAATAATCCTAATGCACCAATCATATTAGTTATATCTCCAGTTTTTACACTTGTTGTATCTCCTGGTTTTACTGGTGTACTAGTATCTACTGTATTTCCTGGTTTTGCTACTAATCCTTCTATTGCTTTTGTTAAAGCTTTCT
>NZ_FOIN01000064.1 GCF_900102365.1 Thomasclavelia cocleata | reverse complement strand
TTAGAAGCAGCTCAAGAAGTATTAGGAAATGAAAAAGCAACACAGGCAGAAGTAGATGAAGCATGTGATGCATTAACAAGAGCATATTTGAACTTAAGATTAAAACCAAATAAAGATTTATTGGCGGATTTAATCAATAAGGCAAATGGGTTAAATGCTGCAAGTTATACAGCTAATACATGGGCAGTAGTAGAAAATGAAGTAATAAAAGCACAGGAAGTATTAGAAGATCCAGAAGCAAGTGAGGCAGAAGTAAAAGCAGCCAAGAAAGCATTAACAAAAGCCCTTGAAGGATTAGTAGCAAAACCAGGAAATACAGTAGATACTAGTACACCAGTAAAAGCTGGAGATACAACAAGTATAAAAACTGGAGATGCAGTAAGTATGATGTATCCATTACTAGGTTTAGCAATTGCTTCATTAGGATTCTATGAAAGTAAAAAAAAGAAAAGATAAGATTAAATAAGACTAAATAAAACCTAGCTAATACTAGGTTTTATTTAATTTGTAATATAATAATTTATTTGTGTATTATTCAATTATATACTTGAAATAGAGATAATTTAATGTTATTATGTTATAGCAACTTACTTTGTAGTGAAATTAAGACTATAAGGCGGAAGGAGAAAAATATATGAAAAAAGGAATTCATCCAAATTACAAAAAAGTAAAAGTCGTTTGTACTTCATGTGGAAACGAATTTGAAAGTGGTTCAGTTTTAGATGAAGTACGTGTAGATACTTGTTCAAACTGCCACCCATTTTATACTGGTAAACAAAGATTTGCTAGTGCTGATGGACGTGTTGATAAATTCAATAAAAAATACGGATTTAAATAGTAGTAGATTTAGGAGCTGGTGCTCCTTTTTTCTATTTTCAAAAGTAATTAAATTTTAAAATAAGCAAAAGTGTATTTTTTATAAAAAAATTAATTAGAAAAAAGTTATTGTTTATAAACACAATTTAGTGATTTTATATCAACTGTTTTATTATAGATTTATATTAATTGATTACACTTTATTATAGAAATAAATTATTGTATCAATGTAAAAAAACGAAACTTAAATAATTAAAATGTTTCAACGATTTTTATTTATGTTATAATATTTTCACAGAGAGGATGAGTGGATGGAATTTCATATTTTAGCTAGTGGTTCTAAAGGTAATAGTACATTTATTTATGATAATGGAGTAGGAATTTTAATTGATTGTGGAATTAGTAGAAAACAATTATTATTTAAACTAAATTCTTTAGGATTTAAAGAAAGTAATATAAATTATGTACTTCTAACTCATGATCACTATGATCATAATAAAAATATCAGTATTTTTAATCATGATATTTGTTTTTGTGGCAAAGGATGTATTAAAGGAATTGATACTAGTCATGAAATTGAACCATATAAATTATTTAAACTTGCTCATTATGAGATAATGCCATTAAGTATTTCTCATGATGCCACTAGTCCATTAGCTTTTGTTATTAAAGGGAATGAAGAGTGTATATTATATATGACAGATACTGGTTATGTATCGCAAAAAAATCGTAAATATATAATTAATTTAGACTATTATATTATTGAAAGTAATCATGATGTAGAAATGTTGATGGCAACTAATCGACCATATTTTTTAAAACGTAGGATTCAAGGGGATACAGGACATTTAGATAATGTGTATAGTGCTAGATTGATGGTAGATTTAATTGGTGATAGAACTAAAGAAGTTGTTTTGGCACATTTAAGTGAGGAAGCAAATAGTGAGGCAAAAGCATTAGAGACATATAAAAATATTTTTAATGAAAATAATATTATTTTTAATAAGATTAAAGTTGCCAATCAGGTCAATATTGTTAGTGGAGGAAAGCGTGAAGGTTAAGATAATTTGTGTTGGTAAATTAAAAGAAAAGTATTTAGTAGCAGGAATTGCTGAATATTTAAAAAGATTGCAGGCATATTGTAAGGTCGAGGTTTATGAAGTGTCTGATGAAAGTATTCCAGATAATTGTTCACTAGCAAATGAAATGATTATTAAATCTAAAGAGGGTAAAAAAATTTTAGATAAAATAAAACAGGATGATTATGTTGTTTTATTAGATGTGGCTGGTAAAGAAATTGATTCAATAATGTTGGCAAAACAAATGGAAAATTGTATGATATCTGGTAAAAGCACAATAGATTTTGTTATTGGTGGTTCTTTGGGTCATGGTCAAGAGATAATAGAACGTGCTAATTTTAGATTAAGTTTTTCTAAAATGACGTTTCCACATCAATTAATGAGATTGATATTAGTTGAACAAATTTATCGAGCATTTAAAATTATGAAAAATGAAAGTTATCATAAATAAGGAGGAGGGGTTAAAATGGAAGTGGCATTAGTTATTGCAATGTTTGTTTGTACAGCTTTAGCGCTTAATTTTATGGTTAATGGAAGACATAAGCTATCAGGAACATTTGAAATCATTAATTTGTGTTTAATTGTAGCAACAGCATATCAGTTTGAGCTGGTTAATTCGATTATCATGGTGTTAATAGTATTAGCGATTTTAATTATTGCAGGCTTAATTCTTAATAAAAAAAGAAAGCAAAAAAAGCTTGCTAACGAAGTTATTGAAGCAAGAATTATAGATAAAGGAGAATAATAATGGAAACAGTAAATATAATTATAGAGATGGAAGATGGAAGTGTTATGAAAGGTGAACTTTATCCAGATGTTGCACCAATTACAGTAGAGAATTTTTTAAATTTAATAGATCAAGATTTTTTTGCAGGTTTGATTTTTCATCGGGTAATACCTGGGTTTATGATTCAAGGTGGTGGTTATGATAAAGACTTTAATCATCATGAGACAAAGAGTATTAAAGGGGAATTTAGTAGTAATGGTGTAACTAATGATTTGTTACATACAAGAGGCGTATTATCAATGGCTCGTACAATGATACCAGATTCTGCTTCTTCTCAATTTTTTATCATGCATGAAGATGCTCCACATTTAGATGGACAATATGCAGCTTTTGGTAAAATTACAGATGGTTTGGATGTTGTTGATAGAATTGCTAATATGCCAAGAAATATACAAGATTGTCCAAATGTACCAGTTGTAATTAAAACAATTAAAAGAGGATAAAAGATGTTAAAAATATTTGTTTTGAAAAATTGCCCTTATTGCAAAAGGGCCCTTGCTTGGATAGATGAATTAAAGAGAGAAAATTCTGTTTATGAAAAGATTTCAATAGAATTAATTGATGAGCAATTAAATAGTGAGTTAGCAGATTGTTATGATTATTATTATGTCCCAGCATTATTTGATAATAATGTAAAGTTACATGAAGGTGTTATTACAAAAGAGGGATTAAAATCTATTTTTGATAGCTATTTAGAAAAATAGTTTATTATAAGCGCCAACAGGAATTTATTTAGGTGGCGCTTTTATAATAATAAAATTATTTATTTTACTAAAATGTATACATTTTATGGTAGAATTTTTCTAAAAAAGTAATATAATAGGGAGAGCGGGAGATGATATAATGATTAAATTTGATATAAAAAAAGAGTATCCACAATTATATCGTGCAACTACTAAAAAAATAAGTAATATAATAGTACCAAAGTTAAAATATATTGCAATTGATGGTATTGGTAATCCAACAGTACCTGAATTTAAAGATAAGTCAAAATTATTATTTATAGTAAATAAATCATTAAAAGAATACTATCAAAAAGAAAATATTATTTTTAGTGGTTCAAAATTAGAAGGAGTATGGGATACATACGATAATAGTCATTTTGATGTATCTAGAAAAAAAATGATTAAATATACTTTAATGATGGTGCAGCCACCTGTTATAACTGGGGATATTTTAGAAAAAATAAAAATAGATGTTTTAACAAAAACAGGTGATTATTTAGCTTTAGATGTTTATCTTAAAGAGTTTGAAGAAGGTGAATGTATCCAAATGCTTCATATAGGTCCATATAATACAGAAATAAATTCAACTAAACAAATTATGGAATATATCACAGTTGCAAACTTAAAACTAAGTGGGTTACATCACGAAATATATCTAAATAAACCAGAACGTGTAGACGCTGAACATTTAAAGACAATTGTACGTTATCCAATAGAGGAGGAATTAGTTTAAAATGAAAATAATGTTTATATCTGATATTCATGGTTCATATAAATATTTGAAAAAAGCACTTGATATTTTTGAATTAGAACAAGCAAAAAAATTAGTGATTTTAGGTGATATTTTATACCATGGACCACGTAATGATTTACCAGATGGTTATGAACCTAAAAAAGTGATAAAATTATTAAATGATGTTAGAAATAAAATTATTGCTGTAAGAGGGAATTGTGATGCAGAAGTTGATCAGATGGTATTGGAATTTCCTATAAGAGCAGATTATGCTACTATTGATATCGATAATCACCATTTCTTTTTAACACATGGTCATTTATTTGACGAAAACAATCTTCCTAATTTAAATAAAGGTGATGTCTTTGTTTATGGACATATCCATAAGCAAGTTGTTAAAGAAAAAGAAGGTATATACATAATAAATCCTTCATCAATTTCATTACCTAAAGAAGGTAAAAATAGTTATGGTATTTATGAAAATAATATTTTTTATATTAAAGAACTTAATGGGGATATAGTTGATTCAATTGAAATAGAATAATTCTTTAGACTACTGCTGTAGTCTTTTATAATAAAAAAATCAGTGCAAATTTAATAAAAGTATGGTATTTTTTTAGTGTAAGATATATAGGAGAAAAAACATGTTTAAATATATTGATATTGCTGATGATATTAGAAATAAAATAATAGAACATGAATATACATATGGTCAAAAACTTCCATATGAGTATGCTTTATGTACACTTTATAATTGTAATAAAGAAACAATGAAAAAAGCATTAGATATTTTGGTTAAAGAGGGATTAATAATTAGAAGAAGGGGTTCAGGAACATTTGTAAAGGCTATGGAGAGTCCCAATATTTTTACAGGGGGATTAAGTCAGAGGTATAAGGGGATTAAAGAGGTTGAAAGTGAGGTAATAGTATTTGAAGTAATTTCGAGTGATAAAATAATTTCTGATAAACTTCAAATTGAAGAGGGGGCATTTGTATATCATATAGTTAGATGCCGAAAGCTTGATAATAAGCCCTATTCCATTGAAATTATCTATATGCCAATATCGGTCATACCTAAATTAAAAATAGTAAATATAAAAAATTCTATTTATCAGTTTATAGAAGAAACATTAAAATTAAAAATACAAAGTGCACACAAAACTGTAACTGGGCACATTTCGTCTTCTTTAGAGCAGGAGTATTTAGGTTTAAGTCCTACTGAACCATATTTTCAGATAGAACAAATAGCTTATTTAAGTAGTGGAGTTATATTTGAATATTCTTTTACAAGATTTCATTATAAGGATTTTCAACTTAAAACAGTTGTATTAGCAATGTAAAATATCTTTGAATACTAAATATCTTATTAAAGAATTATGTTTTGATAAAAAATATCATCTCAATTATTGACACAAAAAAAAGTAACAGTATAATAACGGCATATATACATATATTAATTATATGATTATGTGTTGTTAATAAACCAACAAGGGGGAACTTAGAATGGAAATGAATAAGTTATTAGAAGATTATGGATGCTTAACATTTAGTGATGATGTGATGAAAGAACGAATTCCTAAATCTATATATAAAGCTTTCCATGCTTCTTTGGATAAGGGAGAGGAATTATCTAAAGAGTGTGCAACAGTTATTGCTAATGCAATGAAAATATGGGCTGTAGAAAATGGTGCTACTCATTTTACACATTGGTTTATGCCAATGACAGGATCGACAGCAGAAAAACATGATGCTTTTCTTGAACCAGATGGTTCAAAAGCAGTATTAGAATTTAGTGGAAAAACTTTAAGAAAAGGTGAACCAGATGCTTCTTCTTTTCCTTCTGGAGGATTACGAGCTACATTTGAAGCAAGAGGTTATACTGCGTGGGATTGTACATCACCTGCTTTTGTTAAAGATGGGAGTTTATATATTCCAACATTATTTTGTTCTTATACTGGAGAAGCATTAGATAAGAAAACACCACTATTGAGATCATGTGATGCTTTATCAAAGGCCGCATGTAGATTGTTACCAAAATTAGGAATTGAAGGAGTTACAAAAGTTACTGCTTCTGTTGGTGCAGAACAAGAGTATTTTTTAGTATTGGATGAATACTATCAAAAAAGAATGGATTTAAAATTAACTGGTCGTACTTTATTTGGAGCAATGGCCCCAAAGGGGCAAGAATTAGATGACCATTATTTTGGTAGTCTTAAACGTAAAGTTGCAGCTTTTATGAAAGATTTAGATCATGAACTTTGGAGATATGGTATTCCTTCAAAAACTAAACATAATGAAGTTGCCCCAGCACAACACGAAGTAGCTATTGTATATTCTAAAGTTAATATTACAACTGATAATAATCATTTATTGATGCAGCTTATGCAAGATATTGCTAAAAAACATGGTTTACGTTGCTTATTACATGAAAAACCTTTTGCAGGTGTAAATGGTTCTGGTAAACATGATAACTGGTCAGTTATTACAAATACAGGAATAAATTTATTTGATCCAGGTTCTAATCCTGCTAAAAACAAGTCTTTTATTGCGGCTCTAGCTTGTACAATCAAGGCAGTTGATGAATATTCTGATTTATTACGCATGAGTATTGCTAGTGCTGGTAATGATCATCGTTTAGGTGCTAATGAGGCTCCCCCTGCTATTATTTCAATGTTTTTAGGTGAAGAACTAGAAGCATTGATAGAAGAAATTTGTGAGGGTAAGAAGACAAATAAGACAGATGCAACTCGTTTTGCTACAGGTGTTTCAGTAGTACCTACTTTTTCAAAAGATAATACAGATCGTAATCGTACTTCGCCTTTTGCTTTTACTGGGAATAAGTTTGAATTTCGTGCTGTTGGATCAAGTCAATCTGTAGCTGGTCCAAATACAATTCTAAATGCGATTTTAGCTAATGCTATGGAAGAAATGGCAACTGAATTAGAAACTGGTAAATCATTTGATGATGTAGTTAAGTCATTTATTAGTAATCATAAACGCATTATTTTTAATGGAGATGGCTATTCTGCTGAATGGGAAGAAGAAGCTTTTAAACGTGGACTTTTAAATAATAAAAATACAGTAGATGCATTAAAATGTTTAAAAGATGAAAAGAACATTGAAATGTTAAAACGTTTAGGTGTATATAGTGAACTAGAGTTAGCATCACGTTATGAGATATTGTTAGAAGGATATATTAAAACAATTCAAGTTGAAGCTTTAACAGCTTTAAAAATGACTAAGACTCAAATATATCCTGCTGTATGTGAATATTTAGCAAAATTTTCGGCAGAAGTTATAACAAACAAAGAGGCAGGGTTAGATATTGATTTTTTAGCAGATGATTTAAAAATATTGGCAGAACTTGTAAAGAAGATGAGAGAACAAATGGTAACATTAGATAATAATATTAGTGCTGCACAAATTTTAAATACAGATATTTTTGATCAAGCTGTTGTTTGGCGTGATGAAGTTTTTGAAATGATGCAAGAGTTAAGACAAACAGTTGATACAATTGAAGAATCAGTAGATGCAGAATATTGGCCAATTCCAACGTATATAGATTTATTGTTTGGAATTTAAGAACGTAAAAAAAGTCATGATAATAAAATTTATGGCTTTTTTATTTACTAATCTAATGAAAATATATGATAATTTCAATTTTTGAAAACACTTATAAAAATATTGACTAGATAAATGAAATCACTATAATATTGCCTATATAATAAAGGGGATTGGAAAGATGTTTAGACGGATTGTTGTATTAGTATTAGGGGTTATAATTGTAGGATGTAGTTCAGCATTAACTCTTAAAGCTGCTATTGGGGTAGGCGCTTGGGATGCTTTAGCACAAACCGGAAGTGATGTTACTGGGATTGAAGTTGGGACAGTAGGAATGTGTTTTAATTTTTTATGTATTTTCATTCAAATTGTTGTTCTTAGAAAAAGTTTTAAAATAACACAGTTTTTACAAATTCCAGTAAGTATATTATTAGGAATAATTATTAATTTTATGCTGTATCAAGTTTATAATAATTTTATAGTAACAGAATATTGGATAAATGTTGTGTTACTAATTTTAGGATACATAATTTGTGCTTTTGCAGTAGGTATGGTTATGGTTCTTGATATTGTAACGTTTGCTTTAGAGGGGGCTTGTATGGCGGTTAGTAAAGTTTCAGGTAAAAAATTTCATGTGTTGCGTCAGGGTGTTGATATAATTTCTGTATTATTAATTATAATAATTGTTTTTGTTACAGAGGTTCCATTAGCGGTTAGAGAGGGAACAATTATCGGAGTACTGTTATTTGGACCAATGATGGGGATTTTTATGAAATTACAAAAGCCTGTTTTTAAGAAATTAAACCTAATTGATTATAATTAATGATAAATAAGTTTTAGGTGTATTATATTAAAGACTTTAATAAGTTGTTATTATTCATAGTCAAATAAATAAAAAACTTCAAAAAGGCATGTGTGGATTTGATTTTAGTCGAATTTGCTATGCTTTTTTATTTTGTTTTTTGTATTTTTGTTGTGTTATTTATAAATGAGTTCTTGGTATTTATCAATACTGATTTTTGATTTTTAAAAGTAATCCTCTTAATTATTTTGTAAAAAATAATAGGAGGATTATTATATGAGTGAAGTAATTGGTTATCAAAATGATTTAGTTAAATTTAATAATGATCTTTTCTTTAAATATCTTCTTTCCAGAGATACTGCTGAATCTAGATTGTTAAGAAAGTATATTGTTAAACTTGTTACCAATATTGACTGTAAAAAAATGATTGTTAAAAATCCTGAAATCAATCAAAATACTGTTCTTGCTAAAAATATTATTTTAGATATTTGTGCTGTTGATGAAACTGGCAGAATTATTGACATAGAAATGCAGATGGCAGGCAGCTCTAACAGTGAATCAGCAAGGTTTCAGTTTTATGGAGCTAGACTTCTAGTAGAACAGTTAGATGCT
>NZ_FOIN01000065.1 GCF_900102365.1 Thomasclavelia cocleata | reverse complement strand
TAAATTATCATATGCTCCATCTACTTCTTCCTGCATTGCATTTTCATTGTTTAATACTGTATTTGCATTTGTTAATGCTTCTTCTAATACTGCCCATGTTTCAGGTGTATATTTTTCTGCTGCTAAGTCTGCTGTTGAATCTACTAGGTCTTGTAATTCAGCCTTGTCACCTTTTAAGAATTCTAACATATGCATTGCTACTGATAATCTTGCAAATGATGCATCCACTTCTTCTTGTGTTGCATTATCATCAGCTAAGATTACTCTTGCTTCTTCTAATGCAGCATTGAATTCAGTTACTACTGCTGGTACTACTTTATCTAAATCTTCTGCTGTTACAGCACTAGCCATTTCTACAGCTATTTGTAATGCTGCTTTACTTACTTCTACAGGTTTATTTGCTACTGCTTCTTTTGAGATTTCAATAATTCCAGCTCTCATTCTATTTACATCATTTAATGTTGATTGACGTACTGTACTATTTGCAGCTACAGCACTTCCATAACTAGTTGTTTGTTTTGGTTTACTTAATGTTCCAACCAATTCATCTATCTTAGCTTTTAATTCATCTGATTGTTCCATTAAATATTTTGCTTTATTGATATCTCGAATACCTTTTTTCATCATTTCATATCTTGGTGTACTATAGAAAGAAGCATTATATTCTTCATCAACTACATCTTTTTCAACTGGATAAATGAACCATCCATCTCCAGGTTCCCAATAACGATATGATACGTCACCTTCCATATCATATACCCAGTTATCCCATGCCCAACGCATGAATCCATCTGTGTTTTGTGCTAATGTATACCACATTACCCAGTTGTTATCTGCAGGATCACTAATTACAAAGTTTCCTGGATAATCACCTGTACAAGTATAAATAGTAGTCATTAATCCTAATTCTTTACGATGTGTTGCTAATGCTTTTGTTGCTTGATTTGCTGATTGATCTACATTTCCTAAATTGATCGAAATATCATCAATTTGATCAGTGAAATCATAGCTTGAACTGTTATTAAAGTTAAATGCTGATGAAATTTTAAAACTTACCCCATTTTCATCAGTTAAACCACTAATTAGTTCAACTGCTGGTTGTAATTGATCTAAACCTCTTTCATCCATTGAAATATATGTAATGTCAAACCACCCTTTTTCTTTTGAATGTTCCATAAAATCTGTTAAGAATGTTGTCCAGATTTCTTGCCAATCTGCTGCCCCAGGTGTATATGATTTTTTAACTGTTCCTCCAGTTGCTTCATCAAAATATGCTATTTGATTATTCCATGGAACAATACTATAACATTTAATTTGTCCAAATCCATTTTCTGGATCAATAACTCCACATTCTATTTGGAAATTAATCCATGCATCATACCATGTATAATCAAATTCAAATGTTCCATCAGTTTTCTTTGTCCATTTTACCATTGATGGATCACTATAATATGATTGATGATTCCATGCTTCTTCTACAATATTAGCAACTACATCTTTACCACCCATAGCTACATATTCTTTCATAGAATCACGCATTAAATTAAAATGTTCTTCTGTAAAATAGAAATCTTCTGCAAGCTCATTTGTAATTCCTCCAGATGGAGTTTTACCTAATCCAAGATAATAGTTAGCTACAGAGAATGGATGTTGCCAAATTTGAATCTGTGTATTTGTTTCAGTTGTTTCTGGTTGTACTAAATCAAGTACTTCAAATTCATATTTAAATTCATATGGTTTTTCCAATTCATCTGCTTTTACTGTTACAGTTCCTTGATATAATCCAGGTTTAGCATCTTTTGGTACATTAATAGTTACCCATGCAAATTTTGCACTTTCAGGTTCAATATCAACTTTACCACCTTTATAGATTACATCTGGGAATTCTTTTACTGGTGCATTTGAAGGTCTATTACGTCCAACATTAGCTGAAACTTCTTTTAACCATTTAATTTCAACATTATCAGATGAAATAACAGAACTTCCATTTACAAAATTACTAGCTGTTACTTCTGCATTATGAACATCTTTATCTCTTGAACAAGTAACAATTTTAGAACTTAAAACATCACCTTTCCAAGCTACATCTTTCCAACTATTTGTATAATTAGTTAATAAATTAGCATAATCATCTTGTGTTTCTAACACATTAGTTGAACCAACATAAGCAGATAAAAATTCTACTACAGGAACAACTCTAACATTTACAGAAGCACTTAAACTAGTTCCTTCTACAGTTGCAGTTACTACTGTGTTAGCTTCTTCACTACTAACTGCTGTAATAACACCATCTTCATCTACAGTTGCAACACTTTCATCATTACTTTCCCAAACAACTTTTTTATTTGTTGCTACACTTGGAGCAACTTCAGCAGTTATTTCTTTAGTCATTCCAGTTTCTAAACAAATATCTGTTTCACTTAAAGTAATTTCACTTGGATTAATCGCACCATGATAAACTTTTGCAAAATCTACTTGAATTGCACCTGTTGCATCTTCTGGTAACATTACTTTAATTGTATGTTGTCCATCAGTTAATTCTTCTGATGTATAAATTAATTGTTTATGTACTCTACTTCCTATAATAGTTCCATCAGCTTGACCAGCTGCTACATCATCAATATATACATCATAAACACCATGTCCACTATCTTTAGTAGCATAAATTTCTACTTTTGTCCCAATGAATGTTATTTCATAATAATCACCAGCATATGCATAGTGTTCATCACCATTTGAAAACATGTTAGGATAACCAGTACTTGCTTTCCAGTTACCAGTATATTTGAATTTGAATAATTCATCACTTGTAGTCGTTTCACTATCTTCTATTTTTGAAACATAGTTATCAGTAACTTCTTCTTTAACTCCTAATACTTTTAAATAATCTATTTCACCATCAGTTCCTGATGAAGCAGCATTTTTAGTTTTAGAAAGTTCTACTTTTAAAGTATGTTCCCCATATTCAATACCTGTTTTTTCATACAGTTTCCCTGAAGCTACACTAGTAGCACTATATGCATCAACAGTATCAATTTTTTCACCATCTAAATAGATATTATAAATACCTAACCCAGATTGTTTTTCACCATATAATTCAATTCCAGTCCCTTTAAACTTAACTTCAAAAGATGGCAATGGATCTCCATCTACATAATTAGAAAAATTAAACCAATGTTCATCACCACCATAAAAGCGATCTGGATATCCAGTACTATCTCCCCATCCTGTACTATAACTAATCTGATGTAATTCATTACCAATTTGAGAATCATTAATGATTAACTCACTACCTTCAGCTTTAACTATTGTAAGTGGTAAAAAACTAATCACCATCATCAATGCTAAAAATATAGCTCCTATTCTTCTTTTCATAATTTCCTCCTCAATTACTTTTTATAACAAATAAAAATTATCCATATAGCATATATCACACTCCTCTCTAAAAATGAAACCCCTTTCTATATATAATTTTAAATTAATATAAATATTTGTATTTATACATTTTAAAAGAATATTTATACTTTTTAAAAAGTACAAATATAAAAAAAGTTGAATAAATCAACTTTTAACAACTTAAATATTTTGACTATATTTAACAAAATCACCACTTATAATTACTGCATCCAATAACTTTACATTTGCAGAATTATAAATATTATAAACATAAACTGGTATCTGATCAATGACTTGACCATCTTCATCAAAAATATCACAAACAATCTTATTATATTCATTATCTATATTATTTTCACCAAAATAACTTTCTAATTCATCTAATTGATCAACAATACTATTATCAACTTCATGAATTTCTCCTAAAATTAAATCATTCCCTTCTAATAATAAAGCTGGATAACTTTTATTTTTAAGAGTCATCAATTTTCCTTTCACAAAACCAGTTCCTATAAAACTGTTTTTATCTTTTAAATATAATTCATGATTATACATACCTTTTCGTAATGTTCCATAAACAAATATTTTTTCTTTCATCAATATATTGTACCTCCAGTAATCTTAAGTCATTTTATCTTTTAGTTTAAATTTTATAGTTATAATATTAGTCCTTTCAATCAAAACAATATTTTAATATTTTTAATTGTTATAAAAGGGTTAGAGCATGACTCTAACCTATATAATCTTATAACTATTTAATTCATAATAAATACATTGAATATCTCTCTTGACATCTATTTCAAGATTACTACTATGATCATATACTCGTGTTGTAAAAGCATATTCTCCATGATTAATAAATAATTCTAATGATGAACTGTCACTAAAAATTGTAATCTCTTGTACTTCTTTAATTATAATATGTCTTATATCTCGACCATATCCACTCTCTTTCATCTTAAATGTAAGTAATTGATTATGATAATCTACTACTACATCATTTCGAAGTCTTAATGTAAACTCTTGATTATTTATTGGTAAATACAGTTCAAAACAATTATTTTTTAAAACAAAACTTTTTTGCAGGTTTATTACTTGCTTTTCTCTTCTAAGTTTTTTTGTTTCTTCAATAGGATATTGATAAACTTTATTATTTTTAAAAGTTAATTCACGAGGAAGAGCTAAGGCATGTTGCCATCCCTTATCAATAGTTGGGTTAGAATAAGGAACATCTGGCAATCCCATCCAGCCAATTATAATTACACGCTTATTTTCATCTACAAATAATTGTGGAGCATAATAATCAAAACCATGATCAAATTCTATAAATTCACTTAATTCATATTTATCCTCTATATCACCATTAATTAGATAATAGCCATTTTGATAAAGATTTTCATAATTATATCCTTGATTCTCTACCCCTTGTGGACAACAAAATAATATTGTTTGTTGTCCAAATTTAACTAAATTAGGACATTCCCACATATAACCAAATGGCTGTTTAGAAACAATTCGATTAATATATTTCCAATTCTTTAAATCTTCAGAACGATATAATAAACAACAGCCAACATCTTCTTTAGTTCGTGCTCCCAAAATCATATTATAATGATTACCATTTTTTAAAATCTGTGGATCTCGTACATGAAGAGTTAAATCATCAGGATAGTCAGTATTTTTCATTAAACATATTTTATCATTAAACTTAATTCCATCATCACTAGTAACCATGATCGTATTATGCTCACGTCCTGTATTAACATAGTCATAGTTTCCTATATGTTTAACATTACCTGTATAATATACATACATTTTATTGTCTTTAATCATAGCTGAACCTGAATATACTCCACCTTTATCTAATGAACTGTTTGGATATAAAGCAACTGATTCATTTTTAAATGTAATAAAATCTTGTGTACTATAATGTCCCCAATATTTACTGCCACCTAAACAATTATCTGGAGTATACTGGTAATATAAATGATATTTTCCATTAAATTGACATAAACCATTAGGATCATTAAGCCATCCAATTGGGGGCATTAAATGATAATGAAGACGATATTCATCTTGTACTGCTTGTTTTTCTAATTTTTTTATTTGTTCATTATTTAAGCAAACCATATAATTCTCCTAGATTAATTTTATAATTTCCTGATTTATTTTATTATTACCCATACTAATAATTTCAAATCGATTTTGACTTGTAATAATTACTGGTGTTGCTGATGAATAACCAGCTTTTTCAATCATTTCAAAATCAATTTCCATTAGTTTATCCCCCTGTTTTACTTCTTGGCCCTCATTTACTAATAATGTAAAAGGTTTACCCTCAAGTTTTACTGTATCTAATCCTATATGAATCAAGATTTCTACATCATCACTAGTTTTAATTCCAATTGCATGTTTAGATGGAAAAATCATTGTAATCTTTCCACTAACTGGTGCTACTAAAATATTTTCAGTTGGGAATATAACAATCCCATCCCCCATCATTTTTTGAGCAAAAATCTCATCTGGTGCCTCATTAATTGGAGCAACCCTCCCTGTTAAAGGGGAATTAATAATTTCTGTTTTTATACTTTCTTGTTCTTTTACAGATATAACTTGTTTATTTACATCTCGTTTATACAAAATCATTGTGATAACAAATGATACTGTAGCACTTAATATCATTCCAATCGCAAAATTTAGCCAAGAACTTGATTCAATAGAAATAAACCCTGGTAATCCTGCTGCACCTAACGCAATTGCTAAAGTTTTTGTAGCTGCTAAATAAGCACTTCCTACCGCTGAACCAATCATTGCAGCAATAAATGGATATTTAAGTTTTAAAGTTACTCCAAACATTGCTGGCTCTGTAATCCCTAATAACGCTGATACTCCTGAGGCTGAACAAATACTTTTCAATTTTTTATCTTTTGTTAATAATAAAATCGCAATAACTGCAGCACCTTGAGCTACATTTGACATTGATGCAGTTGGAAAAATGAACGATCCACCAGTTGTTGCTACAGCAGCCAATAATTGAGTTTCAACAGCTATAAAACTATGATGCATACCCGTTAAACAAATTGGAGCATAAAATAATCCAAAAATTGCACCGCCAAATAACCCAAGTGAATTATACATCCATGAAATTCCATCTGATAACAATATTCCAGCTTCCCTTAAAACTGGCCCTACTATAATAAATGTAATAAACCCAGTAATCATAGTAGAAAATAATGGAGTTGTAAGATTATCTAACCAAATTGGTGTTATTTTATGCAAACGTTTTTCTATATTTGCTAGAATCCAAGATACTCCTAATACTGGTAATACTGTTCCCTGATATCCTACTGCCTCAATTGATAAACCAAAAATATTCCATACAGGTACATCTACTCCTGCTTTACCATATGAATAAGCATTCAACAACTCTGGATGAACCATGATCATCCCTAATGCTGCCCCTAAATAAGGATTTCCTCCAAACTTTTTCGTAGCACTAAAACCAATTAACACTGGTAAAAAAGTAAATGCAGCATTCGAAAATAAATTGATCATTGTAGCTAAATCAGCCCATTGTGGATATGCTTCAATTAAACTCATACCTTTAAAAAATAAACCATTAGCTGTCAAGATATTATTTATTCCCATTAATAACCCTCCAGCTACTATAGCTGGAATAATTGGTACAAATATATCACTTAACAACTGAACTGCACGTTGTAAAAGATTACCTTTTTCCTCTTCCTTTTGAGGTTGATGTACACTTTCATTTTTAATCCCTAAAATGCTTGTTACTTCATCACAAACCAAATTAACTAGTCCTGGTCCTAAAATAATCTGATATTGTCCTTTAGCTAAAAATGTTCCTTTAACAACATCAATATCTGTTAATGCTTCTTCATTAACTTTGCTTTCATCAATCAAATTCAAACGTAATCTTGTTGCACAATGCATTGCCCCAGTAATATTCTCTTTCCCACCAACACATTGAATTATTTGCTTTGCTATATTGTTATAATTCATTTCCATCCTCCTTTATGGTATCGGTTCCATAAATATACTATAATCTACATTTTATTAACTGTCAATACATTCATGCAAAAAAGTGAAACCGATACCATATTTTTCATAAAAAAACGATATTTATAAAAATATCGCCTTAATCAACAATTTATTATATTATTCTGACACTTTCTCCTTCAATCAACTGATAATCAATCAATTGTAAATCATCAACATGATTCTCTTCAATCAAATCTATAATTGTCTTTCCAGCTCTAATCCCAGTTTCCTCATTATTAAATCTAATTGTTGTTAGACTTGGATTAATAAATAATGATGTCTCATATCCACCAAAACCAATCAATGAAATATCTTCAGGCATCTTGAAACCTAATTCATTAATTGCTTTAAGACACCCAAGAGCAATGTTATCTGTTGCCCCAATAATTAATGATGGTTGTTTATGTTGCAAATACTCTTTAGCTATATGATATGCTTTTTCTAAAGAAAAATCACTTTCCAAAAAATCAATTTTTATAGCTCCATACTCTTTTAAACCATCCATTACACCATCTTTACGATAAACTCCAACTGCTTCATCTTTTCTATTTACTCCAATATAACAAATATATTTATGTCCATGACTTGCCCCATATTTTCCAACATCATAACCTGCATTATAATCATCATTAATAATTGAAACCCCTAATTTAAAACGCTGAGCCACAAATAACAAAGGAATATCAATTTTAGCTGCAATATTTTGGTGAGCCATTGTTACATTCGTTGCCATTAAAATGATTCCATCTACATTCATCCGCCATAATTGTTCAATTGAAGTTAATTCTCTTAATTCATTATGGTTAGTATTAACAATCAAAGTTGTATACCCATAATCTTTTAAATACTCATCCATAACCATCAATACTCTTGAAGTAGTAATTGAATCAAGACATGGTACCACAATACCAATTGTCTTAGTATATTTAGCTTTCAGTGATTGGGCTAAAGCACTAGGCTCATAATTATATTCTTCAATAATTTTTTTTAATTTTAATCGTGTTGATTCTTTAACATAACCACCATTAAAATAACGTGATACAGTACTTTTACCTACTCCAGCCATCTTAGCAATATCATTCATTGTCAGTTTTTTATTTTTCATATTTCACCTCAACTAATAAAAATGACGGATATTCCCGTCCTCTAGTCTACTTTATAATATTATTTTTATATTTAAATGTCAAATAATAAAGCAACAGCATAAAAATAGGTTAAAATTATAACAAAAATAATAATTAATGAAAGATTTCATTATGTTTTTACTTAATAAACAAAGTAAAATGAATAATTCTTTTGTATATAGTATTAAAGGTATTTTCTATGTCAAAACAATTTTGTAATGATTTTAAAAATGATGTTCTATTCAAGTATTTATTATATGATGACTTAGATCCTGACTGTATTTTTATGTTAAAGCTCTTTATCGAAAATATCCTTAATATTAAATGTCATCAAATCACTGTCCTTAATCCTGATCTTAACCCTAAATATGTAAATGATAAAGATATGGTTCTTGATATTAAGGTAAAGACTACTAATGGTGATATCATTGATATTGAAATGCAGAACTCCACCTTTTCCAAAAGTCATTACTGCCGTTTCCAACAGTATGGCGCTACTTTACTTGCATCACAAAAGGAAAAGGGAAAG
>NZ_FOIN01000072.1 GCF_900102365.1 Thomasclavelia cocleata | reverse complement strand
GGATTAGAAGAAGATAAATATATCGCATCTTCGTGGCAAGCAATGTTACCAGAATTAGAAACAGCCCAAGAAGTATTAGGAAATGAAAAAGCAACACAGGCAGAAGTAGATGAAGCATGTGATGCATTAACAAGAGCATACTTGAACTTAAGATTAAAACCAAATAAAGATTTATTGGCGGATTTAATTAATAAGGCAAATGGGTTAAATGGTGCAAGTTATACGGCTAATACATGGGCAGTAGTAGCAGATGAAGTAATAAAAGCACAGGCAGTATTAGAAGATCCAGAAGCAAGTGAGGCAGAAGTAAAAGCAGCTCATGCAGCTTTAACAAAAGCCCTTGAGGGATTAGAACCAGTAAAAGCTGGAGATACAACAGCAAGTGTAAAAACTGGAGATAACAGTTTAACTGGAATCTTTGCAGGATTAACAATGTTAAGTTTAGCTGGACTAAGTTTACTAAGAAGAAAAGAAGATTGTTAAATATAAATAATTAAAAATGATAACGCCATAACTTTCTAAAAAAACTTATGGCGTTATTTTGTTTATTTTTATACATCTGTTTAAATTATTTCTATGTAAACATATTTTGTAATAGAAATGCAAGATAATATTGGCAGTTTAGTAAGTAATTTATTTGGTGTGGAAAAATTAAATATATTGATAATTATTATTTAGTATACTAAAATATAATTAAAATTATTGCATTTTTGAAACTGAAAATTCAATAAAAATGTAAGCGTTAACATGAGGCTTGGGGGTGAAATTCTTAAAATAATATTTTAAATAGTATATCAGTTTTGTTTAAATAATTTTATTTTTAAAACGTAATAATGGGAAAGTGAGGATTTTTATGAAAAAACTATTTTCTATACTGTTGACAATGATGATGGCATTTTCTGCTATTACACCATTATCTGTTCAGGGTATGGAATTTGAAAGTACAGTTATTAGTGATCTTTCAATTCAGGGATTACGAGATATAGGGAATTTGGAAGTGGGTACAAAGACACATGTGTTTGTAACTACATATCCAGAAGAAGGAGTTGAGTTATTAGTTGAGTCTGAAGATTCATCAATAGCTAATGTATCTTTAGATGAAAAAACAATAGTTGTACAGGCAAAGAAAGTAGGAACAACAACAGTAGAAGTAATTGCAAGAAAAGGGGATAAAATAGAAAGTGGACAGTTTATAGTTCAAGTTATTGAATCAGTTTATAAACAAAGTTCACATATTGAAGTAAATATTAATGAAAATGATTGGCGTTTTAGATTAGAAAAAGATATGGAAAAAGTACCTGCTAGTCAAACTGTTCCTAATGTAAGTGATAATTGGGAACATGTACAAGTACCACATTGCTGGAACAGTAAAGATGGTGCAGATGGTAACAATGATTATGTAAAAGGTAAGGGCTGGTATATTAGTAATGTAGATTTTACAGTTGATACTTATGAAAATAAAAATATTTATTTAGAAGTGCAAGGAGCTTGTAAGATTACTGATGTATACATAGATGGAAACTATGTAGGTCAACATGAAGGTGGATATTCTAACTTTAGATTTGACATTACTGATTATGTAAAAAAAGATGGTTTAACTCAAATAGCATTATGTGTAGATAATCGAGTTAATTCATTAATGCCATTATCAGGAGATTTTACAGTATTTGGTGGTTTATATCGTGATGTTAATATTATTGCAGTAGATGATAGTCATTTTGATTTATTGGATCATGGTAGTGAAGGAGTATTGATTAATCAAGCTGTAATTGATAATGTAACTAAGGATTCTACTGTTGAAGAAGTTTTTAGCAATGGTGGAAAAATTAATATTGATGCAAGGGTTGCTGTCAATAATGGTGAAAAAGCATATATGCAAACAGTTGTATATGATGCAAATTGGAGTGAAGTTACAAGCAGTGAAAAAATTGAAATTAATGGTACTGGTGTAATTCAAAATATAAATGAACAAGTTATTGTAAATGATCCACATTTATGGAATGGAGTTGCGGATCCATATCTATATAATGTAAAAGTATTTTTATATGATGAAAGTAATAATTTAAAAGATATTGTATATAAAAAGATTGGTTTTAGATTTTATTATGTTGATGAAAATGAAGGATTTTTCTTAAATGGAAAATCATATCCATTGCGTGGAGTAAATAAACATCAAGACCGCATGGACAAAGGATATGCAGTTAGTAAAAAAGATCAAGAAGAAGATATGGCAATGATTGCAAATATTGGAGCTAATGCATTACGTTTAGCACATTATCAACATGATGAATATGCTTATGAATTAGCTGATATATATGGTATTTGTGCATGGGCAGAAATACCATTAGTTAATAGTATGACTGCAAGTACTCATTTTACGGAAAGTACTAAAAATAATCTAGAAGAGTTAATCAAACAAAATATATCACATCCATCAATTATTGTTTGGGGAATTCATAATGAACAGTGGCCAAATAATGGTGGAAGAATTAATACTTTATTACGTGATTTATATGAATTATCTCATGAGTTAGATAATTCTCGTTTAGTTACTGTTGCAACTGCTCAAAGTCAAAGCGCAGCATTAAGCTGGCAATCTGATGTTAGTGCATGGAATAAGTATTTTGGTTTATATGAATCACAAGATGTACGTTATTTTGGAACCTGGTTAGATCAGGTAAAAGAATATGCACAAAGCCATGATAGTATTAATGTTACAGATGAAAGTACTGGTGAAACGATTAAAGTCAATGTAAATGGAAAAATTGGGATGAGTGAATATGGGGTTGGAAGTAATATTGAATATCATGAAGAAAACCCTGGATATCGAGTAGGAACAGGTTTTGATGCATATCAATCAGAGGAGTTCCAATCACAATGGCATGAAATTTATTATAAGGCAATTGAAGAACGTCCATGGTTATGGGGTACTTTTGTATGGAATATGTTTGAATTTGGTTCTGATAGTCGTAGTGAAGCGGGTAGAAAAGGAATTAATAATAAGGGAATGGTTGCATATGATCGTACCTTGAAAAAAGATGTATTTTATTTTTATAAGGCTACATGGTCAAAGGATCCAACTTTACATATAACAAGTAAGAGATTTGAAAATCGTTTTCAGGATGTTATTTCAACTAAAGTATATGCAAATATGGATGAAGTTGAATTGTTTGTAAATGGTATTTCTCAAGGTGTTAAAACAGCTAAAGAAGTTGAACAGCATAAGTTTATGTGGGATATAACTTTGCAATCAGGTGAAAATCATGTTGTTGCAATAGGTAAAAAAGATGGTAAAACATATGTAGATGAAACAACATGGAATCGAAAGTTACATGATACAGTTTCAATTTCTTCAAATCTATATAATTTTACATATGTAAATGATGAAAATAGTACTGTTTCAGGAATTCCAGCAGGTACTAAAGTTCAGGATTTTAAAGGTAATGTAAAGTTATCAAATGGTACTAGTATTGAAGTATACAACAGTGATAAGAGTACTTTGTTAGATGATAATACATCTATTAGCTATGATATGTGGATTAAGGCGATTAGTGAAGATAAAGAACATTTTGTTTGGTATAGAGTAATTGTTCAGCCTATTTCCAGAAATAAGCCAGTAATTGTTGAAAATGAAAAAAGTGGTGAACCAAAAGAAAATATGGTTGATGGTAAAACAAGTACAACATGGAATTCTGGAGTAGCCCTATCTGCACAATCACCACAAAATGCAATTATTGATTTACAAGATTTATATTATGTATATGATACGAATGTATTATGGTGGGATCATGATACAAGTCATCGAACATTTACATATTCTATTTACTTAAGTCAAGACAATGTAAATTGGGTTAAAGTTATTGATCAAACTAAGAGTAATGATCAAAGCAGTGGAATGAGTTGGACTAATCGTAGTTTTGCTCCTCAATTAGCTCGTTATGTAAAAATAGAGGGGCTTTCTGCTACAAATTCTGTAGCTTCAATGTATATTCGAGAAGTTGAAGTACATGGTTTTATGTTGAAGAGTGATGTATATCGAGTTGATAATGCTAATGCAAAAATAAAGGGCTGGACAGATGCTACAGTTGAGGATTTATTAAATAATTTAATTGTTGAGGGAAACTTTGATAAAATTTCAGTTATTGATCAAGATGGTAGTATTGTAAATGGTGGTAAACTTAATGCTAATATGAAGGTATTAATTAGCATGGGTGATGAAGATATTTGTTATACTTTAGAAAGAAGCGGGTTAGATGCTACACCAATTTCTCAAAATAAAAAGGTAATTGCTTTTGAAGGGATAGATAGTGATGGTGTAAGTAAACCTAATGAAGATGTTTTAGAAGGTGAAAATGATCTTGTTCATGGTAAAAATTATGCTCCAGCACACTATATCAATGATGGAAAGCTTGATACAAGATGGAGTGGGGCAATGAATGCTGCTCATGATAAAGCTATTTATCCAGCTAAAGTATGTTTTGATTTAGGTGCTAGGTATAACTTAAATCATTTAGATTTAACTTTCTTTGGGGGAACTACTCCTCATGATGAAAATAAGGTGAATCGTTATTATACATATAAAATTTATGCTTCTGATACTTTAGATGTTTTACAACAAGAAATAGTTGATGAAAAATATTTAATTGTTGATGGTAGTGATAATATTGATAAAAAAGAAAATCATGTAATAAAAGATTTAAGTGCAAAAGGTCGTTATGTTTTATTAGTAGTTGATGGTAAAAATACAAGTTATGCTTATCATGCTCCTAGTGTTTGGGAAATGGAAGTAGAAGGTTATCAAATGAGTTCACCATTATATGATATTGATGAAAATAATTATATAGTTAGTGGTGTAAATGTTGGAACTACAGTAGAAGAATTTTTAAATCAATTAGAAATTGATGGTAATGCAAAAATAAGTATTGTTGATGGTAATGACAAATTAGATAGTCAAGATTTAATTTATGAAGGTGTTACTTTAGTTGTTGAAAGCTTAAATCAAGGAACTAAGGATTCATATACATTATCATTTGTTGATAGTAGTACTGCACCTATTTCTCAAAATAAACCAGTTCAGGCATTAGCAACAGAAGAAGAGGTAGATGGTAAAATTGTAGCTAATGAAGATGTTTCAAAAGGATTTGTTGCGACAAATATTAATGATGGTGATGTAAATACAAGATGGAGCGGTGTAATGAATGCAGCTCGAACTCAAAGTTATTATCCAGCTACAGTTCATTTAGATTTAACTGAAAAAGCAGATACAAATGATTGGTTCTATCTTACAGGAGTTACTATTGATTGGTTTAATTCAGCTTCAAAACGTTCTTATCAATATGAATTACATGCTTTAAATCCAGTAGGAATAGCTGGTGGATATGATCTTGTAAATAATGATAATACTGTTCAAGATTATACTGAACATTGGGTAGATGGGAAAACTGCACAAATTAAAGATATGTCATTAACTGTAAATAGCTCTAGTTTAAATCAATCATATATACCTGCTGTAGCAAAAGAAATAAAGGTATATGGTTGGCGTTTAAGTGGAAGTATAGTTGATGAAAGCAGTGCAACAGTTAAACTTGATGATAATTCAATTAATGTTGCTAAACTTATTGCAATGTTACAGCCAAAGGGGAATTGTGTTGTGGAAATACAAGATGATAAAGGAAATATTAAAAACAATAATGATTTAATTAATCAAAATGATAAAGTAGTTATAAAAGATATTCGTGATCAAAAATTTATTTATGCTATTAAATTATCAAACAGTTTAGATTTATCATTGTTAGAAAAGCTATTAACTACTTGTAACCAATTACAAGAAAGTGATTATACAAGTGTTAGCTGGGCAGAATTCAAGACCGCAATGGATAATGCTAAAGAAGTATTAGAAAAAGCAGATGCAACACAAGAAGAAGTAGATAATGCAGTAATTGTATTACAAAATGCTAAGGAAGCTTTAGTAAAAGCTGAGGTAACAGTAAATAAAACAAAATTACAAATAGCTGTAGATTTGGCAAGTAATGTAACTGAGGAAGATTTAGATAAAGTAGTACCAGCAGTAGTAGAAGAATTCAATGCAGCATTAGCTGAAGCAAATACAATCTTAGCTAATGATAATGCAACACAAGAAGAAGTAGATACATCATTTGCAAGACTATCAGTAGCAATGCATATGTTAGAATTCTTAAAAGGTGA
>NZ_FOIN01000073.1 GCF_900102365.1 Thomasclavelia cocleata | reverse complement strand
CTGCCTGCCATCTGTATTTCTATATCAATAACTCTGCCAGTTTCATCAACAGCACAAATATCTAAAATAATATTTTTAGCAAGAACAGTATTTTGATTGATTTCAGGATTTTTAACAATCATTTTTTTACAGTCGATATTGGTAACAAGTTTAACGATGTACTTTCTTAACATTCTAGATTCAGCAGTATCTCTGGAAAGAAGATATTTAAAGAAAAGATCATTATTAAATTTAACTAAATCATTTTGATAACTAATTACTTCACTCATATAATAATCCTTCTATTATTTTATACAAAATAATTAAGAGGATTACTTTTGAAATCAAATTTCTATAATCATATATTACTGTTCACATTCAAAAATAAATACTGATAATATGAAAATACATGATTATGAAAAAATATTAAATGTTACAAACTTATTTACAAATAACATAGCAAAAACAAGATTAAGATTATTGAAAATAAAATAAAAGAGCATGGTGAATTCAATTAAAATCGAATCTACACATGCTTTTTTGAAGTTTCCTATTTATTTGACTGTGAATGGTAACTAATTTCTGTTAAAGAGATTTTTTGGTATCGATGCTTAACTTAATACCATTGAATTTAACTATATACTTTTTTTAATTCTTCAATAGCATTGTTGATTCTTTTAATTGTTTCATCTTTACCTAATATATGTGCTATTTCAACTGCACCACCAGGTGTAAAAGCTTTAAATGTTAAAGCTACTCTAATCGGGTACATAATTTGACCATTTTTCTTTTCATGTTTTTTTGCTAATTCGATGAATTTATCTTTAATACTATCTTCATTATCAAAATCTAAATTATTTAATGAAGGTAAAACTAACTCTAAAGCTTCTAGAGAATTTTCTATTGTTGTTTTCATTTTTTTATTAACAAATAATTCTTTGTTAAATGGGTATGGGGAATCAATAAAATCAATAGCTTCAGGTATTTCATTTAATATTTGGATTCGAGGTTGTAAGATTTTTGATAATTCTATATAATTTATGTCTGCTTTTAAATTATCTTGATAATAATTTAATGCGTAGTTATTAAACTGTTCAAGTGACATATTTCTTAAATATACTCCATTCATCCATTTAAGTTTTTCGTAGTCAAATATCGCAGGAGATTTACTAATTCGATCAACAGAAAAAATTTTAACTAATTCTTCTAATGAAAAAATTTCTTCTTCACCAACTGGGGCCCAACCTAATAATGCAATATAATTAATAATAGCTTCACTTAAAAAACCTTGTTTAATCAAATCTTGATAACTAGCATCACCATTACGTTTACTTAACTTATTTTGTTCATCTTTCATAACAGGGGGAACATGGATATAAACTGGAGGTTCCCAGTTAAACGCTTTATAAATTAAATTATATTTAGGAGTACTAGATAAATACTCATTGCCTCTGACTACATGAGTAATTTTCATCAAGTGATCATCAATTACATTTGCAAAATTGTAAGTTGGATAACCATCACTTTTTAATAGTATTCCTTCATCTAATAATTTATTTTCGGTTTCAATAGTACCATATACAGCATCATTAAATGTGGTAGTACTAGTATTTGGGATAGTTTGACGAATAGTATATGCTTCACCATTAGCAATTCTTTTTTTTGCTTCATCAATTGAAAGAGATTTGCAAGGATCATTAAATGTATATGTATTATTATGAGCATCTTTTAATTTTGTTTCACTGCAAAAACAGTAATGTGCAGCTTTTAATTCAACTAACTTATGAGCATATTTTTGATATATTTCTAATCTTTTTGATTGGATGTAAGGTCCAACATCCCCAGGTTTTAAAGGTCCTTCATCGTAATTTAAACCTGTATCATTTAAAACATCATAAATAATATCAATTGCTCCAGCAACTTCTCGCTGTCTATCAGTATCTTCAATTCTTAAAATAAAGTCACCATTATTGTGTTTAGTAACTAAATAACTATAAAGAGCAGTTCTTAAATTTCCAATATGCATATAGCCTGTAGGGCTAGGTGCAAAACGTGTACGAATTTTTTGCATTTTTTTAAATTTCTCCTTTTCTTTTTCTGAAAAAAGTAGTAAAGTATATATATACATTGGGGTGTAGCCAAGCGGTAAGGCAGCAGACTCTGAATCTGCCATTTCCCTGGTTCGAATCCAGGTACCCCAGCCAAATATAAAAATTAAGCAGGAAAATATTCCTGCTTTTATTTTTGATATGGTAGCCTGTAGGGGGTTCGAACCCCTGCATGCTGGAATGAGAATCCAGAGTGTTAACCACTTCACCAACAGGCCATCTTTAATTAAATTATAGCACTAAAAGATTATAAAATATAGTGTTTCTATAATTTTTTTTAATATTTTGCAATAAAAAAAGATTTACTAATCTTCTTCAATGTAGTCAATTTAAGAAGATTATAACAGGTAGAAATCTAATCAAGATAACTATCTTTTTTGATGAGGCTAAAATAGAATCTACACTGTTATATACTGAAATTTTAAAAATCATTGAAATGCACTTTTTTAACATTCCAAAAAGAAAAAGGATATGAGTAGACATAAATATGCAAATCATATCCTTTTATTGTCGTTAAATTGATGACATTGTAAACTAATCTTCTCATTTAATTAATAGATTTAGTTTGAATTTTATTTAAATATTTACCAATTAATCTTGTAAGAATAATTAAAACAGGAATACATATAATAATTGTTATTAAAATATAACTAATTAACTTTGAATTTAAGCTATGCATTTCTAATAATGGCCAGAAGATGGGGGTGGATAAAATAAATCCAATTATATCAATAACTAGAACTCCACCTCGATACCAGTTGATTGGGCAATAGATACGATAAATCATATGAATAGAAATAAATGCAGTTATAAAATATAAAATTGTAAATACTTCTGGTAACGATAAATGAAATGAAGGAGCTAATAGTTTGATTATTCCAACACTTAAAACTATTGTTAGGGCATTAGGTAAAGAATATCTTAAAGCATGATGAGTAATAGATTCTTTAGGTTTTTCAATGTTTCGTTCAAATAAGATCATAAAAGATGGGAAACCTTCAATGAACATATCTAGTAATGTCATTTGAAAAGGGATAAATGGATAAGGAATGTTCAAAAGAATAGATAAAAAAGATAGTAGGATAGTATAAATAGTTTTTAAATAGTACATTGATGCTGAACGTGTTACATTATTAATAACTAATCGTCCCTCTCGAACCACTTCAACTAAAGTTTCTAATTTACCATCAATAATAATAAATTGAGCTACTTGTCTGGCAATATCTGAGCCTGAACCCATTGCAATTGAAACATCTGCATCCTTTAATGCTAATACATCATTGACACCATCTCCAGTCATTGCTACTTTTTGTTTATGTTTTTGTAAACATAATATCATTTTATGCTTTTGAAAAGGGGTAGCACGACCAATAACATTATAATTTAAAATTGCATCTTCTAATTGTTCATCTGTTTTAATTGTAGAAGCATCAATATAGTTATCTGCATTAACAACACCAGCTTGTAAAGCGATTGCACTAACAGTAGCAGGATTATCACCTGAAATCACTTTTACATTTACATCATTGTCACTAAAAAATGCAAGTGTTTTTTTAGCATCTTTTCTAATTGGATCTTTAATAATGATTAAACCAAGTGGTGTAGTTTGATTAATTGTTTCTTGGATAATATTAATATTATTATGATGACCAATCATTAAAACTCGGGCACCACTTTGTGCCATTGAGACTACATGTTCTGGTAATTGATATTTAGGTTGAATAATTTCAGGTGCTCCAACAATGATAGTACCAATTGTTTCTAATTCTATTGCGCTCCATTTACGGGCCGAAGAAAAAGCAATTCGATTTAATGTTTTATATTTAGCAGGGGTATTATAATATTTTTTTAAAGTTTGAAAAGTAATATTATTATCTAATGAGCCTGCAACAAAAGAACACATGATTTCATGGGTATCGTATGAAAAAGGGTTATCTAAATCAATTACTTGTTCAATTTCCATTTTTCCTTCAGTAAGAGTTCCTGTTTTATCTAAACAAAGAACATCTATTCTAGACAAAGTTTCAATACTAAACATTTCTTGAACAAGTGTTTTTTGTTTACCTAACTTCACAACACTAGCAGCTAAAGAAAGACTAGTAAGTAGAACCAATCCTTTAGGTAACATTCCTAAAAGAGCAGTAGCAGTATTTACAATTGTACTTGTAATACTTTGATCTCGAATGATATAAGCTTGATATAACATTAAAATACTTAGTGGTAAAACTAGGTAACTTGTATAGCGAGTAACAGTATTAAAAGTATTTAATAATTCTGAGCTAACTGGTTTTCGAGTTCTTGCCTGGTCAGTAATTTTGTTGGCATAATTATCTTTTCCAACATGAATAACTTCACCATAGCATCCACCACTTAAAATAAAACTCCCTGATAATAGCATATCACCAGGATTTTTAGTAATAGGATCAGCTTCACCAGTTAATAAAGATTCATCTACTTCAACACTATTTTCAATAACTTTGGTATCTGCACTAATTTGGTTACCAGTTTCAAAATAGACAGTATCACCTAGAACTATTTCTTCATTATCAATTAAATTTATGACTCCATCACGAACAACTTTAGTTTTAGGTGAGACGATAAGGTTTAATTTTGCTATCATATTTTTTGATTTTATTTCTTGTCTTGCTCTAATAACGGTATTAGAAACAACTATAATTACAAAAAATAAACTAGAATAAGCTTGTACTGAAATTAAAGCAACAGCAATAATAAAATTATATGCATTAAATAAATTAAAAACATGACCAATAATAATCTGTAAATTACTTTTAACAACAGGTTTTGGTGCAATATTTATTTTTCCCTCTTTAATCTTTAAATTGACCTCAGATTTACTCAACCCAATTATTTTCTTCATCGTAATTTCCCCTGTAAAATAATGGTAGTGTCAAAAAACAGTTAGTTTTTTATATGTCTTTTTCACTGTAAAACCTCATTCTACCTTGGTTTTTTATATATCCTGATCAATTTCCCCTGAAATTAATCTATAAACTTAACCCTTTTTCTCTATACAAAAAAGGTAACTACATCCTATAATGAAGTCACCACAACAATCACAAAGGAGTGTAATTACCATGGTTATGATTATATCATTTATTGTTTCTTTATTAAATATCTTTAGAAAACTTTTATATAAATTTGAATGCTTTCTTCTTAGTTTCCTTCCTAACGACCCTATTTCCAATCCAGTTAGCGATGCCTGCAGAAGTTTCAAGGT
>NZ_FOIN01000074.1 GCF_900102365.1 Thomasclavelia cocleata | reverse complement strand
AAAGCTGGAGATACAACAGCAAGTGTAAAAACTGGAGATACAACAAATATGATGTATCCATTACTAGGTTTAGCAATTGCTTCATTAGGATTCTATGGAAATAAAAAAAGAAAAAGAGTTAATTAAAATTTAAAATAAAGTTATAGAGGAATTTAGTGATACTATTTTCCTCTATATTTATTTTATTAATTATTTATCATTTTACTGTACTATTTAATTATTATTGCATATAATCAAATAAAGATTGGGGGAATTAATAATGATTGATGGACATATGCATTTAGAGTATGGGGAATTAAATAAAGAATATGTTTTACAGTTTGTTGATGAAGCAGTAAAAAAGAAATTAACTAGAATTCAAATTTTGGATCATACACATCGTTTTAAAGAGTTTGAGCCTATTTATGCCAAATTAAAAGAAGAGCCATTACAAAAAGAATGGCTGGAAAATAAAAAGATGAAGTTCAAAGATACTTTAGATGATTATGATCGTTTAATTAGAGAAGTAAAAGAAATGGATTTGCCAATAGATGTTTCTTTTGGTTTAGAAGTTTGTTATGTTCCTGAATATGAAGATTATATTAGAAATGTTTTAAAAAAGTACCATTATGATTTTATAGTTGGAGCAATTCATTCTATTGATGGTAAATTATATGATATGACTTTTTCTAAAGAAATCTTGTGGGATAAATACGATGTTAATGATATTTATAAAAGATATTATGAATTAGTATTTTCACTTGTTAAATCTGATATATTTACGCAGTTAGCACATCCAGATACAATTAAGATGTTCAATTATTATCCTGATTATGATTTAGTTCCAACATATCATAAATTAGCTGATTTATTAGTGGAACATCATGTTAAAGCAGAAAATAACACAGGTTGTTATTACCGCTATAATCATAAAGATATAGGATTATGTGATGAGTTATTAAAAATATTAAAAGAACATGGAGTAGAAATGATAACTGCAAGTGATGCTCATCAACCTAGTCATGTAGGAACTAATATTATTGATATTTATGAAAAAACAATGTAAAAAGAGACTGTGATGAATTAACAGTATTTTTAGCTGTTGAAAGATCATCAGCCTTTTTTATATAAATAATTATAGGAGTTAGCTAAAAGATATATGCAAGAGGTTTCTATTTTAGTGCATTAAATATTGAATTGTAATTAAAGTTTTTTGATATCATAAATTATGAATTTTAACATATATTATGATGGTGTATATAAGAATGAAATGGATTATATGGCATAATTGGTTAATTTTGAATAATTGTATACAATTTTTATAAAATCACTTTACAAAAATAATTGTATACAATATAATAAATACAATACAAGAAAGGAAAGGTATTTATATGACTGAAAAGAGAGTATTTAATTTTTCTGCAGGTCCTTCAATGTTGCCTGTGCCTGTTTTAGAAAAAGCGGCTAAACAAATGTTGAACTATGAAAATAGTGGGATGAGTGTAATGGAGATGAGTCATAGATCCTCTTCCTACTTAGACATTTTTGAAAAAACAAAAGGATTATTAAAAAAAGTAATGAATATTCCTGATGATTATAAAATCGTGTTTATCCAAGGAGGGGCTACACAACAATTTTCAATGGTACCATTGAATTTATTAAAAAATGGTAAAGCTGATTATATAATCACTGGGGCGTTTAGTAAAAAAGCAGCAGCAGAAGCAAAAAAATTTGGAGAAATTAATATTGCCTATGATGGTAGTGCTAATAACTTTAAACATATTCCAACCCAAGATGAATTAAATTTAGATCCAGAAGCTTCTTATGTACATTTATGTGCAAACAATACAATTTATGGAACAGAATGGAAATATGTTCCTGAAACAAACGGTGTTCCTGTAATTGTGGATATGTCTTCAAATATTTTATCAAAGCCAGTTGATGTATCTAAGTATGGAATGATTTATGCAGGAGCACAAAAAAATATGGGGATTGCTGGTTTAGGAGTAGCTATTATTAAAGAAGATTTGTTGCAAAAAGTAGCTCCAACAACACCTGTATTGTTAGATTATAAATTAATGATTGATAATGATTCAATGTATAACACACCACCAGCTTATGCAATTTATGTTTTAGGTTTAGTATTAGAATGGATTGATAATTTAGGTGGATTAGAAGTAATGGAAGAAAGAAATATAAAGAAAGCTAATCTATTATATGATTATCTTGATAGAAGTGATTTTTATATTTGTCATAGTAATAAAGACAATCGTTCTTTAATGAATGTTACATTTACAACTCCAGATAAGGATTTAGATGCTAAGTTTGTTAAGGAAAGTATTGTGGCAGGGATGACTAATTTAAAAGGACATCGTTCTGTTGGGGGAATTAGAGCATCTATATATAATGCTATGCCAATTGAAGGTGTTGAAAAATTAATTGCCTTTATGAAAGATTTTGAAGCATCAAATAAATAGGAGAGTTGTTATGTATAATATAAAATTATTAAATAAAATATCTAAAATAGGTTTAGATGTTTTTGATGAAAATTATAGTTATAATGAAGAGATGGTTAATGAAGATGCAATTTTAGTTAGATCTGCTTCTTTACATGAATATGATTTTGGTGAAAATTTAAAAGCAATTGCAAGAGCAGGAGCTGGGGTAAATAATATTCCAATTGATAAATGTAGTGAAAAAGGAATTGTTGTTTTTAATACACCTGGTGCTAATGCTAATGCAGTTAAAGAATTAGTATTATGTGCGTTATTTTTATCATCACGTAAAATTATTGAAAGTATAAGATGGGTTGATACTTTAAAAGATGATCAAAATGTTGCTAAAACTGCAGAAAAAGGTAAAAGTAACTTTGTTGGTCCTGAAATTGAAGGGAAAACACTTGGTGTTATAGGTTTAGGGGCAATTGGTGTTAATGTTGCTAATGCTGCAATTAAACTTGGTATGAAAGTTAAAGGTTATGATCCTTATATTGGTGTAAATGCTGCCTGGGCATTATCTAAGCATGCTAAACATGCGATTTCATTAGATGAAATCTATCAAGAATGTGATTATATTACAATTCATATTCCAAGTAATTCAGAGACAAAAGGTTTCTTGAATCAAGATGCTTTTGCTCAAATGAAAGATGGTGTGAAAATTTTAAATTTTGCTCGTGGTGATTTAGTTAATAATGAAGATTTATTAGTTAATGTTGCAAATGGTAAAGTTGGTAAGTACATTAGTGATTTTGCAGCACCAGAGTTAATTGGACAAGAAAATATTATTATTTTACCACATTTAGGAGCTAGTACACCTGAGTCAGAAGATAACTGTGCTAAAATGGCAGTTAAAGAAGTTATAGAATATTTAGAAAATGGAAATATTATTAATTCTGTAAATTTTCCTGATGTAAATCAAGCAAGAATTTCTAAAACGAGATTATGTATAATTAATAAAAACGTTCCGAATATTTTAGCAAATATCTCTAAATTATTTGCTGATCATAATTTAAATATTGAAAATATGGTTAATCGTTCACGTGGTGAATATGCATATACAATAATTGATACTAATGATGAAGTTCGTCAAGATATTATTGAAAGAATTGAATCTGCAAAGGGAATTGTTAGTGTAAGAAGTATTGTTAAAGAGTAACTTTGTTACTCTTTTTATTATGAAATAAATTATGTGTGAGGTTATAATAAAGCTTTAGTGTTTGGATAAAAAAGTTTTTTTGTGACATATCTTAATTAGTTTTAAGAAGTATAAATGTTGTTTACTTTTGTCTTTTATTGTAATATAACAATATAGAAGAAAGGTGAGGTAAATGAAAAGGGTTAGTTTGAAAAACATTTCGATGAGAGGGAAAATATCGATTATAGTAATTTTATTATTTTTAATAATAACTGGAGTTGTTGCTTATTTTGTTACAAAATGTCCAATTGTTTTTAAAGAGGAAAGTGTTAAAGTTGAAATTAATGAGGATTTTGATGCTGTTAAAAATATATTAGAAGTTAAAAATGGGAAAATTAAGGATGTAAAGATTAATACAAAAGATGTTAATTATAATAAGTTAGGTAAATATACGATTGTTTATACTTATGATGATAAAGATTATGAAGTAAGTGTAGAAGTTGTTGATACAAAAAAACCTAAATTTGAAATAATAGATTTAGATCTTGATGTAGGGATGAAAATTGATCCTAAAAGTATGGTGAAAAATATTGAGGATGCAACTAAAACTACTGTAAAGTTTAAAGAAGATTATCAATTTGATAAGGAAGGAGAAATTACTGTAGTTGTGCAGGTAGTTGATGAGGCTGGTAATATAAGTGAGAAAAAGGCTAAAGTTAAACTAGTTAAAGATAAAACTGCTCCAGAAATTAATGGAATTAGTGAACTGACAGTTGCTAAGGGAGGAAAACCTGATTACAATAGTGGAGTTAGTGTAACCGATAATCGTGATCCTAATCCTAAGTTGGATATTGATAATTCAAAAGTTGACATAAATAAATTAGGAACTTATAAAGCAATTTATATTGCTACTGACCGTTCAGGTAATAAGACAAAAAAAGAACGTGTTATTAAAGTTGTTGAAAAGAAAGATATAGGTACGTCACAACAAAGCAATGAAAAAATTGTTTATTTAACTTTTGATGATGGTCCTTCTGCTAATACTCAAAAGATATTAGAAATATTAGAACGATATAATGCAAAAGCAACATTCTTTGTTACTGGAACTAATCAAAATTATAATTATTTGATTAAAGAAGCTCATGATAAAGGGCACACGATTGGGCTGCATACATATTGTCATGATTATAAAACTGTTTATTCATCAGTTGATGCTTATTTTGATGATTTAACAAAAGTTGGTAATATGGTAAAAGATCTAATTGGTTATACACCTAGATATATTCGTTTTCCTGGTGGTTCTTCAAATACTGTTTCTCGTAAACATACACCTGGAATCATGACAACTTTATCAAAAGAGGTTATAAATCGGGGGTATCAGTATTATGATTGGAATGGTGATTCAACTGATGCTTCTGGTAATAATGTACCAGTTAACAAGTTAATTGCTAATGCGACTTCAAGTAAATCTAATAATATAAATATTCTTTTTCATGATACAAGTGCTAAATCGACAACTGTTCAGGCTTTACCTGCAATCATTGAGAATTATTTAGCTCGTGGATATCGGTTTGAGGCTATAAATGATAGCTCATTTGCTCCACATCAAGGAATTAATAATTAAAAAAGGGGCTGTAACGAAATAAAATAGTTAAGTTCCAAAACAAAAAAGACAATATCTCAGTGAGTTGCTGAGAAATATTGTCTTTTTTGGTATAA
>NZ_FOIN01000077.1 GCF_900102365.1 Thomasclavelia cocleata | reverse complement strand
CATATGCTTCATCTACTTCTTCCTGCATTGCATTTTCATTGTTTAATACTGTATTTGCATTTGTTAATGCTTCTTGTAATGCTGTCCAGCTTTCTTCTGTATAGTTTCCTTCTACTAACTCTGCTGTTGAATCTACTAGATCTTGTAATTCAGTCTTGTCGCCTTTTAAGAATTCTAACATATGCATTGCTACTGATAATCTTGCAAATGATGCATCTACTTCTTCTTGTGTTGCATTATCATTAGCTAAGATAGTTCTTGCTTCTTCTAATGCTGCATTGAATTCAGTTACTACTGCTGGTACTACTTTATCTAAATCTTCTGCTGTTACAGCACTAGCCATTTCTACAGCTATTTGTAATGCTATTTTATTAACAACAACTGGATCTATAGTAGAAGTATATTCACGTGCTAAATCAGAAATTGTTTTATATACTCTTTCTGTTTCAGAATGTGCTAACATTCTTTGAGCTTGGTTTGCTGCTACAGCACTTCCATATCCATTTCCACCACTTGTAGGACGTTTCATTGATTTCATTAATTCATCAATTTCAACATTCAATTCTTCACTTTGTTCTTGTAAATATTTTGCTTTTGCTACATCACGTATACCTTGTTTAAACATTTCATAACGTGGTGTACTATAGAAAGATGCATTGTAATCTTCATCAATTTCATCTCTTTCCATAGGATAAATGAACCATCCATCTCCTGGTTCCCAATAACGATATGAAATATTTCCATGCATATCGTATACATAGTTATCCCATGCCCAACGCATATATCCATCTGTTCCAAGTGTCATTGTATACCACATATTCCAATAATTATCACCTGGATCACTAAGGATAAAGTTACTTGGATAATCACCTGTACATGTATAATAAGTAGTTGTTAACCCTAACTCATTACGATGTTTAGATAATGCATTCATTTGACTAACATTAGTGTTACCTAAATTAATAGAAATGTCATCTATACGATCTGTAAAATCATAATACTCAGGTGCTGAATAATTTAATGCAGATGAAACTTTAAAATGTTTTCCATTTTCATCCGTAACAGATTCAATCATTTCAACTGCTGGTTCTAACTGACTTAATCCTCTTTCATCCATAGAGATATATGTAATACCAAACCATCCTTTTTCTTTCGAATGATTCATGAAATCTGTCAAGAAAGATTCCCAAACTTCTGTCCAATCAGTTGCTCCAGGTGTATATGATTTCTTTACTGTTTTTCCTGTTGCTTCGTCATAGTAAGCAATTTGATTATTCCATGGCACTATACTATAACATTTAATTTGTCCTACTCCATTGTCTGGATCTATTACTCCACACTCTATTTGGAAATTAATCCATGCATCATACCATGTATAATCAAATTCAAATGTTCCATCTGTTTTCTTTGTCCATTTTACCATTGATGGATCATTATAGTATGATTGATGATTCCATGCTTCTTCAACTATATTTGCTACTACATCATGTCCACCCATAGCAGCATATTCTTTCATTGAAGCACGCATTAAGTTAAAATGTCTTTCTGTGAAATAGAAATCTTCTGCCAGTTCGTTTGAAATTCCTCCAGATGGATTTTGACCCAATCCTAAGTAGTAATTTGCTACTGAGAATGGATGTTGCCAAATTTGAATTTCTGTTGCTTCTGGTTTAGGTTGTACTAAGTTAAGTACTTCTACTGTATATTTAAGCTCAAATGGCTGTTTTAATCCATCAGCACTTACATTAATCATTCCTGTATATGTGCCAGCTGCTATATCCTCTGGTACTGTAATTTGCACCCATGCAAACTGTACATCATTTGCAGAAATATCTTTAGTTCCACCCTGATGAATAACATCTGGGAAATTTTTTATAGGCGCAGAACTATTTCCACGTCCAATATTAGCTGCAACTTCTTTTAACCATTTAATATCAATATTTTCTTTTGAAAGTTTTGAGCCATTTTCACTAACTAAGTCAGATGCACTAATTTCTACATTTTTTACATCTTTTCCTAATGTTGCAACAACAACTTTTGAATTAACAACATCACCTTTCCATGCTGTTCTTTCAAAACTACTACGAGTTTCTGTTACAAGATCTTCATACTCATCTTCTGTATCTAAAATCTTTTCATTACCAACATATGCATTCATAAAAGCAATAGCTGGATCTACTGTTACAGTAGCTTGTACATAAACATCTTTATCTTCCACTGAACGAGCAGTGATTATTGCTGTTTGCTTAGTATCAATACTGGCAGCTGTAACAACCCCATCTTCAACAGTCACAACATCAACATTACTACTTTCCCAAGTAATTTCTTTATTATTTGCTACCCATGGTTCAACAGAAGCAGTAAACTCTGCACTTCCTCCTGGTATCAAAGTAACTTCATTACGATCTAAAGATATAGAAGTAGCAGCAATTTCTTCATGATAAATTTTCAAATAATCTAACTGAATTGCCATTTCTTGCTGATCTTTTAATTCAACTTTCATGACATGTTCACCATTTTCTAATTCAGGTGATGTATAAATTAATTGTTGATTAACACGACTTGTTGCTGTAGCATTAGCTTGCCCTGCATCTTCCCCATCAATTGTTACATTATATACTCCATGTCCTGGATCAACACTTGCCCAAATTTCTGCTTTTGTTCCAATAAAACGAATTTCATAAGAATCTCCATTATGTGCATAGTGTTCATAACCATCATGGAATTGTGGATAATATGTTGAACCTCCAGACCATACTCCATTATATTTTACTTTAAATAATTCGTCTGTTTCAGTTATCTGCATATCCTCTACAATTGAATAGCCAGGAAATTCTTCTACTACGCCTTGACTTCCAAAAGCTTTTGCATAAACAAACTGTACACCATATACACTACCAGATCCTGTTGAACTTGCATTTCTTTTCTCTAATACTGTAATTAGAGCTTTATGATCACCTGCTGGTAGTACATCACTTTCATATAATTTTTTCTCAGTTATAGTCTGAGCAGAATAAGCATCACATTCAATTGCTTCACCATCATCAATACTTACACTAAACATTGCATGATTAGCAGCTGCTTTTCCATAAAGTTCAAGTTTAGTTCCACTAAAATTAATCTCTAATGTAGCTCCTGCACTATTACTCCAATGTTCAGTCACTTCAGGTTTACCACTGCCATCAGACCATGATCCCCATCCGCCATTGTTTGCATCATTATTACCAGAATAAACAAATCTAGAATCAGTGTCATCAATAATTTCATATTCTTCATCATCTATTACCGCCTGTATTCCAGCTATCTTATTTAAGGATAAAAATGATACAACACAACAAATAGCAAGAAATAATTTAAATGCTATTATACTTGTTTTTCTCATAAAAACCTCCTCCTGTGATTTTTTACTTTAATTACACAAAAAACTATTCTTTCCATTATAATTTAAAAAGAACATAATAATCCATTTAATAAAATAATATATATATTATTTATAAACATCTGAGAAAATTGTTTAAATTAATATTTTTTATATTGTTACATTATAATTATCCACTATACATATTTATAATTTCCATCATCTTCAAATCTTTATTAATAATTAAAAATTTTAACTTATTGAATAACTTTACAAGAAACTAGAATATTTTTTTAATATATTACTAAAAACTTATCTTAAAAATTTCATCATAATTTATCAAAAAATAAAATATATTTCTTCAATTAAAAACTACAAATTTTGTATTAATGAAACCCAATGATACAAAAATAATATTTTATAAACTTCTTATATTCAATATTTTCATGTAACCAATTTTATAATCACAAAATTATTATATATTATTTTCAAGAAAATAGATTTGTAGTTTTATATTAAATATTTACACTTTTTAATCCTACTTTTTACAACCTAATATTTATACCTTTTTATTAAATCAAAAAATAACTTGATATAATTATTAGCTTAATACTATATCATTCTATTCCTGTTAAACCCCATACTAAATAACATAAAAATTAACACTAAAACAAAAAGACAATATCTCTAGATATTAAACTAGACATTGTCTTTTTTATTTAAATTTATTAATCTTCTTTTCTTCTTAATAAACTTAGTCCTGCTAAACTTAACATTGTTAATCCTGCAAAGATTCCAGTTAAACCATTATCTCCAGTTTTTATACTTACTGTTGTATCTCCTGGTTTTACTGGTGTACTAGTATCTACTGTATTTCCTGGTTTTGCTACTAATCCTTCTATTGCTTTTGTTAAAGCTTTCTCTGCAGCTTTTACTTCTGCCTCACTTGCTTCTGGATCTTCTAATACTGCCTGTGCTTTTATTACTTCATTTTCTACTACTGCCCATGTATTAGCTGTATAACTTGCAGCATTTAACCCATTTGCCTTATTGATTAAATCTGCCAATAAATCTTTATTTGGTTTTAATCTTAAGTTCAAATATGCTCTTGTTAATGCATCACATGCTTCATCTACTTCTGCCTGTGTTGCTTTTTCATTTCCTAATACTTCTT
>NZ_FOIN01000078.1 GCF_900102365.1 Thomasclavelia cocleata | reverse complement strand
AAGATAATAAAAAAGAAGACAAAGTATACATATCAAATTAATTTTACAAGGGCATCGCATATCATAAGAAGGTTTCTAAACAAAAAAACGGGTAAAAAATCACCCGTTGAGAACCTGATAGCCAAAGAAATACTTCCTGTCCGACCAGGAAGAACAAGCACACGTCATGTTTCTGCCAAAAAAGTCGTATGTTTCAACTATAGGTTTGACTAACACACGACTATTATATACCTTTGGAAAAGCAGTTTCAAGACTGTACTTTTTTGTGTACATAAAATAAAGCCATAAGCATAGATTTTTTATATTCTATACTTATGACTTCTTTCTTATCTTCTTAACTTAATGACATTGAATTTTCTTGTACTGTTTTTTTACATAAATAACTATTAACCTCTTAGTACTGCTCCAAAATCTTTTTCCACTGCAGCTAAAATTTTATTCATTGAGTTATTTACTGTTGCTTCATCTAATGTCCCTTTTGAATCTTGGAAAAGCAAATTGATTGCAACTGATTTTTTACCAGCTTCAATATGTTCTCCTATATAAACATCAAAAATCTTTGCCTCTTTAACAAGTTGTTTACTCGCTTGAATAATCTTACGACATACATCATATGTTGGAACATCTTGATCCATAACTAAAGCAATATCACGGCTCACAGATGGATACATAGGAATTTCTGTAAATTTAACTTTACTAGTTTTCATATTTAGTAGAGTTGTTAAATTTAATTCTACGATATATACATCTTTAACATCATATTTCTTTTCCAACAATGGATGAATATTACCAACTACCCCAACTATTTCTTTACCAATCATAATGTATGCAGTTCTTCCAGGATGATAATTCTTATCATCTTGATTCGCACGTACTAATTTATATCGTGATTCTTCAATTCCTAAATTTTTAAATATCGTTTCAACAAAACCTTTTACTAAATAGTAATCTGCTTTATATGAAATTTGTTTGAATGGTAAACCATTATATTCACCACAACAAGCAATTGCTAAATTTTGCAACTCAACATCTTTTGAGTAGGTAGTTGATAATTCAAAGATATTAACATCCTTGATATTATGAGATTGATTATAATTTATTACTTGTAATAAAGAACCAACTATTGATTTTCTCGTTACACTTCTTTCCTCACCTAATGGCATTGCTAATTTAACTGTATCATTTGTATGAAAAATATTAAAATCATTTACCATTGCTGGTGATGTTAATGAATAAGTTAAAGTTTCATGTAAGCCTTGATCTTTTAATAAATTACGAATCAAATGTCTCTTAGTTTGTACATTGGTTCTTTTACCAACAGTCATTGACATTTCTGGTAATGTTGAAGGAATTTTATCATAGCCATATATTCTTGCAACTTCTTCAATTAAATCAGCAGCAAGTGCAATATCATTACGATAAGTTGGAACTTTTACAATAAAATCTTCACCATTAGCAGTAAATTCAAATTTTAATGCACTAAATATATCTTTAATTTCATCAGTAGTTATACTTGTTCCCAATAATCCATTTACTTTTGAAGTACTAACTTTTACATGACGATCTTCAATTTTTAAAGCAGTTGTAACACTTTTATAAGTTTCTTGACCATCTGCTAATTCAACCAAAAGATTAGCACATCGTTCTAAAACATTTAAAGAATTAGCAGTATTTAATGCTCCTTTAATATAATGTTGAGAAGCATCTGTCAATAAATTTAAGCGACGTGCTGTTTCTCTCAAACTTGCACCATCAAATGTAGCAGCTTCAATAACAATATTAGTTGTATTTTCATCAATTTTAGTACTATTAGCTCCCATAACTCCTGCTATACAACCAATTCCATCATCGGTTGAAACAATAATATCATTAGGCTCAATTTTATATTCTTCACCATCTAACATTATCTCCTTACAATCAAATCCTGTCTTAACTACGAACTCTTTTTTATCTAATTTATCATAATCATACATATGAATAGGTTGTCCAGTTTCTAACATCACAAAATTAGAAATATCTACTATATTATTAATTGGCTTTATACCACTTGCAATCAAAGCATTTTTAAGCCATGCTGGAGATTCTTTCGTTGTTACACCTTTAACTAATTTCGCCCCAAAAAATGAACATAATTCAGTTTCAACTTTTACGTTTATTTCACTACCATCAATTCCATTTGGAGTAACTTTTGGCAAATTGACTTTACGATTTAAGATGGCAGCTACTTCATAAGCAAATGAAGTCAAAGCCATACAATCAGAACGATTTGGAGTTAGCCCTATTTCTAAAATCGTATCTTTTAACCCTATATATTCAAGTGGATCTTCACCTATAGGTGCATCTGCATCTAAAACATGTATCCCATCTTTATCTTCTGGTTTCAATAATCGCTGGTCTAAGCCTAATTCAGCAATTGAGCAAATCATACCATTAGATTCAACACCTCTAATTTTACTCTCTTTAATTACAAATCCTCCACCAAAATCACAACCAGGATTAGCTACAATTACTTTCTGTCCTTTAGCTACATTAGGGGCTCCACATACAATCTGTTTTATTTCACCAGGCTTAACTTCAACCTGGCATATATTTAAATGATCACTATCAGGATGTGCATTACATTCTTTAATATAACCAATAGTCATATTATTTCCTTTGGCCAGTTCATGTATTCCTTCCACTTCTAAACCAATTGAAGTGATTCTATCAGCTAATTCTTCAGGATCCTGATCATCAACTTTTACATATCTATTTAATACTTTTAAACTAATATCCATTACTTTACTCCTTTCTACTAAATTGATTTAAAAATCTAATATCATCATTATAGAAATCACGAATATTATCAATACCATATTTAAGCATAGCAACTCGTTCCATTCCAATTCCAAAAGCAAAACCTTGATATACTTCGCTATCAAATCCACACATTTCAAGAACACGAGGATTAACCATGCCAGCACCTAGAATTTCTATCCAACCAGTATGTTTACACATTGAACAACCCTTTCCTCCACAATTATGACATGAAATATCCACCTCTACTGATGGTTCAGTAAATGGAAAATATGAAGGGCGTAAACGTACTTCACGTTTTTCACCAAAAAATTTGCGTGCAAATACTTCTAAAGTTCCTTTCAAATCAGCCATAGTAATATTCTTATCAACAACTAATCCTTCACATTGCATGAATTGATGAGAATGTGTAGCATCATCATCATCTCGACGATATGTTTTACCTGGACAAATAACTTTAATTGGTCCTTTACCTTGTGCTTCAAGCATTGCATGAGCCTGAACCGGAGAAGTATGTGTTCTCATCAAAGTATTTTCATCAATATAAAAAGTATCTTGCATATCACGTGCTGGATGACCCTTTGGCAAATTCATTAACTCAAAATTAAAATAATCTGTTTCCACTTCAGGACCTTCAGCAATTTGATACCCCATCCCTAAAAACAACTCTTCTATTTCAGCTACAATTGTTGATAAAGGATGTAATGTCCCTTGATCTAATTTATAACTTGGTAAAGTTATATCAATTTGTTCTTCATTAATTTTATCTAAAATAGCTTGATTCTCTAAAATTTCTTTTCTATCCTCAACTGCTTTAGATAATTCCTGTTTTACTAAATTAGAAGTTTGTCCAAAAACTTTGCGATCCTCAGCAGCCATATCCTTCATTGATTTCATAGCTTCTTGTATTGGACCTTTTTTACCTAGATATAATATCCGAATATCATTTAACTCTTTTAAAGAAGAACAGTTATCTAACTTAGCCAATGCTTCTTCTTTAATCATTAATAATTCATTTTCCATTTAATTCCCTCCTAAAATATAAAAAATCGCTCCAAATAGGAACGATTATATCGCGGTACCATCCTAATTCATGATTAATAATCATGCACTTAATTGACTGTAACGAAGTCTAAACGGCGATGATTAATCGCACTCCAAGGTGAATTCAATAATTCAATCGTAGAAGATTTACACCAAAATATCTTCCTCTCTAAAACAACTTCCTTATCTACTACTCCTTATCAACGTGTTATTATACCTAAATATTATAACGTTTTTAAAGGCATTTGACAATAGAAAAGATAAATATTTACAACAATAAAAATTCCAGAAGAAAGTACGAGGAAATAAAAAAAGACAAAAAAAAGAACCGGCAGCTTGCTATTGTCGCACCGCAGTACTATCTTCGCCGTTATGATGCTTAACTTCTGTGTTCGGTATGGGTACAGGTGTGTCCATCATGCTATCGCTACCAGATCTTCTTTTTTAAGCAATCCCTTTTGAGAATCACTCAAAACCGGATAATAGTTCTACTGCGTCTTTTGTCTTCCTTTTCTCTCAAGCCTTAACCTTTCTTCTCTAGGTTAAGTCCTCGACCTATTAGTATCAGTCCGCTTAACATGTCGCCATGCTTACACTCCTGACCTATCAACCTTATCGTCTTTAAGGGGTCTT
>NZ_FOIN01000079.1 GCF_900102365.1 Thomasclavelia cocleata | reverse complement strand
CTGTATAGTTTCCTTCTACTAATTCAGCTGTTGAATCTACTAGGTCTTGTAATTCAGCCTTGTCACCTTTTAAGAATTCTAACATATGCATTGCTGTTGCTAATCTTGCAAATGATGCATCTACTTCTTCTTGTGTTGCATTATCATTAGCTAAGATAGCTCTTGCTTCTTCTAATGCTGCATTGAATTCAGTTACTACTGCTGGTACTACATTTTCTAAGTCTGCTTCTGTTACATTACTTGCCATTTCTACAGCAATTGATAATGCTGTTTTACTTACTGTTACTTCTTTTTCTAAATTATTAATCGCATTTTGTAGTGCTTCTTCTACCACTTGTGTTTCTAATGAATTTTCAGCATAAACCTTTTGAGCTTCTATCAACGCATCTACAAAATCTGCAACTGCTTCAATATCTTTTCCTTCTAAATCTATTTCCTTGGCTTCAGCAATCAAATCTCTTAAAGTATTATCTTCTGGAACTTGTTCAAATGTAAAATTAACCTCTGCAATCTGATACCAGTTACTCTTAGCTTCTGTTAATAGAATTCTTACATATTTTACCATTGTCTGATCAAAAGACACTGTATTGTCTAACTTACTATCATCAAATGATCCTACTGTTGTCCAGTTCTCATTATCCATTGAAATCTGAATATCTGCAGCTACGATTGCATCGCCACCAGCATCACTAGGAGTTAAAACACGTACACTTGACATATTAACTGGTTCTGTAAAACTAAATACAATTTCTGTACCTACTTCTTGGGCTTTATTAAACCAACATTTAGTTGATTCATCATTATCTAACATTTTATCATAACTATATTTGTTACTTGGATAAACTCCTACAGAATAGTAATCATCAGTGGCACTTACACTTGGAACATTACCATCTGGAAGCATTAGTCCATCTTTTGCAGTTTGAATTGCTGCTAAAGCTTCATTCATTTTTTCAACTGTTAAATCTTCACTATATAAAACATTCTTAGCATTAGCAACTACGCTTTGATATTGACTATATCCTGTTGTATAACCTTTATCTTTTAATGGATAATTAGCTTCAATATATAATGGATAATATTTTAATTCCACAACTTTATTTTTAGCACTAACCAAATCAGCTAAAGCTTCATCAACTGCTAATTGCTCACTATTTTCATCTAAATATACTTCTTTTGCAGTTTGGTATAAAGAATTATAATCAGAAATTGTTTCTCTGATGTAATTTTCACTTAATAATGGATTATTTATTTCATTTGCAAGTTCAGTTTTATCACAATATAGTTCATATACAAATGTAAATGTAACTCCTTCTTTTGTGTATTTACCACTTACTGCTTGATCAGATTTTAAACGATAACCATAAATATTATCACCACTAAATTCAAAATCTTCACCAACTGTTCCATATTTAACTACATCATTCTTTAAAACTTTTCCACTTTCGCTTACATATTTTAAAGTTACTTTTCCTAAATCTTCTGCAAGTAAAAATTCTCCTGAATCAGGTAATTGTGATTGTTTTTCAAAACCAGCAACATTACCTAATTTTTCATAATTATCTTGGAATTGTTCAAAAGTAGTTATTTGATTACTTCTAACATTCCATGACTTACTTGCAAGCGCTCTTAATTCGTCGCTAACATCATCAGTTATAACATCTTCATCAACTAAATTTGGATTATCACACCAAATAGCAATTGATGCACCTTTAATGAAATCAGAATCATCTGCAACAGTATTTTCTTGGAATTTACCTGGTGTCCACTCATTAAAAATTTTACGATCAGCGTTCAAATTATCAAAAGAATGTTGTTCTCTTCCATCTGTAGGTTTAGAATTTCTTAAAACATAGTAGAAGAAACTTGCATTAATATTATAAATTGTATCATGTCCTTTTTGAATAAATGTATTTAATCTAGCAATACTTGAATTCCATGACATTTGTGACCAAAAATCAATTCCAATATAATCATGCATTTTGATCATTTGTGGATTTTCATAATATGAATTTTCACCATAATAAATACCATCATTCCAAATACGTGGAGTAAAACCACGATCATGGACAAATTCAGCTAATTCATTAATATAATTAGCTAAAACATCTTTCCAAGTTGCATTTGGATCAATATTAGCCTTAGCATAATTATCTAAAACACTCTTATATTGGGTAGTGAATGGTGCACGGTCAAATTCCATATATTCATCTCCACCAATATGAAAGTCAGTACATCCTTCAAAAAGATCCATATATTCACTATATAAACTTCTAATATACGCAATAGCTTCTGGATTTGTAACATCTAAACCTGAAGCAAAATGTTCGCCTGAGCTATTTACTTGACCATATTCAGGATGTGCTCTTAAAATTTGATCCACATGTCCAGGACTGTCGAATGATGGAATTACTTTTACCCCATATTTTTTAGCTTCCTGTAAAATTTCTCTTACTTCATCTTTTGTAAGATATTGATCAGATACAATAGATGGATCAGTTTCACACTCGATTCTAAATCCTAAATTCTCAGAAAAATGCATTTGAATAGCATTCATTTTTAAATATGACATTTCTCTAATTTGACGAATAAACCAATCTTTAGAAATATATTTTCTTGCACAATCAACATGTAAACGTCTTTCAGCAATGTATGGATAATCTATAATAGTTCCATATACCAATCCATTATTTGTTATCATTAAATTTTGAATTGTTCTTAATCCATATAATACAGCAGTTTCTGATGCTCCTGTTAAACGAACACCATTATCATCAATTTCTATTTTATAAGCTTCTTCACTAGTTGTTTCTTCTGTAATTGAACTTACGTCATCAATAGTAATTAATACATCACCATATCCTGCATCTTTTTCTTGAGCATATACCATAGCAAAAGGTGCACTAGATACAATTTCTTTTTCCATAAATTCACTATTAACTAATTTAACTATTTCAGCCAATCTTTCATTATCAAGATTTTCTTGATTAGCTAAAATTGCAAGACGAGTATCACTAGTCATTCTCCAAATTTTATGAGATTCATCAGCAGTATATTGTTGTAATATAGGATTAGTCAATGAAGCTAACTGCTCATCTGTAAGGTTTGAAACCTCTTGGCTATACACAATTGGCGTATTATCTTTAGCCTGAATTAAATATGAGCCATTTGAAAGAACTATTGATGCTACTAATAGTAACGATAAAGGTGCTTTTTTTAATTTTTTTATATTCCCTTGCATAAACTTTCCCTTTCTTATTGCTTTATCAAAAGCCAGCTCACCATCATTAATAAGTAGTGAGCTAAGCTTTTACTTATTCACTTCTAATATTACTTATTTTTATTAAATTTCTTTTTCTTAAGTAATGCAATTACACTTAATGATGACATTAATCCAAATGCACCAATCATACTAGTTGTATCTCCAGTTTTAATTGCATTTCCTTTTGTAGTTGTATCACCTGGTTTTACTGGTGTACTCTCTACTGCTTTTACTTCTAATTTTTCAATACTTGCTTGTAATCCTTCCACTGCTGCCTTTACTTGTTCTTCGCTTGCTTCTGGATTATTTAACACTGTATTTG
>NZ_FOIN01000080.1 GCF_900102365.1 Thomasclavelia cocleata | reverse complement strand
CTGTCAGCTACCTCGCTTGCACCTGCTATTCCAGCAGCAGGATCCGCTAGCCTTCTCCGTCACTCCTTCATTCATACCGTAAGTACAGGAATCTCTACCTGTTGTCCATCGACTACGCCTCTCGGCCTCGCCTTAGGTCCCGACTTACCCAGAGCGGACGAACCTTCCTCTGGAAACCTTGGGTTTTCGGTGCGCGGGATTCTCACCCGCGTTCCGCTACTCACACCGGCATTCTCTCTTCTATGCTCTCCACGGCTCCTTCCGGTACCGCTTCTCTGTACATAGAACGCTCCCCTACCACTCACGCATCTGCGTAAATCCATAGCTTCGGTAATATACTTAGCCCCGGTAAATTATCGGCGCAGAGTCATTCGACTAGTGAGCTGTTACGCACTCTTTAAAGGATGGCTGCTTCTGAGCCAACCTCCTAGTTGTCTGGACATCTCCACATCCTTTTCCACTTAGTATATATTTTGGGACCTTAGCTGATGGTCTGGGCTGTTTCCCTTTTGACAATGGACCTTATCACCCACTGTCTGACTGCCGAGTATATCTTTGTGACATTCGGAGTTTGATTATATTCAGTACCCCGGGATGGGGCCATCACATATTCAGTGCTCTACCTTCACACGACTTTACCTCGACGCTAGCCCTAAAGCTATTTCGGGGAGAACCAGCTATCTCCGAGTTCGATTGGAATTTCACCCCTAGCCACAACTCATCCGCCAACGTTTCAACGGGGGTCGGTTCGGTCCTCCATCGGGTTTTACCCCAACTTCAACCTGGTCATGGCTAGATCACTCGGTTTCGGGTCTACGACATGCAACTTTCGCCCTATTAAGACTCGCTTTCGCTTCGGCTCCGCATATCCTGCTTAACCTCGCTCCATATCGTAACTCGCCGGTTCATTCTACAAAAGGCACGCTATCACCCTTTAACGGGCTCTAACTTCTTGTAAGCATATGGTTTCAGGTTCTTTTTCACTCCCCTCCCGGGGTTCTTTTCACCTTTCCCTCACGGTACTGGTTCACTATCGGTCACAGAGGAGTATTTAGCCTTACCAGATGGTCCTGGTGGATTCCGACAGGATTCCTCGTGTCCCGCCGTACTCAGGTGCTGTCTCAAGCTTCTTCACTATTTCGGCTACGGGGCTCTCACCCTGTTTCGCCGGACTTCCCATTCCGTTCGCCTATAATGTCTTCTTGCTCTTTTTCGACAGTCCTACAACCCCGATCCTCAGATCGGTTTGGGCTCCTCCCCTTTCGCTCGCCGCTACTTAGGGAATCATTCGTTTATTTTCTCTTCCTTCAGGTACTTAGATGTTTCAGTTCCCTGAGTCTCGCCTCTCTGAAGCTATTTATTCACTTCAGGATACCTGGTCTCTACTCCAGGTGGGTTCCCCCATTCGGACATCGACGGATCTCTGCATGCTTACTGCTGACCGTCGCATTTCGCTGTTTGCTGCGTCCTTCTTCGCCTCTCTGTGCCTAGGCATCCGCCATACGCTCTTTCTTACTTTACCTATTTTGGTGTCTGCTTGATTACTATTTTCAACTATTTACTAAAATACTTCCATCCGTTTCGATTTCTGTTTTTTAGTGATGAAAATTCTTAGTTTTCGACTTTTCTAGAAAGACCTCAATAATAACATTTACTATTTCGATCTCTTTTTCTATTTCTATCGCAATTTATTTTCTATTATCCAGTTTTCAATGATCTCCGAGTCATACCTGAGTATCACTCAAAACTAAACAGTATCTTCGAAACATCACTTCTCTTCTGCATCATCTTCGATAATGCCTTTCTCCTTAGAAAGGAGGTGATCCATCCCCACGTTCCCGTAGGGATACCTTGTTACGACTTCACCCCAATCATCAATCCCACCTTAGACAGCTCCTTCCTTTCGGTTAGGCCACCGGCTTCGGGTGTTATCAACTCTCATGGTGTGACGGGCGGTGTGTACAAGGCCCGAGAACGTATTCACCGCGACATGCTGATTCGCGATTACTAGCGATTCCAACTTCATGTAGTCGAGTTGCAGACTACAATCCGAACTGAGAATGGTTTTATGGGTTTTGCTTCGCCTCGCGGCTTCGCTTCCCTCTGCACCATCCATTGTAGCACGTGTGTAGCCCAGGTCATAAGGGGCATGATGATTTGACGTCATCCCCGCCTTCCTCCAGCTTGTCACTGGCAGTCTCGCTAGAGTCCCCAACTTAATGATGGTAACTAACGATAAGGGTTGCGCTCGTTGCGGGACTTAACCCAACATCTCACGACACGAGCTGACGACAACCATGCACCACCTGTATCTCATATAACTATCTATCCATCTCTGGATCCTTTATGAGTATGTCAAGACCTGGTAAGGTTCTTCGCGTTGCTTCGAATTAAACCACATGCTCCACCGCTTGTGCGGGCCCCCGTCAATTCCTTTGAGTTTCATTCTTGCGAACGTACTACTCAGGCGGAGTACTTACTGCGTTAACTGCAGCACTGAAATTTGACTTCCAACACTTAGTACTCATCGTTTACGGCGTGGACTACTAGGGTATCTAATCCTATTTGCTCCCCACGCTTTCGGGACTGAGCGTCAGTTACAGGCCAGATCGTCGCCTTCGCCACTGGTGTTCCTCCATATATCTACGCATTTCACCGCTACACATGGAATTCCACGATCCTCTCCTGCACTCTAGCTGCCTGGTTTCTATGGCTTACTGAAGTTAAGCTTCAGTCTTTCACCACAGACCTTTGCTGCCGCCTGCTCCCTCTTTACGCCCAATAATTCCGGATAACGCTTGCCACCTACGTATTACCGCGGCTGCTGGCACGTAGTTAGCCGTGGCTTTCTCATAAAGTACCGTCACTCGGATGTCATTTCCTCCATCCGCCTTTCTTCCTTTATAACAGAAGTTTACAGAACGAATTCCTTCTTCCTTCACGCGGCGTTGCTCGGTCAGGGTTCCCCCCATTGCCGAAAATTCCCTACTGCTGCCTCCCGTAGGAGTCTGGGCCGTGTCTCAGTCCCAGTGTGGCCGGTCACCCTCTCAGGTCGGCTACGCATCGTCGCCTTGGTGAGCCGTTACCTCACCAACCAGCTAATGCGCCATAAGTCCATCCTCTACCAGTGCCTTGCAGCACTTTTAATACGGTCACCATGCAGTGTCCCTACCTATGCGGTCTTAGCTACCGTTTCCAGCAGTTATCCCCCTGTAAAGGCCAGGTTACTTATGTATTACTCACCCGTTCGCCACTCGGGCACAAGTGCCCGCGTTCGACTTGCATGTATTAGGCACGCCGCCAGCGTTCATCCTGAGCCAGGATCAAACTCTCCATTGTTTTATCTTTCAAACAACTCTTCGTTTGTTTAGCTCTTCTTTTTCTTTTCTATCCTTCCGGATATTGACGTGTGTTTCTTAATTCTGTTTAGTTTTCAATGATCTC
>NZ_FOIN01000081.1 GCF_900102365.1 Thomasclavelia cocleata | reverse complement strand
TTAGGTGTTGTAATGTTATTAGCAGGAGCAGCAGTAGTAACATTAAGAAGAAAGAAAATTGAAGAATAAGATTTTCTTAGAACTGTTAGTAGAGAACCTACAACAGTTCTTTTTTTATAAATTAGAGTGGAGATTCTATATATTATATAAAAATAGTGTTGTCGATTTGTAAGTAATTCTTTTTCTTTCTATATACATTAAAATAAGTTATAATATACTACAGTAGGTGGTAAATTATGAACAGAACAAATAAACAAAATTTATTTATTACGATTATTTTTGCTTTAATAGTTTCAATGACATTATTTTATATGTATGATAATTTTGTTTTTCAAACATATAGTGAAGTTGTGTATTATGATTATTTATTAAGTGGTGAAAATAATGATATAAAAGTTGAAGATATTGAAGCATATCATAATGAAGAGAATTTTTCTTTAGGTGATGGTATAATTGTTTTTAAAAATAGTAACATGTTTGAAACCAATGTTACTCCAATTATTAAATTAATATTAAAAAGTAATGAACAAAAGTTTGAATATGAAACAGAGTTAGATGATTATTCTAAAGATAAATTAAATTATGAGATTGATAAGATAATTAAAGATAATAAAAAGGTTAATTTAGATAATATAGAAACAGCAGAATTAATAGTTAGTGTAAGTGATAAAAATATTAATAAATTAAATTTAAAAATAACACCTATAGTGCAACTAGATGGTTCTAATAAAGAATATCGTATTGAAAATGCTAGTATTTCTAAAAGGATGATACGTTTAGGAAATTTAAAGACAACAAATAAAGATATAATAGAAGAATATCCTGTTGTATCATTAGAATATCGTTATTTAAAAGATTCAAAAAAAGGAAAAGAGGATAATAATAACTATATAGTTTTTAAAAAGATAACTGGTTCAAGCAAAGATCTAATTAATTCAAATGATTATGGAACATATTATTTAGACTTTGATGATTTTAAAAATAAAGATTTAAGTGTTGTGATAATATTTAGTAATGATAATGATAAATTTGTTTTTTCAATTGATCTTGTTACTCGTCAAGTAGGTGATTACTATGGATAAATTAAAAAAAGATTTTATAATATTTTATTTGGCTAGAAATGCGTTAGTAACATTAATTATTACATTGTGTTCTTTCGTATATGATTTTTCAAATTATTTTAATATGACTGTTGTACGAGCAATTATAAAAATATTTACAGATAATTTTTATATAACTACTTATTTTCTATTATTGTGGATATTAAATTATTTGTTATTTGAAATGTATAAGATTATTATGGATACATTTCGAAATGAAGATAAAACGCATGCAAAGATTATCATTAATGGTAAGCGGTTAGTTTCGTATGGTACAGTAATTCCACTTATTATATTGATAATTATATCAATGATTAATTTTAATCAGTTGTTTAAAATTAATTTTATCTTACTAACTCTATTTATGTTAATTAGATCAATTAAAGAAGAAATTAAATATTATAAAAAATAGACTCATTTTTGAGTCTATTTCAATAAATTGCATAAAGAATTAATAATTCCATCTTTCTGATTGTTATCTAAGGAATTATAATATTTTTCAAATAATACGCCTAATCCTGGAAGAATTGTTTCTTCTCTAGAAGCTATACCTTCATCAATAATTCCTTTTAATTCATTAAAAGAACTATTATGCAATTTAGTTAGTAATGCATTACGAATATCCATATTATCACTCCTAAATTATTATAGGAATATTATTGGATTTTATACGAGGAAATTATGGAAATAAGAAAAATAAAATTAAATAATCAAATTATTGAATATCAATTAAACATAAAAAAAATTAAAAAATGTTATTTAAAAATTATTTCAGGTAAAGTAATAGTTAATAGTTCACCTTTTTTTTCAATTAATGATATAGAAAAATTAATCTATGATCATAAAGAAACTATTTTAAAACAGATTAATAATTATTTTCCTAAATATAATTATATTGATGGAGGTTATGTATATATTTTTAATCAATGTTATCAAATAATTTTAAAAGATGTGGGTGAATATAAAGCTGTTTTTCATGATAATAAAATTTATGTTTATCATTATGAAATTCAAGAAGTAATTGAAACTAATTTAAAAAAAATATTATATGATTACATATCAAAACAAATAGATTATTATTTAAATAATGATTTTGTTTGTAATATGCCTATAATTGAAATTAAAAAACTTAAATCTCGCTGGGGAGCTTGTTTTTTAAAACAAAATAAAGTATCCTTTAATTTAGTCTTAGTTCATTTAGAAAAATGTTTAATTGATTATGTGATTATACATGAACTATGTCATTTTATTCAACCGAATCATTCAAAATTATTTTATCAGGAAATAGAAAAGCGAATGCCTGATTATAAGGTGAAAGAAGAGCGATTAAAGGAGATTGGAATATGATTACTTCAACAACTAATAATACAATTAAAATGTTAATTAAGTTGAAACAAAAAAAATATCGAGATGAATTAGGATATTATTTAATAGAAGGAGAGCACCTAGTTGCAGAGGCTTTAAAGGCTGATCAAGTTGAATGTTTAATTTCAACGAAGCCTATTAGTAGTGATTTATCAGTAATTTTAGTTAGTGAGGAGGTAATGGCTAAATTAGCTTTTACTAAATCACCTCAAACAATAATGGCAAAATGTGTAATTAATAAAAATAAAGAGTTAATTAAAGGTAAACGTTATTTAATTTTGGATGATTTACAAGATCCAGGAAATATAGGAACATTGATTAGAACAGCATTAGCATTTTCAATTGATCAAGTTATTTTGTCAAATAGATGTGTAGATTTATATAATGATAAATTATTACGATCAATGCAAGGTGCCAATTTTCATATAAATTGTATATATAGTGATTTAAATAAGGTGATTCCAGTTTTAAAAGAAAATGGTGTTTTTATTATTGGAAGTGCATTGGAAAATGGTATTGATATAAAAAAGATTCCAATTAATGAAAAAATGGCATATGTAGTTGGTAATGAGGGTAATGGGATGAATGCAGAAATATTAGCTAAATGTGATCAAATTGGTTATATTCCAATTAAGACAATCGAATCATTAAATGTTGCAATTGCGGGAAGTATAATGATGTATTATTTTAATGGAAATGATTAAAAGATAAAAAGTCGAAAAATGTAAAAAAAGACTTTACAAAAGAGAAGTGATATGGTAAATTAAATAGGCACTCAGGGAAAGGGAGAGAGGCCGGAGAAAAAGGCATGAAAAAAGTCA
>NZ_FOIN01000082.1 GCF_900102365.1 Thomasclavelia cocleata | reverse complement strand
CGAGCACATATAGCAGATTATGGATGGCTAGACTGGACAGCAAATGGAAAGAGTGCAGGAAGTGAAGGATTGTCAAAAAGAATAGAGGCAATTGAGATAAGGGTAGTTCAAAAAGGTGGAAATGCCCCAGGAGCAACAGGAAGACCATTTATAAAAAAATAGGAAGATTTAAATTTATTTTAAATCTTTCTTTTTTTTATGAATTATATAGAATATAAAATATTCTAATTCTTCTTTTTTATAAATTATCTAGTAAAAGTATAAGCTTTTATTGTAAAATAATAATAAGTAGAAAATATTTTGATTTTATTTATTGAATAATAAAATTATATATAGATAAAATGGATTATTATTTTCTTGCATATATAAATGAAAGGGGAATATATAATGAAAATTAAATTAGTTATTATAGTATTAATAAGTTCACTAGTTATGAGTTCATTTACAGTAATTTCTGTTTATGGGAAAAATGATGAACTAGATACAACATTATTAGAAGAACATGAGGGGGGATTGTTAGATTATACAAAAATGTATGGTTTGGAAAGGGAGGAAACTAAACCAATAACACAAAATCGCTATTTACGTTCAAGTATGCCTCAAAAGAATAATTATATTGCTATAATGGTTGAGTTTCCTGATAAAACGGGAACTAGTCTTGATGACTTGCAAACATTAAGTAAGGCTGAGGCTGTCATGAATAAGGGAAATCGAGATATGATAACACCCTATGGTAATGCACCAATTATTTCATTAAAAGAATATGTTGAAAAATATACATATAATAAAATGACTACTCAAACTACTTTTTTTCCACAAGATAGAAATGGAAATGTAGTATCAGTAAAGTTATCAAAAAATCGTAGTTATTATATGAAAAAAAGTTCTAGTAATCCAAATGGTTATACATCAAGTCAAGCAGTTGAAAGAGAAAAAGAATTAATAAATGAAATTTTATCTAAATCTAAAGAAAGCATTGAAAGAGTTTTTAATGCTAGTGATTTAGATAAAAATAATGATGGAAAAGTAGATGCAATTTCTTTTTTCGTTGAAGCAGATAAAGTAACTGAAGATAAAGTAGAGTGGTCAGATCTTTTGTGGTCACATAAAATAAGTGGAATGAATTTAAATGTTACTTTAAAAGGCAAAAAGGTTGATACTTATAATTTGATTAATACCTATGATAGTAATTATTTAGGTGGTGTTTTTTCAATGAATCAAGGTACTTATGGTACCATAATTCATGAATATATGCATGTTTTAGGATTGGTTGATTTGTATCGTTATAATAGTACTGGTAATCCAGTGGGGTTTTATGATGTGATGGCAGCTACAACAAGTTATAATCCTCAAGGAATTTTGGCATATATGACAAGTGAATATAATAATTTAGGATGGAATAATTTAACAGAAATAAATAGATCTACAAGTATAACTTTAAATAGACCACAATATACCAATCCAAATGAAAAAAGGGCTGTTAAAATAGTTTCACCAGTTAATAAAGATGAGTATTTTATTGTAGAATATTATGAAAAACGCAATAAAGTTAATACGTCAGAAACAAGTATTAATGATGGAGTTGTTGTATATAGAATTAATTCTAAAGTGAAAGATGGAAATATGAATGGTACAACAACTGGAAGAAACGATTATTTATATATTTTTAGACCAAATGAAACAGGTTGTGGTAAAGGAGAAGGAAATTTAAATCAAGCTGTTTTAAGTAAAAATGGCCGCAGTAGTTTTGGTAAACCACTTAATACAACTTCTGGATGGAATAATGATACATTATTTTATAGTAATGGAACTAATAGTGGGATTACTATTAATATTACTAGTAGTAGCAGTAATAGTATAACATTGGATATTAATGTACCAATAGTTCAGGGTGATGGAACAACTACTAAGCCATATTTAATTAGCAGTGTTAATGATTTTGATTTAATTAGAAAAAATAGTACTAAAGTATTTAAATTGTTAAATGATATAGATCTAAGTAATGTTAATAATTTCCAAACAATTTCTAATTTTAGTGGAACTTTAGATGGAGATGGTTTTACTATTAAAAATCTTACAATTAATAATCAGTCTGGTTTTATAACTAATTTATCAAGCATTGGAATTGTTAAAAACTTAAATTTTGAAAATGTTACAATTACAAATAGCAACACTTCACATACTGGAGTTTTTGGAAATGTAAGTGGAAAGCTAGAAAACATTGCAATTAAATCAGGAAAAATATCTAATCAAGCAAGTGATAACGGACAATATTTAGGAACAGGGGCTATAGCAGGAGTACTATCAAGTGGTGGAATAATTCAAGATTGTTATAGCAGTGCAAATGTAACTCAGGGAATAAATGTTGGTGGTTTAATTGGTTTAAATAAAAATGGAACAATTCAAAATTGTTATGCTAATGGAACTGTAAATGGTGGTAAAAAAAGTAGTGGTGGAATAATTGGAAGTCAATATTTTATAAGTTATAGCCAATATAAACAACCCAATAATGTATTTTATGATATCAGTAAAACTAAACAAAATGAAGCTGTTGGAATGGTTTATGGTAGTGATAAATTAACGGATAATAAAACAGGAAAGGAAGGATTTATTGGTGTTGATTTATTAAAACAAATAAATTTAGATATATCAGGTATAAATGAAAAGAAACTTGATCTTACAATTAAAGCAAATCCTTCAACAAGCCTAAATAAAAGTGTAATGATTAAAGATTTATCTATAGCTACTTATAATAGTGCTACTGAAAAAATTAAAGCTAATAAAGTTGGACAAACTGAATTAGTAGTATCGTTACCAGTAGGTAAAAATACTATGACACTTTCATCAACAATAAAAGTTATTAATTCAAATATTCCAATAAAACTTAATTATCAAGCGCATGTAGCAGATTATGGTTGGTTAGAAGAAGTTAGTGATGGAAAAAAAGCAGGAACAACAGGTAAAAATAAACAAATGGAAGC
>NZ_FOIN01000084.1 GCF_900102365.1 Thomasclavelia cocleata | reverse complement strand
AAAGGGGCTGTAACGAAATAACTTTTTAAAAGGAAAGTTGAATTCGTTCAGCTTTTTTTCTGCAAAATAAAATGCAATTACCTGCTATAATTGCAACTCTCACGATATTTAATAATATTTTATGTTATTTTGGCTGTTTTTGAGCGCAATGAGGGTATCATCTGCTAAAACTCCTCTTTTCAATGTGACTTTTCTTCGAGTTATCATTGATTATCACTAATTTATCTGCTGTTTTTTCGTTTCTCTTAATCTATATTTATGATATTTCTTTAAATTATATCCTGTACACACCAGTAAATATTCCATTTTCACCTTCTCTATTCCTCTTCTCGTGAATCTTGTGAATTTCATATCTTCTTTTATTACCCCAAATGCTCCCTCTGCCTGGATACTTCTCTGCTTTTTCAGCTCTTTTCCAAACTCGCTGGACAGGTTTTCATCGACAACTGCATAAAACTCGTCTAAAACTGCATTTCTGCTTACTGTTTTGTTTTCACCTTTTCCTTTGCAGCATTCTTCTCGATGAGGACATCCTGCACATGTGTTTTTACTTTTATATCGCTGAATGATTTTTAAATATTCCCCACTTTCATCATATCTTTCTCCAGTATATTCATCAAACACATGTTCCATCGGACATATTTTACTGCCCTTATCATCTGTTTTCCAGTTTAACGGATTATAAATGTTCTTTTTGAATTTTGCCTCATTCTTTTTGGCATACATACTGTATTTCATCACCGGATCAATACCATGTGTTAAACAGTACATGTAGTTATCGTAACTTCCATATGCTGCATCAGCCACCGGAAATTCAGGATAAAATCCCCTGTACTCTTTAAATCTTTCCATAAACGGGATGAATGTCTTGGTATCACCAGGCCGCTGAAATAAATCGGCATTTACTATTATTCCATCAGATACTGCTGTCTGTACGTTGTAGCATGGCCGACTTAATCCGGTATTGCAGTAATAATCCATTTTTGTTGCACACATCGTTGCATCATGATCTGTTTTGGAACAGCTGTTTCTTTCCTCACCGATTATATATAACCAGTACTCATACTCTTCAAGCTTTGTATAATATGACAAAAACCGATCATACCATCTCTGGATATGACTTTTCCTTTTGCCTTTTCCATATACGATTTTAATGTTTTCATTTACCATTACATCCATCAGATACTGTACTGTATAGCCGATCTCCTGAGCACAGTACATATATTTATATTCAAAATTAAAACCGGTATCCATATTCATCTTAACAGTATCCTCAGTGATATTCTTAAACATCTTCATTCTGGCATTAAGTATTCTGGCTTTATAGACAAAAGTATATTTATTGGCATTGGCCTCTATTTTGGTACCGTCAATATACTGAATGGATTCATCAATGTTCATCATTGTTCCTATATTTTTTGAAATATCAAAAAATACTTCATCTATCGTACCCTTAAGATACTCATTTTCAAATCTCTGAAAAGCCATATGAGAAGGCTGCTGATGATCGGCAAGCAGCATAAAGCGTATATCGTGTTTACACCGGTCTTCTATAGAGCGATAATCCCTAACGTTGATCATATAAGCAAAAAGAATAATTCTTAACAGCATTCCCTTATCATATCCCTTTCTACCCCGGTGACTGACATTTTTAATATATTTAGAACAGTTCACTCCTTCCATCACCTTTAAGAAAGAAACAACCTCATCATCTGGATCAATAATTGTTCCAATATTCATTGGCAAAGATACCTGAATTGCGTTATAATGAGTAATGTAATTAGATTGTGAAAAAGTCGTTGTTTCCATGATCTAATTATACCAAAAAAGACAATATTTCTCAGCAACTCACTGAGATATTGTCTTTTTTGTTTTGGAACTTAACTATTTTATTTCGTTACAGCCCCT
>NZ_FOIN01000085.1 GCF_900102365.1 Thomasclavelia cocleata | reverse complement strand
GTAAGCGTCAAATAACATACACCTTAAAAACACCATTATTTAGTTTATAATAATGGTGTAATAGTTATTGAGCACTAAAAGATCATATTTCTATGATTTCTTAGGATTATATAATTCTTTTGGTAGTTCTGCCCACGGCATTACTGATTCTAATAATTTTTCGTCATTCATGTCCTTACCAGGTAAGATGCTTAAAATATAATTAAAGTAATCATACGGTTTTAGATTATTTAGTTTTGCTGACTCAACAAGGCTGTAGATATAAGAACTGGAATCTGCACCCTTTACTGTATTCATGAACAGCCAGTTGTTTCTTCCGATTGTAAACGGGCGTATCGCTCTTTCCGTCACATTGTTAGAAATTTCAATTCTCCCATCATTTAAGTAAGTTCTTAATTTCTCTTCCTGATTGAGAGCGTATATAACTGCTTCACCTAAATGTGACTTTAGTTGTATTACACCTTTGAGCTCCTGCAATAGTTGGAAAAATTCATCAACAACTGGTACTGATTCCTGTTGTCTGATTATTTTTAACTCTTCATACGATTTATCCTGATTATCACTTTCTATCTTGAAGAGTTTCCTAATCAGTTGCATACACTTATAGGTTTGTGTCCCTTTTTTATCAGCATTTTTTGGTATCAGTTCAAGGGTATCACTGAATTTACGTCTTACATGAACCCAGCATCCTGCCTGTACTATATTATCAATCTTATCGTATGCCTGATATCCATCGCTCAGTAATATTCCGGAATACTCTTTTAGATAATCAACGGCATGCTTATGTGCGCGACTCTGCTCATAATTATAAATAACCATCTGCTTAGATTCGCTTCTCCCTGACATATATACCCACATATATGATTTAGATGATGCTGCTTTTCCCGGCTCATGCAGAACCTGCACCGGAGTTTCATCGGCACTGATATACTCCATCATTAACAGCTGCCTGGTCATATATTCAACCATTGCTTTAAAATAGCTGTTTGCCACCTTAATTATCCAGTTCGACATATTCTGACGGTTTATATTTATTCCCATCCGCATAAATGTCACTTCCTGTCTATACAGAGGCAGTGCCTTTTCATATTTATCATTTATTATATTAGCCACCAGCGAAGCTGATGCAATGCTTCCATTAATCAGCGGTGCAGGTCCATCAGCTTTAACGATCGTTGCTTCTATATCATTGTTTTCGCAGTAGCGGCAGCTGTATATATGTTCGACATGATTGATAATCTCAACTTTTGCCGGGATAAAGATTAACTCTCTTCTGATGTGAGTTGACATTTCATGCAGATTATGACCGCATTTAGGACATGACATCTCTTCACCGCTTAGAACATAGTCAATAGTTGTATTTTTAAGTTCATCAGGATTCAGCAGCTTTGTTTTCTTTTTTCCTGTGTGAGCTTTTAGCTCAGTTAGGCTGCTTTCATCATTTATAGGTGTTGATTCAACTTCCGCCTCATCAAACAGTGACAGCTGATCTGAATTTACTTTTTCAGATGATTTTCCAAAAAGCTTCTTCTGCTGAAGTTTTATCTGCTCCTGATACCATGCATTCTCCTGCGAGAGCTGCTCCACCTTTGTAGCCATTTCCATATATTTTTGTTCGAGTTCTGCTCGAGACATCTGTTTTATATTTACTGTTTTTTTCATGT
>NZ_FOIN01000086.1 GCF_900102365.1 Thomasclavelia cocleata | reverse complement strand
CAGGCAAATCCGGCTGTCGAAAGGCGAAGACGTGAAGCGGATGGAAAGCTGAGGCAAGTACAGAAGTCCGTGAAGCAGGCTTCCAAGAAAAGCTTCTAGTGTTAATCATACAGTAACCCGTACCGAAAATGGACACACATGGGTGAGGAGAGAATCCTAAGGTGAGCGAGAGAACTATAGCTAAGGAACTCTGCAAAATGACTCCGTAACTTAGGGATAAGGAGTGCTCATAGAGATATGAGCCGCAGTGAAACGGCCCAAGCGACTGTTTACCAAAAACACAGCTCTATGCTAAGTCGAAAGACGACGTATATGGGGTGACGCCTGCCCGGTGCTGGAAGGTTAAGAGGATGTGTCAGCGAAAGCGAAGCATTGAATTGAAGCCCCAGTAAACGGCGGCCGTAACTATAACGGTCCTAAGGTAGCGAAATTCCTTGTCAGGTAAGTTCTGACCCGCACGAAAGGCGTAACGATTTGGGCGCTGTCTCAGCTGTAGACTCGGTGAAGTCTTAGTACCTGTGAAGATGCAGGTTACCCGCGACTAGACGGAAAGACCCCATGGAGCTTTACTGCAGCTTGATATTGGACTTTGATGCAAGATGTACAGGATAGGTAGGAGACTGAGAGACATGCACGCCAGTGTGTGAGGAGTCGATGTTGGGATACTACTCTTCTTGTATTGGAGTTCTAACCGGATGCCATGGAACTGGCAACGGGACAGTGTCAGGCGGGCAGTTTGACTGGGGCGGTCGCCTCCCAAAGAGTAACGGAGGCGCCCAAAGATACCCTCAGCTTGGATGGAAATCAAGCGCAGAGTGCAAAGGCAAAAGGGTGTTTGACTGCGAGACCAACAAGTCGAGCAGGGACGAAAGTCGGGCTTAGTGATCCGGCGGTGCTGAATGGAAAGGCCGTCGCTCAACGGATAAAAGCTACCCTGGGGATAACAGGCTGATCTCCCCCAAGAGTTCACATCGACGGGGAGGTTTGGCACCTCGATGTCGGCTCATCGCATCCTGGAGCTGAAGTCGGTTCCAAGGGTTGGGCTGTTCGCCCATTAAAGCGGTACGCGAGCTGGGTTCAGAACGTCGTGAGACAGTTCGGTCCCTATCTGTCGTGGGCGCAGGAAGTTTGAGAAGATCTGTCCTCAGTACGAGAGGACCGGGATGGACATATCAATGGTGCACCAGTTGTCACGCCAGTGGCACAGCTGGGTAGCTAAATATGGAAGGGATAAACGCTGAAGGCATCTAAGTGTGAAACCCGCTTCAAGATGAGACTTCCCATTACGAAAGTAGGTAAGACCCCTTAAAGACGATAAGGTTGATAGGTCAGGAGTGTAAGCATGGCGACATGTTAAGCGGACTGATACTAATAGGTCGAGGACTTAACCTAGAGAAGAAAGGTTAAGGCTTGAGAGAAAAGGAAGACAAAAGACGCAGTAGAACTATTATCCGGTTTTGAGTGATTCTCAAAAGGGATTGCTTAAAAAAGAAGATCTGGTAGCGATAGCATGATGGACACACCTGTACCCATACCGAACACAGAAGTTAAGCATCATAACGGCGAAGATAGTACTGCGGTGCGACAATAGCAAGCTGCCGGTTCTTTTTTTTGTCTTTTTTT
>NZ_FOIN01000088.1 GCF_900102365.1 Thomasclavelia cocleata | reverse complement strand
CAAACTCAAAGTAAAATCATTGATCTATATACTTCTCTAATTAAATCAATAGAAGATAATATATTTTGGAATAATACAGATTATCATTCATTACCAATAAAAAAAATATTAACTGAAATAATTGAAAAAAGTATTATTCAAAATCAATATCCAATACTAAGTTCTACTAAACAAGGAATATTTTTACAATCAGAATATTTTAATAAAGAAGCGGCTAGTTCAAATAATATTGGTTATAAAATCACTCATAAAGGTGATATTATAATTAGTCCTCAAAATCTTTGGATGGGTAATATTAATTATAATGATAAGTTTGAGAATGGACTAGTTTCACCCTCATATCATATATATCAAATAAATAAAATGTTTAATCCAATATATATTTCTGAGATATTGAAAACACGCCGAGCATTATTTATGTATAAAACTATATCTGAACAAGGAGCAAGTATTGTCAGAAGAAATTTAAATATTGATGCATTTAGTGAACTTTACTTTCCAATACCAGACAGAAAAAAACAAGATGAAATAAGCTTAATTATAAGCAAACTTCATCAAAAGATTAATATAGAAAAATGCTTATTGGATCAGTATAAAAATCAAAAAAATTATTTATTAAGAAATATGTTTATATAAACATATTTCTTAAAAGATATTTCTTTTGATTTCTAAGCTGCTCTAAATATTTCTTTTCTATTAAAATTTTCAAATCTATATTTTTGATTTTTTTTGATAGCTGAATTTGAACATCAATAGAAGGAAGTTCTATAGACATATTTTGCATTCCAGAAAATGTAAGACACTGTCTTACACTTCCTTCTAATTTTTTTAATAATTGCTTTTTAAAAGTTGTTGATTGTAAAAATATATCAAAATAAGTATATGTTATTCTTGTTGTATTTAATTCAAAAATAATGTACATTGGACTGACAATACCAATATCAAAATTTTTTAATCGTGCAATAGATCCAACATTTATTCTTGCAGGATTATACGCATATTGATTTTTTTTGACAATCTTATAGTTTGATGTATTAGTACTAGCTACTTTTCTTTCTTCAAATTGTTCCGTTTGTTTTATGAATCCTAATGAGTTATTAACTGATAATATATTATTAAAAGATAGGTTTTTATTTCTCAAACTAGATTCTTTGATTAAATCATTTAAAGGTACAGAATGATAATTATTGTTAAATATATGCTGTATAATACTTTCTTTAAGATACAAATAATCATCAATGATTTTACTTTGAGTTTG